>JBAXIP010000097.1:0-7706 GCA_037138315.1 Actinomycetes bacterium
GATACCGCACCATCTTGAACAAACAACTTGTCTTCAGTTGGCCATTCACCTGGCAAGTAACGCTTACCACCGTCAACAAACTTCATCAAGCCAGTACCTTCACGACCGTTCTCATCTGGTCCAGTCGCTGCGGTATCCCACCAGAAGACAGTGGCATCATCGATGCCGTTGTAATCAGGTTCGTCCCAGATGCCCTGTTCGCCATAGGTGAGATACGCGGCAGTCAGGGCGGGCTTCGTCTTCAGGGTTTTAATGAAGTCACCCAGAGTTTGTGGTGTCAAAGTGGGACCGGTTCCCTGCAATGCAGCGAACAGCAAACTGAATCCGGGCATGAATACTGGTGCACCTAGCGGAGCGGGCGCGTCTTGACCTGTGAACCACTTGTACAAGATCTTTGATCCAACGACATCTGGATTCACGCGTACCGCCAAGCTGGTGACACCAAATGCGTGTGCCCACTGTGCTTGGTCGTACCCACGACCAAATGCGTTGGTATCGGTAAGAGTTGCTGCAGCGACCAACCACTCGGGGAAGTATTCCTGAGTCGTCGCTTCACGTGTGAAGTTGCCAGGGGCCACAGGATCGGTTGCCATCACAACTGTTGTGATGCCAGCAGCCTTGAGCTTGGCGACAACTTGCGAAGCCTGCTGTTGAATCGTTCCCGGGTCAAGTGTGTACGGAAGCATCAGATCGGGCTTGGCCCCAGCCTCGGTCATACGTGATTCCATGAGATCGGCCAAACGTTGCGACTCGGCACCGCCACTTGCCTCATAAACAACCGCGAATTTACGAGTGTCGGCCTTCAAAGCATCACCGGCATGTGAAGCCGGCTTGCCAGCGAGTTGCTTACCGATGAACTCAACGACTTGAACTTGCTTTTGTTCGGCACTTCCGTCGAGGTTCCAGAGATATGGGTCACGATCGGCCATCCACTGAGCGGTTCCTCCGCCACAAGAAATACACACTGTTTCACGAGCTGCCATTTCATCGGCGAAGGCATTAGTTAACGCTGGACCACCGACAACCGCAAATGGCTTGTACTCTTCGACAATTCGCTGAGCATCAGCACGAGCAGTGACTTCGTCGTTTGCCAGGCCCGTACTTTCGTAGGTCACGTACTTAATTTTGCGCCCGTACAGTTCGTAGTAGGTCTCAAAAAAATTGATGAAACCTTTGATTGTTTCTTCTTGTTGCGCATTGGTTTCATCAACTTTTACAGCTGCTGTGATGTAATCAATAATTGGATCGTTATCGGGACCCAAGTAGTGCACAATCGTAATTTCATCGGCGGTGACGCCGGTTGCGGTCGCGCCACCGTTATCTCCGGTGAATGGGGCCATACACGGCGGTGCGAAATAATCGGGAACAGCAATCGTGCCCAACTCGGTATCGCACCGTGCACCCCAATCGATCGCGCTGAAAGCCGCATCAGTCAAAATTTCTTTCGCTTTGACATATGAAAGTGGGAAGTCCCATGTATCTGCGCCGCTGGGATTTGAATCCGAGGGAACGTCGCTTCCTGCCGGTGCCTCGGTAGTTACCGGGGCTGCCGTGTCGGTTGCGTTCTTGTTCTTGTCGCCCCCCGACGACACAACAATGGCCACAACGATGACCACGATGACAATCAGGGCTCCAATAGGACCCCATTTCTTTAAGGACTTAGATCCACCGGATCTATTTTCGGATGAACTGCTAGCTGGTTGCATGACTATCCCCCTTGCCCTGAACGGGCGATCGCGGCACTTGATGTACCTAAATATGACTCAATGACTACTGGATGTGCAAGAACTTCTTCGGGAATTCCGTCGGCGATCACTCGACCCTGGTCAAGCGCTATCAAACGATCAGATACCGACGAGACAAACGGAATGTCGTGTTCAATAATGAGCAGAGCCGCACCCATTTCATCACGCAGGCGACGAACCACTGGCGACAGGGCTTCAACTTCACGTTGAGCGAGTCCAGAAGTTGGTTCGTCTAACAAGATCACACTTGGACGATGAGCGACTAGACAAGCAAGATCGACAATGCGTCGAGTGCCCGTTGATAACTCGCGTACAAATTTCTGTTCGTAATCACCGAGACCAAGAAGTTCAATCAGTTCACGAACTCGTTGGCTAATTGCATCTTCCGATTCGAAGACTGGTGGCAGGTATAAAGCCGCTGCTAAAGCACTACGATTTTTGACCCAACGCTCAAGCGAAACTGCGAGTGTTTCGTGCACCGATAATTCTGGAAAGAGTCGTGCATCTTGAAATGAACGACCAAGACCAGCAGTGGCCCGGTGAGTCGGCGAAGCCTTCGAAACATTCTTTCCTTCAATCTCAATCTCGCCGGCAAACAACGATGTGTATCCAGAGATCAAGTCAAACAAAGTCGTTTTGCCAGCACCATTAGGACCAATGATGCCGACAATCTCTTGTTCGTGAACAACCAACGAAACACCGTCAACTGCACGGATACCACCAAATGCAGCGACCACTCCCTCGGTGCGAAGCACAACACGTTCACTTACAACGCGTGGTTCTCTACTTGAATCTGCATCGTTTGATTCGTTTGCAACAGCACCGGAAAGAAACACTGAGCGCAAAACATCGGGGCGATTTAAAAGCTCAGCCGTTGGGCCTGAGAAGCGAATTTCACCACGCTCTAAGAAATACGCCCGATGAGCGACAGTGAGCGCAACGTTGACACTTTGTTCAACGAGAACTACCGTGACACCTTCATCGGCTAAACGTTGAACCACGGGCAGCATCTGCGCAACAATCACTGGCGCAAGGCCGAGTGACAGTTCATCGATTAATAAGACTCGCGGTCGCATGATGAAACTCATTGCTAGCGCCAACATCTGTTGCTGACCACCAGACAAATTGGCAGCAGCGTCATCAAGTCGATCTTTGAGAATCGGGAACATCTCAAGTACCTCGGTCCGAGCACGCTCGACCCCTTCGTGATCTCGTCGATGCGTCCATCCGGCTAATTCAAGATTCTCACGAACTGTCAAAGAACCAAATACGCCTTGGCCCCCAGGCATCTGCACAATGCCCATCGCCGCAATCTCATGTGGTGGTGCGTGAGTGATATCACGCCCATCAAAAATGATCGCTCCCTTATCGGCTTCGACCGTTCCGCTAATGGCTTTCAAAAGAGTGCTTTTACCCGCGCCATTTGTTCCGAGAAGAGCGACAATTTCGCCTTCTTCCATTTCCATATTGAGACCCTGCAACACCATACGATTGTCGTAACCGGCAAAGACCCCGCGTAAAAGTAGCAACTTGGCGTTGCCCTGTCGCCGGTCATACAAAGCTTCTGATCGAGCAGCAGCCGATTGCCACACTTGACCGATGTCGTCCATGATCACATTGCGAATGGATAGTTGAATCAGTCCGCCGATTAAGAACAACGGAATCATGACCAACATGCCGACACGAATGTTGAATTTGTCAGATATCCAACCGATAAATGGCAACACGGCTAAACCCGGAATGATCCACAGCGAAGCCACCGAGAAACCAGTCGCGCGAGCACGTGGTGGAATCGCCAATGAAAGGCCGGCGAATGTTGCTGGTCCGAGCATCGCCAATGATGCTGAAATGACACAGTTGACACCGACGGCGACATAAATGTTCGGCGCGAGTGCAAATGCCGCCGACAAGAACGCGGCGGCAATCGAAACGTAGGCACCGACTTTGGTAAGACCAGCAATGTTGCCGGCAAACTTCTTACTCAACCATCGAGCACCAACTACTAGTCCTACTAATTGGAATGGTTCAGCGATAGCTGCAGCAACACCACGAGCCCGCTCATCAAGACCAAACTCTTGTTCATATAACAACGAAGCAAGTGTGACGAAACCAATGAAGCCGGTGGCCAAGAAAGGCAGGCTGTACCAAATGCGCTTGAGGGACTGAACCTTTTGTACCGTTCGCCAACTTTCAGAGAACGACGGTGCTTCTTCTTCGGTGTTGGCAACTTCATCAGAAACACCCATGGCCTTGCGTTCCCACATACCACGAATTGGTTCTTTCAATTTGAGCGCAAGAACTGCAAAGATCACGGTAGGAATCGTAAAAATTAAGAACGGCGTGCGCCATCCGAAGTAGTGCGCCAATAACCCCGCACTCAGCGGACCGA
Source organism: Actinomycetes bacterium (assembly GCA_037138315.1). Classification (GTDB taxonomy): domain Bacteria; phylum Actinomycetota; class Acidimicrobiia; order Acidimicrobiales; family Ilumatobacteraceae; genus Casp-actino8. The sequence continues at coordinate 4,135 of JBAXIP010000097.1, forward strand.
CAAATGCGCCAACTGCGTTTGCCGCTCGGTGAAATGAGAAAACTTTGGCTCGAACTTCAATGGGGTAATAGTCAGAAATCAAGGAGTTGTGGGTTGGGTCAACGACGGCCTTGCCAAGTGCAGAACCACTTCGAGCAATCGTGAGAACAATGACGCCCATTGCGATTCCGGTCATTCCGGAAAAGAGACCCCATACCAAGGCGCCAATCACTGCCAATGGAACGCGTTTGGATCGATCTGCTAATTGCGCAATCGGAACTTGTAGTGCCAACGCTGCCACGCTAGACAGCGCGACAATTGCCAACATGGTGCTGAGGTCAAGATTGAAGTGCTTGCGAATATCGGGAAGTAAAACTCCGAATGCTGCTCGATCAAGCTCATCAACGGCATTCAACCCAAACAAGATCAGAAGCGGGTACGCAGCTTCGCCACCGCATATGTCCTTCATCGAAGCGACAGGATGACGAATGTTGCCCCAAACACTGCGTGGTTCGCTCATGACACGTCCTCATTCTTTTGGGCATTTTGCTTGATTGCGTGTCGTTTCGCAATGCGTTGCGAAAGATCATCTCGAATACGGATCACCAATGCACCAAGTCCTCCTGGCAAGGCCAAAAGCACAAAGAGCACACCAACTGCGGTTGACAAGAAGCGCCATTCGTCGGCGGTGACAAACCATTCCATACCCCGCAAGTACGCCGCACCAAGAACAGCACCGAACAACGAACCAAGACCACCGACAATTGACGCGGTGAAAACTTCAAGACTTCGACCAACGTTGTAGCTAGAAATATCGAAGCTGTAGTTGAGATGGGTGTACAAGCCGCCGGCGACTCCGGCTACCGCTCCAGAAATGGTGAACGCAGTGAGCTTGACCCAAATCACCGGGACCGCATAAGCCTGTGCAGCCTTTTCATTATCGCGAAGCGCCAAAATGGCTCGCCCAGTACGACTATGCCGAATACCGCGCACAGAGACGAACACGACTGCCAAGACAATCAACGTGTACACATAAAAACGCGTTGGTGTATCGATATTGATTCGGCCAAACAATGGGTGTCGCTTAATTCGGCTAGTGGGAATCCACGAAAAGAATCGATCATTCAAGAACCATTCAGTCACACTGAGGGCAAACACCAATGTGACGACAGCTAGATATAAACCACGAAGACGTAACGCAGGAATTCCAACAATGAATGCTGCGACTCCTCCAGCTATCGCTGCGATAACCAATGACAGCGACAGGTCAATGTTCCATTGTGATGTGCACTTGGCACTCACTGCCGCACCAATGGCCACAAAGCCCACTTGTCCGAGCGAAATTTGCCCGGCCCATCCCGTTAAGACCACTAACGAGACACCAATGATGCTGTAGATAAAAATTGCTGACACTTTGATCACTTGATCTGTGCGCAACAAAATCGGAAAAACGAATACGGCTGCACCAATCAACGCGAACACTCCCCAGCGCAACAGACGTACAAGAGGCAGTCGTCGTACTTCGACGGATAACGAACGAACTTCGTCGGCAAGTCTCCATGATGCTGTTGTGTCTTGATCTAAACGTGTGGTGCCTCGTCGCTGCAATAACAACGCCACCATGACGGCTGCACCAACAAACGGTGCAACCAACAACGGGCTATCAGCGTTCCACTGAATTCCGTACTCAAGAATTCCGAGCGCAACAGCCGCTGCCGCAATCGTCGGCAGATTGCGTAGTCGCCCGATGACCAAAGCAGCCAATGCCAAAATCAGATTTGAAATAGACAGTGCTCCGCCAATCGGCACTCCCAAAATGCCGGCTCGCAAAAAGAGTGCAAGAAACGACAACACCGAAGCCAGCATCCAGACAACAGTCGACAACCAGCCGACAGGGATACCGAGTAAGGCCGCGCGATCACTGCGCTCGGCGGCCGCGCGAACAGCCGTTCCAAGAGTCGTCCGAGATAAGAAGAGGCCGACACCAATCATCGCCACTGGGGCAACAATCAACGCGATTAAATCGTTCGCATTGAGAATGAAAGTGCCAATCGTTAGTTTCCAACTGATTGGTGGGTTGATGCGTTGTGAAGCCGCAACTTTGCCCCACATCTTTGGCACGAGAAGCGCAAGCACCGTGAGCAATTGAGTAATTCCGAGAGTGGCGACGGTCAACACCAATCGTGGTGAACGTACGAAGCGTCGGACAATCGCCAATTCAACAATTGCTCCAAGCACCAACGAACCGACCAGCCCCACGCCGAAGCCAAAAAGGTACGGCAATCCGTTGAAAACAATGAGGCCGACCGACAATGTGGCGGGCACGAAACCGAGGTCGGCTTGAGAGAAGTTCAAGACGCGATTGGCTCGGTATACCAAGGCCATTCCGACTGCGAGAAGTGCCGTCAACAGACCGATGACAACCGCTCGAATCCAGGCGCCAGCTGGAAGACCAAAAAAGACGAGTTGTACTGCTACCAGTGCGATCGCCGGGCTCAGGGGTACAAGGGCGCCACGCAACGATCTCACGACCTGATTCACCTTGCTCACATTTGCCCCATGTGCAACTGCCCCCAATTGCCGTGATTTTGTCCAAATCACTGACATATGACTAGCACATGGTCACGGTTCAGGGAATAGCCGAGTTATTTCATTCAATTGACAGTTGAGGTGAAACTACTTTGGTTCGTTAGGGTAATAAGTAATGGGAACAGTTCGCCGCCACATATTTATTGATTCCCCAGCCGCCGAGGTTTGGGAACTAGTGGGCGACCCGGCTCGCCTTCACGACTGGTTTCCTATTACTTCATGCGAGGTCGTTGGCAACAAAAGGTGGATCAACCTGGCAAGTGGTCTGCGGTTCGAAGAAGACATCATCACCCTCGATCATGACCTACGGAGATTTCAGTACTCAATTGTCAACAACTTGATCGTCAAGTCACACCTCGGAACCGTCGATGTGATCCCGGACGGACCCAACCGTTGCATGGTGATGTACGGCACTGACATCGACCCCGAGCCAATGGGTCTCATCATCATCGGCGCTGCCGGATCTGGTTTAGAAAAACTGCAAGAAATTTTCGCAGCCAAAAAGAATTCAGCAAAGAACGGAGCAAAGTAATGGGTCGCAAGATTCTTTTCATTACGACCGATCAACAACGCTTTGACGCTCTTGGTTGCAACGGCGGATTAATTGCGCGAACACCCAATATTGACGCACTGGCTGCAACGGGTATCAACTACAACCGTGCGCATCCGCAAAATGTCGTGTGCATGCCATCACGTTCCACCATGATCACCGGACAGCATGTCGCGACTCACGGTGTCTGGATGAATGGTGTTCCGTTACCCAACGATGCGCCGAGTGTTGCCACAACATTGCATGATGCTGGGTACAAAACTGCATTGATCGGCAAAGCTCACTTTGAGCCGTTCCTTGATCCATTCCTGCGGTTCGTGGAAAATCAATTAGCCAACTCGGGTTTACACTCGCTCATTGAAGATGGCCATTTACATCGCGGCTTTGATCACATGGAATCGGCAAGTCATGGTGGCATGGGTTCATTCCATTACGCCCAGTGGCTCATGAAGAA
>JBAXIP010000098.1:0-7687 GCA_037138315.1 Actinomycetes bacterium
CCCTACGACGCCACCGATGGCCGTGTCACCAAAGAAGGTGTTGCCGCGTTCGTACGTGCGCAACTCGCCGGTTCACGCTCACCGAGCGCACCAGCAACATCCACGCCGTCATCGACATCAACAACACCGGCATTATCAACATCTACATCAACATCAACAACCTCGACCCTCGCACCTGCCAGCCAGACGCCAACGTCGATTAAAAAAATCTCCGGTATGCGCGGCACAATCGCTAAGCGCATGCAGTCATCGTTACAAGACATGGCGCAACTCACCTTGCACATGGATGCCGATCTTGACGCCATCGTCGAAGATCGCGAGATACGTAAATCTTCAAGTAACGCTAATAATTCAAGTAACAGCCTGCCGGGCTTCACCGATTACGTCATCGCTGCAGCGGCTCGAGCATTGAAACTGCACCCGATCGTCAACTCACAAGTCACCGCCGAAGGTATTGCCCTTTTGCCCGAGATTCATGTGAGCATGGCCGTGGCACTGCCCGAGGGACTCATCGTGCCGGTCATTAAGAACACCACGTCGCTTGACCTGTCATCACTCGCTGCTGAGACCAAGCGCTTGTCTGGCGCTGCACGTGAAGGCAAGTTGGGCCTTGCCGAACTCGAAGGCGGAACCTTCTCGGTGAGCACACTCGGCATGTTTGGCGTCGACGGCTTTACCCCGGTCATCAATCCGCCGAACACCGCCATTCTTGGTGTCGGTCGTTTACGCGATGATGTTGTGGTCAGCAAGAAGGGCAAAGTGTCAACCGTCAAGCGGATGACCTTGAGCCTCACCTGGGATCACCGAGTCTTTGATGGCGCACCCGCCGCCGAGTTCTGCAAGTCGATCGTCGATCTGCTTGCCGATCCCTCAGCGTTGAACAAGTAACTTTCGCGTCTCGGGATTGAGTCTTAGCTTCCAGCCGCCTTCGTGCGCCGCATGATGGTGTCGTGAACAGAGTGGAACCAAGTTGTTGAGGTCGGTTTCTCCCCCGTTTTCCCAATAATCAATGTGGTGCGGTTCGCAATGACTGAACTTCACCGAACAACCATCAATCGCACACGTCTCGTGCACTGCGGCCAATGCCCGGCGTTGATAGGCCGTGGCTAATCGCTTCGATTTCCCGACATCGAGTGGAACGCTCTTGCCATCAAGTACCAGCGGAATAATCTCGGCTTCACACGCCAAACGACGAATCGTTTCAACGGTCAGTTCTGAACCATTTGATGTTCGGCACGTACGCTCAGCACCGAGTCGCCGCTCACCAGCACCACCAGCCAACAATTCGTAGTCGATGTGGACCACAATTTCAGCACGAGCTGGCCGATCACACGAAGAGCCACCAAGGGCGATACCGGTCAAACCATCTGGGCGACCTTGCAACATAGCCACGAGCGCCAATGCCCGCCGATGATCATTGGGTTCAATGGATGAATCACAATCAATCTGAACTTCGCCGTCGCCTGAATGAAACATCGCTTCCACTCCGGCATCAAGCAGCGCTGTCACCACCGAACCCCGTTCGGGATCGAATTTTCCAAACAGATTGGTCATACCATCGGCATCAATCCAGTGGCGAAGGAAAGTTTGACGGCGTTGCTTCTCGAATCTGCCAACACCACCGTCATCAGCGAGAGTTTGTGCGGTCCGACGAACAAATTTCGTAAACTCATCGGCGGTCATGGTTTGTGCCGTGGCCAATAATTCTGGCGCCCGATCAACCAATCGTTCTGATTGCTCACCCAAGATCTTGAGTCCGTTTGACAGGGCGTCAACATGAGCTGATGTCACATTTCCTTCGGCCAAGGCTTCGCCAAAAACAGGAACCGATCCGATGGTCTCGGTTCGGGACATCACTTTGCGCACATCAGAGGTAGACAGTCCGCTTTCACGAATGAGTTCAACTTCGGGCATCACAGAATTGAGTTCTGACATAGTTGCGACCAAACGTGATTGCAACGAATCAAGCCACGCTTGAAGACAGCGAATATCCTTCAAACCTTCACGAAGCACATCAATCGAACCAACCGATTTGTCATTCACGGCTAGAGCTTGTACTCGCTCAATAACCCTGGAAATACTCACGATTTTCACCTCCCAACGAAACGATTAAGAAACAGAAGTCATGGGAAGTCGACAAACTAAAGATACATCAGGGGTGCAACAAAGTCAATCAAAAAAGTGAATGATCACAAAACTTTTTGAAATATTTCTTGGCTATATATTTCTTGCTTAACCGCGCGCCGCTTCAACTATCGGCAAGAAACGCTCGGGAACATCAAGCCAGTCCTCGGGCTTTTCAATGTCTTGCCAAAAATTATGTTCAAGTGTTAACTCAACGAAGCCAGCCTCACGACACGCAGTCGCATCAGCAACAAGTGCGGCCATGTTGTCACCATCAGCAGCACGTGGAGCAAGTGGCCCCTGAATAAACGAGCGATAGTAAACCTCGAGCGGCTTCTGTTCAGCACTACGTTGCTCATTCAAGCCGGCGACAATCTTCTGTACTTTGCCAATTGGCATGCCCGCCGGATTCCACGCATCAAACCATTTCGCCGTACGAGCCATACCGTCGGCCGACCACATTCCCGACAACAACTTTGGTCGCGGATTCTGCACGGGCTTCGGACTCACAAACGAACTCGGTATCGAAAAGATTGGTCCGTCATACGACACCGGATCTTCTTGCCAACATGCCAACATCGCTGGAATGAAGTCGTCCATACGGCGACCGCGCGTTTCAATTTCGGTGCCGGACGCAGTGTGTTCTTCGGCATTCCAACCCACACCAAGACCAACAATTAAACGACCATTGCACATCTGATCAATAGTGGCCAAACGTTGCGCTAGCGGAACCGGCCAATGGTTGCCCGCAACCAAAATGCTGGTTCCTAGTCGAACCTTTGATGTGATGCCGGCGACAAAGGCCAGAGTCTCAGTGGGCGCGAACACCGACTTGTACTGATGCGGCGGCAAGCGATCGGGTCCGCCATATCCACGAATCGGTTTTTCTGGATACATGAAGTGATCTTGCACCCACAGAGCCTCGTACCCCATCGCTTCAGCACGACGAGCAAACTCGGCAACAATGTCAGCCCTTACATGGGGACCAAGTTGCGGCAAGCACAATCCAACACCGGTCACGAGATATTTCCGTTCATAATATTTCCCTCACGAAAATATTTCCCAACAAATCACTTCATCAACTGGCTTGCGATTCACGCTGGCGAACTTCTTTTCGGGATAGCCCATCGCGATCGCGGTACCCAAGTACGCGTCATCGGGCAAACCCAACTCTTCTCTGAACTTCTGCTCAGCCACATAATGAAATGTCGTGAACGTTGTTCCCAGCCCCAACGACCGAGCAGCCAAAACCAAGTTTTGCGAAGCTGGGTACACCGTCGACCAGACGAACTTTTCATTCGGATCATGAGGTGGGTATTGATTAAACCCCACAACGAAGATCCATACCGGAACATCAGCGAATCCTTCGACCAGTCGGCGAGCACCGGCCATCATCTTGTCGCGTGATGCGTCACCAGTTGGTCCGCCCGAAAAGTGAGAACCGAGCATGGCTTGAACCGCAGTCGCCATTCGTTCTTTGCGGGCACGATCACGCACCACAATGAATTTCCAGTTTTGACTGTTACCAGGGTTTGATGCGTACGTCGCCGCTTGAATGACTTTTCTGATGAGGTCCTCAGGCACAACATCGGTTTTCAGATGTCGCATCGCAATACACGTACGCATCATTTCAATCACGTCGATTTCAGACACCGAAATCTCTCAATCAGTAGTTCGTAATGCGACCGGCATCAATACCGTTGCGGAACAATTCATTGAGATCTTCATCGGCAGTGACTAACAAAGCATCGAGCCATCCGTGCACATACTGAGCGCCACCTTCGTTGCGTCCGAAGTGCAGAACCTTCTTAGCTCCGGTCTTCACGGTGCGCTGAATCTTCAACCCAGTTGCATAGTCCTCATCACGAACAACGTTCTCAAGGAACAAGATTTGCTTATTGGCGGCTTCGATGAACTCGTCGGTTTTGGGCGCCGTAGAAATGAAGTCAAGGTATGTCACCGATTCGTCGGCCGTCGCTCCAGGGAACACGCGAGCGACCTGATAAATCTTGTGACCTTCAATTTCAAAGCCAGCGATTGAACCGTGTGGGAAAACGCTCCACACACCACCAGTCAAAACCGACTCGGGCCATTCAGACGTTGGGCGACCTTCGAGCTTTGCCCAGTTGCCACGCGGACCAGTCACACGTTGGTGAGGTCCGACGCGATGGAACAATGCATCAGGCGACATATCAGGACCGAACGTGTTCTTATGCAGAATTGGGAGATGGTAAAAGTCGACGTAACCGTCGAATGAAATCTTCCAGTTTGGTCCAGCCAAAATACGGGTTCCGAAATGATTCATACTGGCGAAATCACAGAACTCGAGCATTTCGTCGTAACCAGCAAAGAAAGCATCGAAGTCAAGTTTTGAATCGGGCGACAAAGTGACCCAAATCAAGCCAGCACGTTCAGCGATTGGTAACTGAGTAAGTCCCAAGCATGACGTATCGAGTTGACCGAAATCGTCTTGTTTGAAAATGCCAACAAGGTCACCCTCTTGGTTATACGTCCAGTTGTGATACGGACACGCAAAACGTCGTGCCGTGCCAACACCTGGATCAACAAGTTGCGCGCCACGATGACTGCACATGTTGACGAATGCCCGAGCAATGCCGTCAGCTCCACGAGAAATGAGCACGGGCATGCCAACAACATCAATGGCTTTATACGTATTGACTTCTTTGATTTCGGCAGTCATGGCGAGCAACAACGGAACTCTCTTGAAGATCATGTCAACTTCGCGCTGCCAACGTTCGGGGTCGAAGTAGTTCGAGGCAGGAATCGTGGTGACTGATTCGGTGAGGTGCACGGTTCCGGCCTTGTTATGCGCAATCGTGCGCTCGGCCATTGCGACAAGTTTCTCGCGGCTCATAGTTACCCCCAGGTACCTCGGACAGCGTGCTGCTGCGTGGTTTCAGCCTAGATGTTTCAAGACGACACGAGCGATTGCTCGTACGTTTGCTTGTCGGTCGTTGTATATCTCAGTCGTTTTGCAGTAAATGCACGAGGCTGCTGGTATCCCAGCGGCTTCCACCACGAGCACTGACCTGAGCATAGAACTGATCAACCAACGCAGTCATGGGCAAGCGGGCACCGTTGCGGTTTGCCTCATCGAGGCAGATACCCAAGTCTTTGCGCATCCACTCAACAGCAAAGCCAAACTCAAATTCTCCACGGTTCATCGTGCTGGCGCGATTGTCCATCTGCCAGCTTGCGGCTGCACCTTTGCCGATGACGTCAACCAACTTGTCGACATCAAGACCGGCCCGTTGCGCGAAATTGACTCCTTCGGCGAGACCCTGCACGATTCCAGCAATACAGATTTGGTTGACCATTTTCGCCAATTGGCCAGCGCCAGCTTTTCCAAGACGCTCACATGCCCGTGAATACGGTGCGATCGCAGTCTTAGCCCGCTGGAACACCGCCTCGTCGTCGCTGCCACACATAATTGTCAACGCCCCGTTTTGCGCCCCGGCTTGACCACCAGAGACCGGAGCATCTACGAAGCCAATCCCCCGTTCAGCACACGCCGCCGACACTTCTCGGGCAACATCAGCCGAGGCCGTGGTGTGGTCAATCAAAATCGAGCCAGGCTTCATGCCTGCCAAGGCGCCTTGCGGACCATAGACAACCGACCGCACATCGTCGTCGTTACCGACGCACATCATCACAAAATCGGCATATTCAACAGCTTCATCGGGTGTGGGCTTGGCAAAGCCGCGATTGAGCGCCACCCAGGCCAAAGCCTTGGGCGCCGAGCGGTTGTACACCGTGATCTGGTAATCGGCCTTGGCTAAGTGACTGGCCATGGGCGCGCCCATGACTCCGAGTCCAAGAAATGCCACTTTGGGTCCGGTGCCAATTGTAGGAATTGGTCCGGTTGCGTCTTCAGGAGTTTGTGCCATGCCCTCTAGTTTGTCAGGCTCTGAGGTACCACCATGAGCAAGAACCTTCATATTGACCATCTCGTCTACGCGACCCCCGATCTGGCGGCCGCCGTTGCCGACATCGAAGCCCGTTTTGGCGTCGCCCCAACCCCGGGCGGAGCCCATGTTGGGCTCGGCACTTTCAATGCTTTGCTTGGTCTTGGCGGTCGCACCTATCTCGAAATTGTTGGACCCGACCCCGCTCAACCCGAGCCCGTGAATCCGCGTCCGTTCGGTATTGATGATCTCAAAGAAGCATCGCTTGTTGGGTGGTGCGCTGCTCCGCAACGTGCATTAGTTGATGTCGTGCAGGCCGCACGTGAAGTTGGGTTTGATCCGGGCGACGTGCGAGCCATGAGTCGTCAACGGCCCGATGGCGTGTTGCTCGAATGGGAATTAACGCTCGCATCACTTCCGATTCCTGAAGGCGGTGTGTTGCCGTTCTTCATTGATTGGGGTCGCACCGTTCATCCAACGGCCGACATGCCCATTGGTGGAACCTTGATGGTGCTTGATCTTTTTCATCCACAACCGCGTTCAATCGACTTGTTCTTGTCGGCAGTCAGTGACGAAGCACAACTTGGTGATGAAGAAGCCAACATCACTCTCAACTACGCCGACAATGCAAAGTTGTCCGCCGAAATACTTACCGCCAACGGCTTAGTGATTCTTCACTAAAAGATCTGGGTTAGTTCATTCAGGGGTGACGTAGGCCGCGGTGATGCCACCGTCGATGATGAGTGATTGGCCCGTCATCCAACTGCTCTCATCTGACGCCAAGAACAACGCACCATTGGCAATTTCGATCGGGTCGCCAAAACGTCCCATGGGGATATGCACAAGGCGACGGTTGCGCTTGGCATCGTCGCTCAAGAACTTGGCCAACATCGGGGTCATGATCGGACCAGGACACAATGAGTTCGCGCGAATTCCTTGACGAGCATAAATGACCGCGATCTCACGAGTCATTGCGAGCACTGCGCCCTTAGATGCGGTGTAAGCAACTTGCGGCGTGGCTGCACCCATGTGGGCGACAAAGCTCGCAACATTCACAATTGAGCCGCCGCCCGACGCCAACATTGCCGGAATCGCATAGCGACAGCCGAGCAATGTACCCAACACGTTGATATCCATCGTCTTTTGGTACACATCAACTGAAGTGTTGGTCGGACCATCATCATCGCTCAACATCACGCCGGCATTGTTGTACAAGATGTGTAGGCCACCAAAAGTTTCGACAGCGTGCTGAACGGCTGCTTCAACCGAACCTTCATCGCTAACGTCACAACTCACAAAGGTTGCTTCGCCACCAGCGGCATCGATTGCGTCAACAACTTCGTCGCCATCAACCACATCAGCGATCACAATCTGCGCGCCTTCACGGGCAAACAGTTCGGCACCAACGCGACCAAGACCCGAGGATCCTCCGGTGATGATGGCAACTTTTCCTTGTAGACGACCCGCGACTGCGTTCATGACAAACTCCGATCTTTGCTCCCGACGCTACTGCCCGCATCGGCAAGAATGCAGATATCACAATTGCCAAACTTCACCGCAAATACTCTCGCTCAGATCCGTTCGAAGTAACGGTTCTTTTCCCAGTCGGTCACGGTGCGATTGAAGGCTTCCCATTC
>JBAXIP010000099.1:0-7586 GCA_037138315.1 Actinomycetes bacterium
CGTTTTCTACTGAACCCCGCAACTGCCCCTGAGCAACCTGAACAACTGTTTCCATCGCCACACCCCCGTGTCTCAAAGAACAGTTTGGCTCATCTCTATTGCGTCAGCCACTAGGGAAAGCCCCATCATGAAAAATGGGCAGTGGATGTGTGCACCAACTTTGTGGGCGAGGGGGGACTTGAACCCCCACGATCTTACGATCACTAGCACCTGAAGCTAGCGCGTCTGCCATTTCGCCACTCGCCCGAGTAACGCCTTGTAGGGTACCGACGCCCTCACCATCCCCCCAACCCCCGATACCCTGAGGCGATCAACAAGAAGTTTCTCTCTAGGAGAATTTGTGGGTCTGCAATCTTTTGAGGATGGTCTAGGGCGTATGGTCGAGGGTGTGTTCAGCCGTGCATTTAAAAGCAATGTCCGCCCGATCGAAATCGGCCGCCGACTCATTAAAGAAATAGACAGCAACCGAAATGTCGATATGAAGGGCCGCCGCGTGGTGCCCAATCAGTTTGTGGTCCGACTTGCTCCCGATGATCAGGCCGCCTTGGCCGATATTGAATCGGCTCTGATCACCGAACTCGCCGAGGCCGTCAAGGAATACTGCGCCGACGAGAACTACCACCTTCGTGGCCCTGTATCAGTCACGATTGAGATTGATCAATCCGTTGGCACAGGTCGTATTGACGTTGACTCGTCAGTAGTCAAAGCCGGCGCCAGCGAAATTGTGGCTCGCGTCATCTTGCCTGATGATCGAAAGATCACATTGGGTAAAACCACACTCAGCATTGGTCGTCTTGCCGAATGCGATATTGCCTTCGATGATTCGAATGTCAGTCGTCGTCACGCTGAAATCAAAGCGTTGGCCGGGGGTTACGCCGTCAACGATTTGGGTTCCACCAATGGCACCAAAGTCAACGGTGTCACCATCACTTTCGAACGGGCACTTCGCGACGGTGACATTATTTCGGTCGGAAGTCATTCCATTCGTTATGAGGCCCAGTAAACCGTTGCACGGTTACCAAATATGACTGATCAACTGCTCGGAGTTCTCAAGATTGTTCTCCTGCTTGCGCTCTACCTTTTCTTTGCTCGCGTGTTGTGGGCGGTGTGGAATGAAGTGCGAATTCCCGCAGTCAATAAGTCGGCTCAAGGGTCTGGCGCACCGAAAACAGTCACACCGGACTCCCCTGTCGGCGCAGTCAAGGTTCCACGCCCGTATCGTGTTGCCCGTATGAAAGTGATTTCTCCCGCACCACTTCGAGGATTCACTTTTACCCCCGAACAACCTTTCACCGTTGGTCGCAGCACCGACAATGACATGTGTCTTGACGACGATGAGTTCGCAAGTACTCATCACGCACGTTTCGTCACAAACGATGGCCGCACCTATGTTGAAGATCTTGCGTCAACTAATGGAACTTTCGTCAATAACAATCGAATTGATCAGATCGTCAATCTCAAAATTGGCGACCGAGTGCAAATTGGTTCAGCCATCGTTGAGGCCATCAAATGATCCATGCAACATGTGGTGCTTCTACGCACGTGGGTCAAGTGCGCGATGGGAACGAAGACAATTACGTAACTATTGAAGGTTTGTACTTTGTTGCCGACGGAATGGGCGGTCATAGCGCCGGCGAAGTTGCCAGCGAAATCGCTGTGCGCATTCTTCGAGAGGTCTATACCGATCCCAAAGTTCGTGTCTCATCGCCTGGTTTGTTAGCCGACGCTATTTCAACTGCCAATACTGCGATCTACATGGAAGCGATGCACGACACATCAAAGACTGGCATGGGAACGACACTCACTGGTCTTGCCGTTACTAATGCACCCGACAATCAGATCGTTGTTGCCAACGTCGGTGACAGTCGCACATATATGTGGCGTCACGGCGAACTTCGCCAAGTCACTAAAGATCATTCGCATGTGCAAACTTTGGTTGATCGCGGCGCCATTACGCGTGCTGAAGCACGGGTTCACTTTCAACGCAACATCGTGTTGCGCGCCATGGGAATTGAATCATGGGTGGATATTGATACCTTCCCAATGAGCGTTGAAGATGGAGATCGCTTCATTATGTGTAGCGATGGCTTGGTTGACGAGGCCGATGATGACGAAATCGAAACGGAGATCCGCTTATCAATTTCAGTTCAAGATCTAGCTGATCGCCTAGTTGATCTTGCGAATCGCAACGGTGGTCGCGACAACATCACTGTTGTCGTCGTAGATTTTGCAGTGAGTGATGAAGTTGAAGTGCCAGCAAATGAAGTTGTTGAAATTCCGCCCGTTGTTGAGCAACCAACTGTCACTGAACCAGCGATCACCGAAGAAATAGCGGTGGTTGTCGAACACTTGGCTCCCACGCGACCATCACGTTGGTTCACAGTTGCGACATATGCGATGTGGTTGGCATCGTTAGCAATCACCGCAACGGTGATTATTTCGGCCATCACATCGAGCCAGTGACCGAGACCAACAATGTGATCGCCGCTCGACGGCGTTCTACCGAATTCCGTCTTGTCTTCATGGCAGGAATCATTACTGCTGGTGCGTACACACTTGCCTCACTCGGCCAAAACTCGGTCATTCCGCCACGCATCTTGCCTTTCTTGGCTGCATTGCTTTTGGTTTTAATGTCAGCGCATATCGGAGTGCGTTGGTTGGCTCATGGGGCTGACTCGACTTTGCTGCCGGTCGCGACACTGTTAAACGGAATCGGCTACGTGATGATTGCTCGTTTGTCAGAACGACTCGCGGGTTTACAAACAACATGGACCTTCGTTGGAGTTGCTGCGTTTGTTGCGGTTCTCTTTATCGTGCAACGTGTCAATGATTTAGCGCGATTCAAGTGGACGTTTTTCTTTTTCGGAGCTGGACTTTTACTCTTGCCCATGGTCCCTGGGCTTGGTTTTTCATCCGGTGGCGCGCGCATTTGGGTCAGCGTTGGTCCCATCAATTTTCAGCCTGGTGAATTTGCGAAAATCGCATTAGCTCTATTCTTTGCTGGATACCTGGCCGATAATCGCGAACTCATTGCTGCGGGTACATGGAAAGTAGGTCGCTTTTACTTACCCGAACCCCGACATCTTCTCCCATTGCTCGCAGCATGGGGATTTTCTGTAGTCGTCATGGTTGGTCAGAAAGATCTGGGATCAAGTCTCTTGTTCTTCACTTTGTTCATCGTGATGGTGTGGGTGGCTACTGAAAAGACAAGTTTCTTAGTGATTGGGCTAGGCCTGTTTGTTGCCGGCGCCACTGCTGCGTACTTCATGTTTGATCATGTACAAACACGAGTCGCGATATGGCTCGACCCATGGAGTCGATATCAAGGTAAGGGTTATCAAGTTGCTCAAGCGATGTATGCGCTTGGTAGTGGCGGAGTCAGCGGAACTGGATTAGGACTCGGTGATCCCACACGAATCCCTGAAGCCAAGAACGACTTTATCTTCGCAGCGATCGGCGAAGAGCTCGGCCTCGTTGGTGCGACCGCAATTCTGATTGCGTTTCTATTGATGATCGGAGCCGGACTTCGTACGGCAATGCGCGCCACTCGTCCGTTTGAAAAACTCTTGGCGGTCGGACTCACCACAATTCTTGGAATCCAAGCGTTCATTATTATTGGCGGAGTCATTCGTGTCGTTCCTCTCACCGGAATCACCCTTCCCTTTGTGAGTTATGGCGGGTCAAGTTTGGTCTCGAACTATGTCTTGCTTGCCCTATTGATTCGTGTCAGCGATAGTTCGGCTCGACGTTTGGGTGAAATCCCTGACACTGCAACTTTTGGTGAACGCTTTGCTGCTCGACTTGCACAGCGGCGAATCAAAAAACATCCTGAAGAGCTTGAGGCGCTGTCGTGAATCAACGCATCCGTCGCTTTGCAGTTGTACTCATCGTGCTGTATGTCATTTTGTTTGCACAACTCAATTTCATTCAGATAGGTAAAAAGGGCACTCTTGACGCAGACACACGAAATACCCGCCAAACCGTGCGTGACTTCAATGATCCTCGAGGTGATATTCGTACAAGCGATGGCGTCGTTATTGCCACCTCGGTTCGTAACGCAGCAGGTAGTGAATTTGATTGGCAACGCACGTACCCCGAAGGTGATTTATATTCGGCAATCACTGGCTATTTCACATTTGGTTACGGAGCAACACAAATTGAAAAAGTGCAGAACGATGTGTTGTCTGGGCGCACAATTGAACAGCAACTCAAGGGTTTTCGATCTCTGTTTAACGGGCAAGACACCACCGGCACTGTCGAAACCACAATCGATTCCGATATTCAACAGGCTGCCAAAGACGCTTTAGGAAATCGCGAAGGAAGTGTTGTCGTCATTGAACCCGCAACAGGTGCTGTCAAAGCAATGTGGAGTTGGCCAACATACGACACCAACCTGGTGGCGGTGCAAGACAGCAAACTTGCCGGCGATATTTTGAATTATCTCGATGACATACCGGGCAAACCCCTATTGGCCAACGCTTACCAAGAGCGTTATATGCCTGGTTCTACCTTCAAGGTCATCACCACCGCGGCAGCGCTTGACGATGGTCTCATCAACAAGGAAACAATGTGGGCCGATGAAAGCGAATTCCTTCCACCGCAAACAACGGATCCAATTCAGAATTATGGAAACAAAGTATGTGGCGGAGATTTGCCCGAGGTTTTCCGCCGTTCGTGCAATACCCCTTTCGCTCGCACCGCCATCGAGTTAGGTCCAGAGAAGATGGTTGCTGCCGCAAAGAGATTTGGTATCGGTGAAAACATTCCTTTTGATCTTCCCCGTGCGACAAGTAGTCAATTCGGCGATGTCGATTACTTCACCCAAAACCTTCCGCTTCTTGGTATCGGTGGCTTTGGTCAAGGCAATACACAAATGGTCCCGTTGCACATGGCCATGGTTGCGGCCTCGATTGCGCACGGCGGTGTGATGATGAAGCCGTACGTCATCGGTGCCACCTACGACCACGATGGCGGCGTACTGCAACGAACAGTGCCAACAGTTTGGAAGACCCCCATGACACCCGCAACGTCAAGTCTTTTAACCGAGTTGATGGTGGGTGTCGTCAACGAGGGAACAGCAAAATGCTGCATGCGCCTAGCCAACGGCATTCAGGCTGCGGCAAAAACCGGAACCGCTCAGCTCAACGCAGCCGGTGAACCCGAACGATCACATGCCTGGATCATCGCGTTTGCGCCGGCCGAGGCTCCCAAATATGCCATCGTCGTCATGCTCAAAGGGACGACGGCCGAAATCAGTGAAGGCACCGGCGGCACCTTGGCTGGCCCAGTTGCCAAGAAAGTGCTCGACATCGCACTCGCTCAATAGCCCAATAGTAGAAGCGAGAAACCTTCCTGAGCAGGGGCGACAGTCTCAAGGTCATCAACCTCGGTAGCCTGACAACAGTTATGTCGGACAACAGCGCAGTGATATTGAACGATCGTTACGAAATGCAACAGCGCATCGGTCGCGGTGGCATGGCCGACGTCTACCTGGCACGCGACATCTTGCTCGATCGCCTCGTTGCGATCAAAGTGCTCTTCCCCGAATACGCAACCGACCCGGCCTTCGTCGAACGGTTCCGTCGAGAGGCACAGTCGGCTGCCAATCTCAATCACCCCAACATCGTGAGCGTGTACGACTGGGGTCGTAGTAATAACACTTACTTCATGGCTATGGAATATGTTCCTGGTCGTACTTTGGCCGAAGCTCTTCACGATGTTGGCCAGATCACGGCGATGAAAGCTGCCGAGGTTGGTATCGAAGTTGCCGCTGCCTTGTCATTTGCTCATCGCGGCAATGTTGTTCACCGCGACATTAAGCCCGGCAACATTCTCATCGGCTCTAATGGACAGTTGAAAGTAGCCGACTTCGGTATTGCTCGCGCGCTCGGTAGCGCAGCCGATAGCAACCTGACTCAAGTTGGTGCAGTGATGGGAACTGCTGCTTACTTGTCACCCGAACAAGCCCAAGGAGGGCAACCCGATCCGCGCAGCGATCTCTATTCGCTCGGCATCGTGTTATACGAAATGGTTGGCGGACGCGTTCCGTTCTCGGGTGACAACCCCGTTTCTATTGCTTACAAGCAAGTGCACGAAGCACCACAACCACTCAATCAACTTGCCTCTGATGTTCCGCGAGCGTTTGAAGCAATCGTTGCTCGACTGCTTGCCAAAGATCCCGATCTTCGTTATCCCACCGCCGAAGCCGTTCGCGACGATCTCCGCCGATTCAGAGATGGCATTCCAGTGCAGGCATTGGCCGATGCGCTGAATCGACGTAACGGTGACCCAACTCCTATCGGAACCGCCGCTCCGACAACGGTGATTCCTGCTGGCCCCATGGTTGGCGGACCCGACGATGTTGCCGCTGCATCAACTCAAAGCATTCCGACGACAGCGATTCCGTCAACTCAGGCAACAACAGCGCTGCCGCGAACAACCATCAATGCCAATCCCGATTTGCCGCCGGGCTACACCGCAAGTAATGCGGTTGTTTCGACCGACGACTTGCAACGCAAGCGAACAGCCATCGTCATCGGTGCTATTTCGGCAACAGTGCTTCTCATTATTGGCGCAGTCGTGGCTTTTCTCACGTTGTCTGGCGGTTCAACCGTTGCCCCCAAAATTGCAGTCCCCGATGTCACTCATCAAATTCTCGAAAACGCCGTCACAACCCTCAAGGACTTAGGTTTTGAAGTTGTTCCTGTAGCCGAAGAAACAACGACAGTTGATACAAATTTTGTGTGGAAACAAGTTCCATTACCAGGAGAAGAAATCAAAAAAGGCGACACAGTTACCATTGTCTACAACCCGTCCAACGCGCCAATGGCTGTGCCGAATTTGGCTGGTTTGACAATTGAACAAGCACGCACTGCGTTGCTCAATCTTGGATTAACAATCGGAGTCATCACTCCACAAAATGATCCGACTGCTCCGGCCGACACCATCATCGCTTCAGTACCCAAAGCCGGCGAACAAGTATTGGGTGGCGCGACGATTGACCTGACTGTTAGCCAAGGAAGTGGCGTTGTTCAAATTCCGAACGTGCAAGGTCAAACTTCGCAAGCGGCACGTTCAGTTCTTGAAGGCGAACCATTTAAATTCTTGATCACCGTTGTTGAAGAAGCCAGTACCACCGTTGAATCGGGCCGAGTGACCCGAACCAGTCCAACGATTGGTGCCGACACAACCAAAGGTTCAGCAGTCACGATTTATGTCTCAACGGGTCAAGCCACAATTGCGGTTCCGTTGGTATCTGGTCTCACCGAGGCTCAAGCCCGCGCGAAACTCACATCGTCTGGATTCATTGTCAAAGTTGAGTACATCGAAGTCACCACTGGCAACGCCAACGACGGCCGAGTCATTGCTCAAGACCCGAGCATGAATGTTCAGTCAACACCCGGAAGCCAAGTGCTTCTCAAGGTTGGTAAAGCCATTGCTGCGACAACAACCGTTGCTCCGACAACAACCGTTGTCGGACCGACAACTACTGCGCCAGCAACGACGACACCTGTTCCAACAACTCCCCCTGCGCCGTAGTTGCTCAAGAAAAGTTATGTGCAGTTCTGCAAGAAGTTGCGCAACAT
>JBAXIP010000100.1:0-7527 GCA_037138315.1 Actinomycetes bacterium
TGCGAGACTAGAAACATGAGCGAGTTTCAAAACATCGTTGTCACGCGTGATGGCCCGATCACCACTCTCACGCTGAATCGTCCTGACAAGCGCAATTCGTTATCGCTCGAAACGATGTTCGAGATCACGCGGGCTCTGCAAGAAATCGGAATCAGCGATGCCGATGGAGTCATCATCGCTGCCAACGGTCCGGTCTTTTCTGCCGGCCACAACTTTGCTGATATGGCTGGGGCCGACAGTGACGAGACCAGACACATTTTTGAAATCTGCACCGACATGATGGATACGTTGCAAGCGATCCCTCAACCAGTCATTGCCAAAGTGCACGCACTCGCGACAGCTGCAGGTTGTCAATTAGTTGCGACATGTGATTTAGCAATTGCTGCTGAGTCGGCTGCCTTTGCAATTCCCGGAGGTAAAGGTGGATTGTTCTGTCACACGCCATTGGTGGCAGTAGCCCGCAACATCAGTCGAAAGCGAGCGTTAGAAATGGCGATGACCGGAGATGCCATAGATGCGAAGACCGCCGCCGATTGGGGTTTGATTAATCGCTCTGTGCGAGATGATCAACTTGATGCGGCAGTTCTTGATTTGATCACTCGCGCGACACGCGGATCAGTTTTGTCTAAAGCGATCGGTAAGCAAACGTTTTACGATCAAATCAATATGGCACAAGATCAGGCCTACGACTATGCGATTGATGTCATGGCTGATGCAGCAGCCGCACCAGATGCCCAAGAAGGAATTGACGCATTTTTGAATAAGCGTTCTGCTGTGTTTACTCAACGACCGAATCGAGACTGAGATGACAACGACAACTTTCCGAGTACCAGGCATGACTTGTGGACACTGTAAAGGTGCTGTCACTGATGAATTATCAAAGATCAATGGAGTAACAAAAGTTGATGTTGATCTTGATACTAAAAAAGTGAGCCTTGAATCAGACGCTGCCGTTGAATGGCAGATCATTGTTGATGCAATCGACGAAGCAGGCTTTGAAGCAGTCAAGAGTTGAACGGTCAGTCATCATGATTGACTCCAAAGAGCCAGTAGTTCTTGCAGTCACTGGCATGACGTGTGCTGCATGTGCAGCGCGTATTGAAAAGAAGCTCAACAAGATTGACGGCGTGAGCGCAACGGTTAATTACGCCACCTCTCAGGCAACAGTTTCAGGCGAAGGTACGTCGACCGAGGTTGAAGCACTCATCAAGACCATCGAAGATCTTGGCTACGGTGCTGTTGCTCCAAAAATTGAAGACGGTGAATCAACGGCAGAAATCGCAACTGAAGCACACCTTGCTGATATTCGCCTTCGTCTGATTGTGAGTGCGATTTGTGCACTGCCTGTGGTGATGATGTCAATGATTCGACCGTTGCAATTTGACGGTTGGCAGTGGGTCGCCTTAGTGCTTGCAGTTCCCGTTGCATTGTGGGGAGCCGCACCGTTTCATCGATCGGCGTGGCGCAACGCGCGACATGGTGCGACAACAATGGACACTTTGGTTTCGCTTGGCGTGATAGCGGCGATGTCATGGAGCCTGTGGGCGTTGTTATTCGGCAACGCAGGCGACATCGGTATGAAGATGAATATGAATTTGTTTCCACGATCTTCATCAATGGGCGAAATGGCCCACGATGAGATTTATCTCGAAGTCGCAACGACGCTTGTGGCGTTTTTATTAGCTGGTCGATATTTCGAAGTTCACTCGCGCCGACGAGCAGGTGCAGCTCTGCGATCTTTAATGAACCTAAGTTCAAAAGAAACAACGCTCTGGCGTGACGGTGTTGAAACGCTCCTTCCTATTGGTGCTCTTGGTGTTGGTGAGATATTTCTAGTGCGCCCTGGCGAAGCAATTGCGACTGACGGAATTGTTATTGAGGGTCAGAGTGCGGTTGATCGCAGCATGGTTACTGGCGAGAGTATCCCTATTGAAATTTCAGTAGGCGACGCAGTCACTGGTGGCACTCTTAATGCAAACGGTCGTCTACTCATACGTGCCACGCGCATCGGTCGTGACACAGTTCTGTCGCAGATGGCGCGACTCGTTGAAAAGGCGCAAGACGGCAAAGCACCAATCCAACGACTCGCCGATCGTGTCAGTGCAGTTTTTGTGCCGGTTGTGATGAGCCTGTCTTTAGCGACATTGGCTGTTTGGCTCATCATTACTAGTGATACACAGCGATCGTTCCAGGCGGCCGTGTCAGTGTTAGTCATTGCCTGCCCATGTGCATTGGGGCTAGCAACACCTGTTGCACTCTTGGTCGGAACAAGTCGGGCAGCACGAGAAGGCATCATCATTAAGGGTGCGCATGTTCTTGAGGCAACTCGCGGGATTGACACGATCGTGTTCGATAAGACGGGCACTCTCACCACCGGCATCATGACCCTTCAACGTATCGACGAAATTGAGCCCGAGTATTTGTCGACAGTGATGGCAGTGGAGTTACAAAGTGAACATCCCATTGCGCGGGCAGTCGTGAATGGTTTGCGTAATCGTGGTGTTATGGCTTCTGCGCTGGTTGAAGAGTTTGTCAATATTCCTGGTGTGGGAGTGTCTGCGTTAGTGAACGGCCAGCGCATCACGGTTGGACGATCAACAAATCAGCATGATTCAGTTGTGACAGTTGTTGAAGCAAGTGTTGATGGACGAGTTGTCGCTCGCTTTGATGTGAGTGATCAAATCAAGCCAACAGCTGCAGCGATCGTTGCCGAACTACGTGCGCTGGGTGTGCGGCCCATGATTGTCTCTGGTGACTCGATCGGTCCAGTGCACCAAGTTGCCAAACAAGTCGGTATTGATGTCAGTGAAACGCGAAGCGGTGTATTACCTGCTGACAAGTTACGTATTGTCAGCGAATTACAAGCAAATGGAGCCAGTGTCGCCATGGTTGGTGATGGAGTGAACGATGCAGCAGCGCTAGTTGCAGCTGATCTCGGAATTGCAATGGGCACCGGAACAGATGCAGCGATGGAAGCCGGAGACTTAACGATCGTGAGTGGTGATTTAGATGTTGTCCCAAAAGCTCTCGCATTGAGTCGGCGAACGCTCAGAGTTATTCGGGCCAATTTGTTTTGGGCATTCGCATACAACGTCGCCGCGTTACCGCTGGCGGTTGCTGGACTTATGAATCCTGTACTTGCCGGATTAGCGATGGCGTTGTCGAGCGCCTTTGTGGTGGCGAATAGTTTGCGACTTCGCCGCTAATTATTTGTCGCGCGGGCGAAGTGATACTTCTGACTCGCTGAATGTGCGAGCAGAGCAATCGGCCATCTGTACGGGTGGCACGGTTTCGGTGACGATCAATGTTGCAATGGCGCGGAATGCATCGGCCGCCAGGCCAACACCCGCAAGTGAAACTGGTTCACCGATATCTCCACCTTCAGCCACCGACGACTCAATCGGAATCTGTCCTAAAAGCGGCGCACCAATTTCATCGGCAAGTGCTTGACCGCCGCCAGTTCCGAATAATGGATACGAGGTTCCGTGGTCGCATACAAACGCGCTCATATTTTCAATCACGCCGGCGATACGCAAATATGAACGACGGGCCATATCGGCAGCGCGTATGGCAACCTTTTGTGCGCTGACTGCTGGAGTCGTGACGATGATCATGTCGGTACGGGGCAACATGCGCGACAGACCCATTTGTACGTCGCCAGTTCCGGGCGGCATATCAATCAGCAAATAATCAAGTTCGCCCCACGCCACATCGTTGAGAAATTGCTCGACGGCCTTGGTGAGCATGAGCCCACGCCACATCAAAGCAGTACTTTCGTTCTCGACAAGGAAGCCAGTCGAAACGACTTTGAGAAGGCCCTTGCCAACGACTCGCTGATTGGGCTGAATCTTCGGGCGATCAGATATTGGGTCGTGTTTGGCCTCAAGACGCTGATCTAAACCGAGCATTCGGGGCACCGAAAAACCCCAGATGTCGGCGTCAAGGACACCGACCGTGAAACCTTTGGCAGCGATTGATGCTGCAAGGTTGACAGTGACCGAACTCTTGCCGACGCCCCCTTTGCCCGAGGCAATAGCCAAGATCCGGGTCGTTGCCGGAATCGCCGTGTCTTTGGCATTTTCTTTGGCATTCCAGCGAGCTTTAGCCATGGTGGCCGAGCGCTCTTCGGCGTTCATCTCGCCCCACTCGATTTTGACGTGCGATACGCCTGGATGAGTGGCAACCCTGGACTCAATATCTTTCTTGATCTGCCCCCGCAATGGGCACCCACCGATGGTCAGTTTGACGGCCACGACGACCTCGCCACGGTCAGAGACCTCGGCGCAATAGGCCATGCCAAGCTCAACAATGTCGCTGCCGAGTTCAGGGTCGATGACCGCCCGGAGCAGATTCGTGACCTCTTCAATGGAGGGAGGGACCCGCATGGTCGACATGGCTTCATGGTATCGGGATGACAAGTGCCGAGATCGCAGGTATTGTGTGAATACCGGTGAGTGACCATCGGTCGGGGAGACCCGAGTACCCATTTCAGGAGAACCATCGTGATTACTCTTACCGACACCGCAGCAGTCAAAGTGAAAGAACTTCTTCAGGCCGAAGGTGCCGACGACATGGCATTGCGTGTGGCAGTTCGCCCCGGCGGATGCAGTGGTTTCTCATACGAAATGTTTTTCGACAGCGACATTGCCGAAGACGACGAGCAGGCCACCTACGGCGAATCAGTTAAGGTAGTTGTCGACCAAGCATCGGCTCAATTGTTGCTCGGCGCGACTCTTGATTACAAAGATGGTTTGAACCAAGCTGGTTTCAACATCATCAACCCCAACGCAACCCGCTCATGCGGTTGCGGCCAGTCGTTCAGCTGATCAACTCTTTCGTTACGCAAGTACTTCGCGAACTTCGTCGGGGTGCCATACGCCCTCGAATCGATGAGTAATCACGCCTGACGTGTCGGTCACCCACAGCACGGGCTCAAAAGTTAGGTTCAACGCGTCAATGACCGGAGCAGTCGTCGTGGCTGTTTCATCGATGTACACATCGGCGTGAACAAAAATCACGTCACTGAAATCTTTTGCGAGTGTGACCAGGCCATCGAGAACTGGCGCACATACTCCGGTTTGGCAATGGGCTGGAGTACCAACGATGAAGACAACTCGCTTGCCAGTGGCTAATGCATCGGCGAGTGTGAGCTCGTGAAACGGACAGGGCTCCGGAACGCGCGTGCAATATGGTTCGACTCCGCGATGGTCACTGATGGTGGGAGTTTCTAGTGCTGGTAAAGAATCTCCGGCGTGAACGACTTCAAGATTTTGTGGATCGCGAATTTGGAAAGCAGCGCCATCTGCAGGGCCACCTTCAACAATGAGCGAGTACATCGCGACCTCTTGAACTTCGGTATTGAAAACCCAAAACGGAGCCGTTCCTTCGCCCAACCACAGACGCTCGGCAATAAGGCCTTCTTCAACAATTGTGTTGTCAAGATAATTCAAAACTTTGGCATTGAGAGTTGCTGGACCTTTCATCAGTAATCCGGCATTGTCGGCGAGCGATACGGGAAGGCGCACGCTGCCTGGGCCTAGTTGATCGGGAACCCAACGTTGCACGATCGCCATATCTTTCGAAATTGGACCATCGAGCGGATTACCAGAAGTAGAACCACCACATGCGCTGATCAGACGTGACAGACCGATTGCTGAAACACCGACAGTGCCAACCTTGAGCAAGTTGCGGCGATTGCCAGTCCAGATGTTGCCACTCCAGGAATTGATAACCATAGTTCAACCGTACTTGTTGCAATGTTGGTTATGGACATCAAGTAAATGTGACAATGGGGTATGGCCAATGTTTCTTTCACGCTCAACGGGACTGCGGTTTCGGTTGACGCGCAAGGAACTTTGTTAACCGCATTGCGGGATCACCTGCGAATTCCGTCAGTAAAAGATGGTTGTGCCCCACAGGGTCAATGTGGGTGTTGCACGGTGTGGGTTGATGGCGACCCTCGAGTTTCATGTGTGACACCAGTACAACGAGTTGACGGGCGAGTAGTGACAACAGTCGAGGGCCTAGACGCCGAGGTGCGTGAGGCGTGGGGCGAAGCCCTGTGTGCCACTGGAGGTAGCCAATGTGGCTTTTGCACTCCAGGCATCATCATGCGATTAGAAGCAGACAAAGATCTATTGGCGCATATGTGTCGCTGCACTGGGTGGCAAACAATCAATGAGGCCGTGCAGGTTCGCCGTGGAGAAGTCGTGTTGCCGCAATCAGATTCACGTGATCTTGTGGCTGCCCAAAAACGCGCTGCACTCGAAGGTCGGGCGGTGCAAGATGTGGGCCCACATGTCGCACTTGGTGCAGGCGGATTTGCCGACGACATTGCACCGGCTAACTCACTCGTCGCCGTTCCATCTATTGCGGGTGAATGGTTTGTTGGTGAGACAACTGCTGATGCGAGACGTTCTGCAGCGACTGTTCAAGGTCGAAAATCAAGTGTTGCACTTTCGTTCCCTGTTGATTTTCCATCGGGCTTTTCCTCTTCTTCGTTCGCACACACATTGCAAACAACATGGGTTGAACCGGCTTACCTTGAACCCGATGCAGTGTGGTGTGAACCTCATGGTGAACCAGTGGGGCCATTGCTCAATGGTGGAGCCTTCGGAGGTAAATCCAAAACAAGTGCGCTCGCGCTTGAACTTCAAGAAGTGGCGCGACGTTTGGCGAATCAACATCAACGTCCGGTACGAGTTGTATTGGCGCGAGAAGATGTCGTTCGTCGTTCACCCAAGCGCCCACCAATGGCATTAGCTGTTCGTTCAGATGGAAGTGGCGAAGTTTGGGTCATACGGACTTCCGGCCTTGCGAACATCATCAGTGATTACGCCCCGAAATGGTTGATTCATGAAGTTGATGTTGATGGACCAGCGACATCTGTTGATATTCGCGCTGCGGGTTGGGCCGAAGTCGCGGTAATGAAATCATCGGTGTCTCCAGAAACCGAATGGGGCGATTACGTGGTGTCGCACGAAGGAGCACAAGCCTGGGCACGTGTTGATGATTCAGGGATTCACGTACGTGTGAAGTGCGGACTTGTGCTTGATGCGGTCGTGCTTCGCTCGTATTGCATCGGTGCGGCGCATATGGGTCTCGGGTGGGTACGTAGCGAGGGAATTGCCGTCAACGAGAGTGGGGAGCCAGTTGATCTCACGATTCGTTCGTTCGGCGTTATTCGTGCAGTAGATACTCCACTCATTGACATTGAAATTGTTGAGGACGATGGTCCATCAATCAATGGAAGTGATGCAGTGTTTGCTGCGGTTGCCGCTGCCGCATGGCGCGCTGCTGGATTTGCGTCATCGTGGCCGTGTCAGCGTTGACTTAGCCCAAATACTTGGTGGCCGCGAAGAAGAGACTGTTGATTGCGAAAATTGCCGAGATCATGACCATGTAATTCTTGCGGAACATCTGGTGCATCTCGATACGGAGTTCAGCAATATCGAGTCGGACATCTGCGATGTCGCCTTTGAGTTCGCCTCGTAGTGATGCGATGTCACCTTTGAGTTCGGCGCGTAG
>JBAXIP010000101.1:0-7317 GCA_037138315.1 Actinomycetes bacterium
GGTCCCGGGTTCGAGTCCCGTCATGCCCACCAAAAGCCCCACTGCGGTGGGCTTTGTCTTTTTCTGGCGCAGGGCTCAGCGGGCGTTGTCGCCGAAGCGGTATTCGTAGGTCAATTCGTCGATACGAGCCTTGATTCCGGTATCGATTGGAGAACCGACAGCAGCGACGGGATCAGCGATTTGATCGGGTCGACTTGCGCCAATGATTGGTGAGGTGATGGTTGGATTGGCGAGCACCCACTGCACTGCAAGCGTTGCCATTGAAACCCCGGTCTCTTCGGCAATCGGGCGCAGTTGGTCAACGGTGTCAAACATGCGCTCATGCCAATAACGATCTTGATATCGGCCAGCAGCGAATCCGAGTGTGAAACGACTGCCTTCGGTTGGGGCTCCGCGTAAGTGCTTGCCACTTAAGAATCCGCCCGCGAGAGGGTTGTAGGGGATGACCGCAATGTTTTCTTCGGCGCACAATGGCAATAGTTCGCGCTCATTTTCGCGAAACAACATGTTGTAACGCGGTTGCACACATTCAAAGCCACTGACGCCCAACACTTCAGCGCGACCAACCGAGCGAGCCAGTTGATATGCCAAGACGTTCGAGCATCCGACGTATCGAACTTTGCCTGACTTCACGAGATCGTCCATCGCGGTCAGAGTTTCGTCAACACGAGTCTCGGTATCCCACGAATGCACTTGATATAAATCTATGTGATCGGTGCCGAGGCGCTTCAAAGAAATATCGACTGAGCGCATGATGTTGTGGCGCGAGTTGCCTGATTCCCAAGCCTTCTTGCCGGTCGGGAAAAAGCACTTAGTTGCAACAATGAAATCATCGCGACGACCCTTGAGCCATTTGCCGACGATTTCTTCGGTGCGACCAAAGAGTTCGGGCGGAGCACCGAGTGGGTACATGTCGGCGGTATCGATGAAGTCAATGCCCGCTTCGGCTGCGGCATCCATAATGGCGAATGACGTATCTTCATCGCACTGATAACCAAATGTCATCGTGCCAAGACATAAACGAGAAACTTTGAGGCCGGTGCGGCCAAAACGAACGTGATGCATGTGCGTACCTTAGGTGAGTATCACTGCGAGAACCGAGTCAGTGAGTCGCCACCCACGCTGCGATCTCGTCTTGAACGACACCAAGAATACTGAGACCTGCGAGTTCCCAGTCGACCGCATGAGTTCCCCACTCGGGTGAGAGATCGCCCTTGAATGCATCAGCGCGTGAGTCGGTGGGGTCGGCGTTGGTATGTACCTGCAGGTATGAGAATCCATTTTCGTACACGCATTTGGCTTCAATCAGATCGGGGAATCCCATGAATGGTGTGGTGATTGATGCAACGAGTGCGGGATCGGTGAATGCCCAATCAGCCGTTTCAAAGGCCGACTTCAATGTGCCTGTGCCACCGCTTAATGCTGCGGGGTTGGTACAACCAGCCATCTCGCCTTCGGGTGCAGGCTGCCCCATGCCGCCGGGCTTGCCGAAATAAGCATTGGCTGGTGGCGGTGCAGTGTCGCGGAATGATGCGTACGTGATGATGCAACCAGTTTGATCGTTCGCTCGACACAACGGAATGTTTTGCATCGCGGCACCGATGTCTTCGCCTTCAGGAACGGCAACCGCGCCGCCCAACATGATTGCAGAAATCAAAATCGATCGCTGGGCTTCGCTGGGATCTATGACTTCTTTCAACAGGCGAATCAGTTGGCCTGTTCCTTGCGAGTGAGCAAGCAGAATAACTCCACGACCTTGATTGTCGTTGGCGAGGTAATGATTCCAGGCATCTTTGATGTCTTCGAAAGGTGTCAGCCAAGCTTGAGTTCTATCGCCCGGAAGTGCTGGGTTGAAAAGGCCGGCCAATGTGACACTGCGATAGGTCGGGGCAAACATGCGACAAGCAGTGGAAAGACGAGCGGCTTGTTGAAATGCAACTTCTTTTTCACGACCAGCAATGAGGTCAGAGTTCAAGGTGGCGTCTTCACTTGCTGTTGGGTAGGCGTAGAAGCAGTCAACGGGAGCATTTGGGTCTGCAGTGAAGGATTCGATTTCGGTCGTGCCATCAGCATTGATCATGGTAACGCTCGTGTCGTCATCACACGTGTCGGTCATGTCGGGGCGACATGTCCAGTGAGTCGGGTCGCTGTAAATCTCACTTGTATAAGGCGCAACGATTGACGTGGGCGTTGCCACAGTTGTGGTTGTTTCGGCGGGTGTATCAGTTGTAGGTGCCTCAGTCGTTGCTGAATCTGTTGGAGGGGCTGCCGAAGTCGTGTCTTTGGAATCGCTGCTACTGCAGGCGGTGAAGGCGAGGACTGAGATGATGACGATTGATAAACGACGCATGCACGAAAGGTACTCAAGTCGTGACTGATGTGTGTGGTCGTGCTTACTATGTCATGTGGAGATTTTGCTTGCTGCCGCCGCTGCGCTTGTTTATGGAGTTGGTGATTATTGCGGTGGACGAGCGTCACGAAAGATTGACAGTTTGGTCGTGACCTGTGTCGGGCAAATTTTTAGTTTGATGCTCTTAGGGATTTTCTTGGTGATTCTTGGTGATCCAGCGCCTGGCATGCACGACTGGTTGTGGGGTGCAGCTGGCGGTTTGGGAGGGTTTGTTGGTCTGACGTTGTTTTATTACGCGCTCGCAAAAGGATCGATGACAATAGTTGCTCCACTTGCTGCAGTGGTGAGCGCGACACTTCCCGTTGGAACAGGTCTATTTCTTGGAGACCGCCCGTCGTTTATTGCTTACGTCGGAATTGTGGTTGCAATCGTGGGCATCGCGCTCGTGACTGGAGCATTAGGAACTGCGCATGCACCAACCAAGATCAAAATCGTTGGTATTGCAACTTTGGCGGGTTGTGGATTTGGTTGGATGTTTGTTTGTCTAGATCGAACAAGTGCTGATTCAGGAATGTGGCCTTTGCTGGCAGCGCGCATTGCATCAATCACAGTCGCTGCCTCAATCATCTTGGTGCGGAGACGTGTGAAGGGTCGTTCTGTTGAACAGCAACATCGCATCCCGGCTATCGCTCTATGGGCCGGATTGTTCGATATGGGTGCCAATGTTTTGTTTATTTACGCGAATCGCCATGGGATGTTGTCTTTGGTTTCGGTGATTACTGCGTTGTACCCCGTGAGCACGATTGTGTTGGCCCTGCGACTCGATCATGAAAAAGCCAATCGCTCGCAATTCGTGGGTATGGCGTGCGCCGCATTTGCTCTGGTCTTTGTGAGCCTCGGGCGATAACTCAAACTGGCGCAACATGCTGCTGATCTCATGAAACCTCTGGAAGATTAATGACAGTTGCCGGAGTCGGCAGAGCGGTCACTGTTGGCTGATTCGGTGCTGATGCGGGGGTGTCAACCTCTTGCAATGGAGTTGGAATGGACAGCGGTGTGTCGCCCCATTGCATAACAGGCGTTGAAACCGAGGCAGGTCGACGTAGTTGCGTCTCAGCACTGAGCGAGTAGTCACCGCGCGTCGGGTCGACGAGGTGCGGTTCAAAAACATTGATCATGTTGTCGCGAATGAGTAGTTGTTCATTGCACCAAGAGTTTGTTGGGGGACAGCCTTCGCCGAATCCGAGCGGCTCAGAAGGTGAACCATTCCAAATGAGGTTCCCGCGAATCTGTAAATCGTCGTCAGCAACTGCAGGGGAGGGGACTCCGCTGCTGATGGGGGTTGCAATAGGACCATCTACTTGAAAGTGCTGCCAACCTGAGACGAAACCCACTGGGTTATAAATGACGTTGTTAAGAAAATAAACATGCCGATTTGGAATGATTGCGTCTTCAGATTGAGTTGACCCCCATCCACCTAGCGCGCGATGTTCTGCGCATTTCGCGGTGTCGCCGTCGCAGCCCCGACGACCGCGGACAAACTCGACGAGATGACTTCGCGAGCCAACGCGATACAAGATGTTTTCATTCAACAAAATGTTGTAGCCACCTCCGACTCCGAGTCCCGCTCCTTCGGTGTCATGAATGATGTTGCGGGTGACCGTAATCCCGTAGGCCTCGTAGTTAAGCCAAGGTGCGGTCATGAATTCAAAGCCCGTACCCTGTCCAGCTGCGATGCCTCCAGTGCCACAATCAAACACTTCGTTGTGAGCAAATGTGATGTAAGCGCTCCCGCCTTTGGCATAAGCGCACCAATCCTGAGCGCCGTGAATGCGATTACTTACAACGTGCCCATATTGAACGGCGACAAAATCAATTGCGTTGTCGTCAGCTTCATGGATGTCGGAGTTTTCAACATAGATGTATTGAGACTGATTGACTTTGATTGTTTCGTGAGCTCCGTTACCACCCGACATTTCAGAGTCTCGAATGACGATGTGATCACAAAGTTCACAATGAAAGGCATCTCCATCGCGAATAATGTCAACACCAATCAAATAAAAATAGCGAACGTTGTACATATTGATGTCGGCGCTCATGACAGCAGTGTGTGGGCCGTCAGCGGCTTCAATGATCACTGGGTTTGCGGCAGTTCCGAAGCGGTTCTCCCAATATTGAGGAGAGTTTGATTGTGGATAAGTGCCAGCGGTTAACCGAATTCGATAGCCAGTTGTCAGCGTCTGATTTGAGGGGATGAGGCGCCAAGCCTGGGCAATGGATTGAACAGCGTTGGAGCGATTGGAACCGCTATTGGCATCATTACCTGCCGTCGGGTTGACCCAAATATCTTGACCGGTGAATGTGCCGATGTCGTACTGACTTGTTGGAAGTTGATTCGTCGTTTGCGCTGTCGGCGTAGATGAGATGATTTGGGTGGTTGGGGAAGCACAACCAAGAACGCTGAAGATGAGTGCGGCACCGAGTCCCGCCAAGGTGATGCGCATCAGAGTGAATATCTACTCAGGTGAATGTTCATGTCAGGTCCCACATTCAAAGGTGCCCGAGAACGGGCGGCGGTTGATGTCGGCGACATCGGGAAGGAAGAAGTCTCCGGTAAATGTTCCGGAAAGACCATCCTCGGCGATATTGACCACGAATGTTTCGGGGAATGGTATATAAGCCTCTGTCGCACTTAAGCCCCAGGATATAATTGCATTCGCGCGAGAGGTGCCCTCCCAACTCAATGTCGCTGTTGAGTTGGCGCTTGCTATGCCGTACACATAGGTCGTGCCGTCAATGTCAGAACATTGAACGTCGTTTGCTGAAAACGATTTTTCAAAGGCATCGATGACAAATTCCCCAGATCCTGTTGTGGGAGCAGCAGAGATTGAGGCTGGATCGGTCGAGCTTGGGTCGGTGGGGGTTTCGCCGCTTGCCGGCAAGCTCGCCTCATCGATCGCAGATGGATCGGCACTAGCAGTCGGGTTGGCCGTCGATGTACTTGAACCTCCGCAACTAGCGCTCACAATCGAGAGAATCGCTATGGAAATGGGAACGATGATTTTGCGCATGGGATTCCTTTAGTCGGGGTCGTACAGAGTCTTGCTTGTCGACGGACCTTCGTGAGACGAACACCACGAATCTTGAGAAGATCATGAACTTCGCCAGCGAAGTCGCCATCAGGCTAAGGTTGACAAGTACAATACAAGTGACATCACCCGTGGTCGCCAAGCGACCACCGCACCCGGAGGCGCCCCATGGCCAAAATCAAGGTTGACAATCCCGTCGTTGAACTCGACGGCGACGAAATGACGCGCATCATTTGGCAGTTCATCAAGGACCGCCTCATCCTTCCGTACCTCGACGTCAATCTTGAGTATTACGACCTCGGCATGGAGCATCGCGACGCCACTGACGACCAAGTCACCATCGATTCAGCGAACGCAATCCTGAAGCACGGTGTTGGCGTGAAGTGCGCAACGATTACACCTGACGAAGCTCGCGTTGAAGAGTTTGGTCTCAAGAAAATGTGGAAGTCGCCGAACGGCACCATCCGCAACATCCTTGGTGGTGTGGTTTTCCGTGAACCCATTATCTGCAGCAATATTCCGCGACTCGTTCCGGGTTGGACCAAGCCCATTGTGATCGGACGTCATGCTCACGGTGACCAATACAAGGCAACTGACTTCAAAGTTCCCGGTGCCGGAACAGTCACGATGACATTCACTCCTGAAGACGGCAGCAAGCCCATGGAATTCAAGGTTGCCAACTATGGCCCCGACGGTGGCGTTGCGATGGGTATGTATAACTACAACGAGAGCATTCGCGACTTCGCCCGTGCCTCAATGCGTTATGGCCTCAGCCGTAATTACCCGGTGTACCTCAGCACCAAGAACACCATCCTCAAGGCGTACGACGGTCAGTTCAAAGACTTGTTCCAAGAAGTATTTGAAGCCGAATTCAAGGCTGACTTCGACAAGGCTGGTCTCACCTACGAACATCGTTTGATCGACGACATGGTTGCGTGTGCCATGAAGTGGGAAGGCGGCTACGTGTGGGCTTGTAAGAACTACGACGGCGACGTACAAAGCGACACTGTTGCTCAGGGTTACGGTTCGCTTGGTCTCATGACATCAGTTTTGATGACACCAGATGGAAAGACTGTTGAAGCCGAAGCTGCACACGGAACCGTGACTCGTCACTACCGTGAACACCAAAAGGGCAACAAGACATCGACCAACCCAGTTGCGTCGGTGTACGCCTGGACCGGTGGCCTCAAGCACCGCGGCAAACTGGACAATAACCCCAAGCTCATTGAGTTCGCTGAGAACCTCGAGAAGGTGTGTGTCGAGAGCATTGAAGCAGGCGAAATGACCAAGGACTTGTCGATCTTGATCTCGAAGGATCAGCCGTGGTTGACCACCGAGGATTACTTGGCCGCGCTTGATCGTCGCCTCCAGCAAAAGATGGCCTGAGCCACACCTTGCTCATGCGAGCTGTTGTTTTGCGGTCGCACGGTGGACCAGACGTTCTTAACTTTGAGGATGTTCCGGTTCCTGTGCCCGGACCTGATGAAGTACAAGTACATATTCGGGCAACTGCGCTCAACCGCGCCGACATTTTGCAACGTATGGGTGGATATCCCGATCCGCGAGGTACTGGTTTTCTAGAAATTCCCGGTCTTGAATACTCGGGTGTTGTGAGTGCAATTGGTGAGCGCGTCAAGATGTGGAAAGTCGGAGATCGCGTGATGGCGATCGAATCTGGTGGCGCATATGCCGAATACATCTGCACGCATGAGCGTCAGTTGTTGGCGGTGCCTCCCAACATTTCTCTCGCCGATGCCGCAGCGATTCCTGAAGTTTTCTTAACTGCGTGGGACGCGCTTGTTTTGCAAGGCGGTCTCACATCAGGTCGTTGGGCATTGGTGCATGCTGGAGCATCTGGCGTGGGTACTGCAGCCATTC
>JBAXIP010000102.1:0-7213 GCA_037138315.1 Actinomycetes bacterium
ACGACCTTCTGCTCCGGAGGCAGACGCTCTATCCACTGAGCTACGTGGGCAACTAACCGAAGACTACCTCGTGATTCTGGTGTCATTTTCTTTGGTGATAGCAAATTAAATGACACCAGAATCACAATTGGGGTGGATTTCTGGGGAGCGTAGGGTGAGGGGATCAAAGCAAGACTGATCTTTCTTCTGGTTGCGGGCGTAGTTCTGTTGGGTTGTGCAGGCATCTCAAATACAGAAGTTCCACCGACAGCCCCGACGATGACTTCAACCCCGTTAACAAGCACAACGACATCAACAACGACGAGCACATCAACTACCAGTACAACGACCACGATCCCGGTCCCGACGTATGTCTTCCCGTTCGCGATGCGCAACATCAGTTACGGGAACGATCACCACGATTATCCAGCCGTTGATGTCTTCGGCTGCAAAGCACTCATCATCGCCCCAACCAGCGGAACGGTTACGCAAATCAGCACAGTCGACAACTGGCCGGGCAGCGGAAATAATCCGGCGTACCGAGGCGGACACTTCGTCTCGCTGATTGGTGACGACGGCGTGCGTTACTACTTTGCTCACCTTGCTGCCGTTGATGTTGTCGCAGGGCAGGTCGTCACAACCGGCACTCCACTTGGCGTCATGGGCCAAACCGGTAACGCTGCGAACTCGGCGTGCCATACCCACTTCGGAATTTCGTGGCCGTGTCCCGACAAAGAGTGGCAAGTACGTCGCGGCAAAATCTGGCCTCAGAAGTATCTCGATGCATGGCGAAACGGCGAGCAGTTATCTCCCGTTGATGAAATCGCTCAAGCCCGAGCCGCCGAACCCGACGCTTGTGCGATTGCGATGGCCGACCCTGATGCCGGTCTTGCATAAACAAGCATTCATAGATTTTTGATCAATAACTAACCCACTCGTGACCACCGCTATCGGCAACAATGGAAGGGTTATGCCTACTCCTTCCAGCACCGACCCGCTGCTCATTCTCTCGAGCGCGTTGCAGACGGCTTTTGAAGCTGTCGCTGGTCGCGATGGCATCGACCCAGTCATTCGAGCGAGCGAACATGCCGATGCTCAGGCCAATGGTGCGCTAGCACTCGCCAAAGAACTTGGTCAAAGCCCCCGCCAGGTCGCCGACGCCGTCCTTGCCCAATGTGCTGGTCTCACCGACATCTGCTCATCAATCGAAGTGGCTGGCCCGGGCTTCTTGAATCTGGTGTTCAACAACGAATTTCTCGCTGGTTTGCTCAAGCAAGTGTCTGACGATCCTCGTCTCGGTATTGCCAAGGTCAACAAGCGCAAAGTTGTCATTGACTACTCGGCACCCAACGTCGCCAAAGAAATGCATGTCGGCCATTTGCGCACAACCGTCATCGGTGACTCATTAGTGCGCATGCTGACATTCGTTGGTCACGATGTCATTCGTGAAAATCACATCGGCGACTGGGGCACTCCCTTCGGCATGTTGATCGAGCATTTGCTCGATCTTGGCGAAACCAAAGCCGCCGAGCATTTGTCGCTCGGTGACCTTGACGGTTTCTACAAGCAAGCCCGCGCCAAGTTTGATGGCGATGAAGCATTCCAAGTTCGAGCCCGTTCACGCGTGGTGCTGTTGCAAGGTGGCGATGATGAAACTCGCCGTCTCTGGAAGTTGCTCGTCAATCTTTCGACGCAACATTTCAACGCGGTCTACGAGTTGCTCGGTGTTTTGTTAACCGATGACGACCTCATGGGTGAGAGCGCATACAACGATCTCTTACCACAAGTCATTACGCGTCTCAACAAGCTAGGACTCTTGCAACAGTCCGAAGGTGCCGACGTCGTTTTCCCGCCTGGTTACACAAACCGCGAAGGTGATCCACTGCCGCTCATCGTGCAAAAGGGACAAGGTGGATTCAACTACGCAACAAGCGACCTGGCTTGTGTGATTGATCGTATTGAACGTCTGAATGCCGATCTACTTCTTTATGTCGTCGGTGCTCCGCAGGCTCAACACTTGTCCATGGTGTTCGACGTCGCACGTATGGCTGGTTGGCTCGCCGAACCCAATGAAGCGGTGCACGTAGCTTTCGGAAATGTGCTTGGTTCCGATCGCAAGATGATGAAGAGCCGCAGTGGAGATCCGCTGAAGTTCATCGACCTTGTTGAAGAAGCAGTCACGCGAGCCGATGAATCAATTGCCACGAAGAATCCCAACTTGCCTGAAGCCGAACGCAAAGTGATTGCGCAGATGGTCGGTATTGGTGCTGTGAAGTACGCCGATCTTTCAACCGATCGTGTACGTGACTATGTGTTTGATTGGGAACGCATGTTGTCATTTGAAGGCAACACTGGCCCGTACTTGCAATATGCCCATGCACGTATCTGCAGTATTTTCCGTCGCGCTGGAATCGAGCGCGCATCGGTGCGCAACATCACACCGAGTCTGATTGAGCCACAAGAGCGTGATTTGGCAATCAAACTGCTGGCCTTCAACGCTGCAGTTATTGACACCATCGATAAATACAGTCCACATCGTTTGTGCACCTACATCTACGAACTCGCAACAACATTCACGGCTTTCTACGAGCACTGCCCGGTGCTCAAAGCCGAAGATGAAAACATTCGCCAGAGCCGATTGGCTTTATGCGACCTCACCGCCCGAGTGCTCAATCAGGGATTGGCGTTGCTCGGCATCGAAACTCCGGAGCAGATGTGAGAAATATTCATGAGTAGTCGCCCAATTCCCTTTGATTTATTGCCCGATTCAGCAAATGTTGAAGCCGATGGTTCGTTGTCGATCGGCGGTTGTTCAGTTGCCGATCTTGCCGAACAATACGGCACTCCATTATTTGTCTACGACGAAGAACACATTCGCGCGCGTTGCCGTGAAGCCGTTGCTGCATTTGGGGTTGATCGTGTTGTCTACGCATCAAAGGCATTTATGTGTTCGGCAATGGCGCAGTTGGTGAGCGAAGAAGGTTTGTTGCTCGATGTGGCGTCGGGTGGTGAATTGTTTGTCGCACTGCACGGGGGAGTGCCAGCAAGTCGCTGCATCCTTCACGGCAACAACAAGAGCCTCGATGAACTTGAGATGGCTATCACCAAAGGTGTGCGACACATCGTTGTCGACAGTTTTGACGAAATTGAACGATTAGAAACGCTGAGTCGTCGTGGTTTGCCTGTACCAAAGTTGATGATTCGTGTGACGCCTGGTGTTCACGCAGATACCCACGACTTCATTGCAACGGGTCAAGACGATTCAAAGTTTGGTTTCAACTTGGGCAATGGTGACGCCCTCAAAGCAATTGAGCGTATTCAAAATGGTGCAGCTGATGGAACCAAGGCGGGTGAACTCATCGGCGTGCATTGCCACATCGGTTCAAACGTTCTTGCCGTGAATAGTTTTGCCAAGGCCGCCGAAATCATGGCCGAGTTTTCAAAGCCCTATGCATTGCCCGAACTCACTCTTGGTGGTGGGCTCGGTGTCGCCTATACCGAAGGTGAAGAAGCACCGACCATCACAATGTGGGGTTCGGTGTTGCTAGATGCGTGTGCTGCACTCGGAGTCACAGCCGAAGTTTCGGTTGAACCAGGCCGTGCCATTGCTGCATCATCGGCCATCACGGTGTATCGCGTGGGAACTGTGAAAGAGATTCCGGGTATTCGTACCTACATCAGCGTCGATGGCGGAATGAGCGATAACCCGCGCCCAGTTTTATACGGCAGTGGATACGAAGCGTTCAAAACTTCTGACGTCACCGCCGAACGCCCACTGAATGCACGTCTGGTGGGCAAGCATTGTGAGAGTGGCGACATCTTGATTTTTGAAGGACAGTTCCCTGCCGATATCGCGGTCGGCGATCTGATCGCGACCCCAGTGACAGGGGCGTATGGACATTCGATGGCCAGCAATTACAACAAAGTGCCTCGTCCAGCGGTGGTTTTTGTGGCCAATGGAAAGTCGCGCGTCGTCATTCGTCGCGAAACCTACGAAGACCTCGTACGGTTCGACGTTTAGTAACCCTGTCTAAATATCTATGTTTCTCTGAGCTCTCGCCCATAGCCTGAAGGCTGTGACAACGGTTGAATCTCAGGGCAAGGTCGTACGCATCGGTGTACTCGGATGCGGCAACGTCGGTGCAGCTTTTGTGCGCCTTGTTGAACAGCAAGGTGCCACGATTCAACTTCGCACGGGCATTCGCCTCGAAGTTGTCAGCGTGGCCGTTCGTAATATGTCGCGCGACCGTGATGTCCAAC
Source organism: Actinomycetes bacterium (assembly GCA_037138315.1). Taxonomy (GTDB): domain Bacteria; phylum Actinomycetota; class Acidimicrobiia; order Acidimicrobiales; family Ilumatobacteraceae; genus Casp-actino8. The sequence goes on from JBAXIP010000102.1 coordinate 4,240, forward strand.
TGTCTGAAGGTCTCTTAACACGCGACGCTCACGCGGTAGTTGCCGACCCCAATATTGATCTCATCGTTGAAGTCATTGGTGGCATTGAGCCCGCTCGCGAACTCATCACTGCGGCTCTCGCTGCTGGCAAGCCAGTAGTGACTGCCAACAAAGAACTTCTTGCCAATGTTGGTGCCGAACTGTATGCAGCGGCCGATGCTGCCGGTGTCGACTTGTTGTTTGAAGCTGCCGTTGCTGGTGGCATCCCGGTCATTCGTGCCTTGCGCGAAAGTTTGCGCGGCGAACCTGTTTCGCGCGTGATGGGAATCATCAACGGCACCACAAACTTCATCTTGACCAAAATGACCGAAGAAGGCGCCGACTATTCGGCTGCACTTTCTGAAGCACAGCGTCTCGGTTTTGCCGAACGCGACCCAACAGCCGATGTTGAAGGATTCGACGCTGGCGCGAAGGCAGCTATCCTTGCATCGATCGCTTTTGGCGCAAAAGTTGTTGCGGGCGATGTCTATCACGAAGGTATTAGTCGTGTGACTGCAGCCGATATCGCAGTCGCGAAGCGTTTGGGCTACGTCATTAAGTTGCTCGGTATTGCCGAACGCGATCGCGAAACTGGTGAAATCGCTGTGCGTGTACACCCCGCGATGGTGCCGAACACCCATCCGTTGGCCAGCGTGCGCGAAAGCTACAACGCCGTGTTCATTGAAGGTGATGCTGTCGGTTCATTGATGTTCTACGGTCGCGGTGCAGGTGGCAGCCCCACTGCAAGTGCAGTTCTTGGCGATGTGATTGATGCCGCGGTGAACTTAGTGAAGGGCACCCACGGATCAATCGGTAGTTTTGCTAAGGCAATCATTCGACCGATTGACGAAACCAGTTCTGAATACTTGTTGTCGATGGAAGTTGCCGACAAGCCTGGCGTGTTGCACGCAGTCACTGGCGCATTTGCGAACAATGGAGTGAGTATTCGCGCAGCCGAACAAGAAGGCATCGGTGCCGATGCGCGCTTGGTCTTTATTACCCACGTCGCCAAAGAGTCCGATCTTCAAGCAACTGTTCGTCAATTGCGCGACATGGATGTCGTGAATCAAGTTGGCGGTTTGTTGCGCGTCATAGGTTCTTGAGAAGTACTCGGAAACACGGTGACGAACATGCGCTATATCTCAACTCGCGGCCAGGCTCCCGAACTTGGTTTTGCTGATGTTTTGCTGGCTGGTTTAGCGACCGACGGTGGTTTGTATGTGCCCACCGAATGGCCGTCGCTTCCCTCGTTGCCAACTGGCGACTACGCGTCATTAGCTGCTGCAGTCATGCGACCGTATGTCATTCAAGATGGAGCAGTTGGCGACATTAATGACGCTGCATTCGAAGCAATGTGTCGTGATGCCTATGCAACTTTCCGGCACCCAGCAACTGTTCCGCTCGTACAAATCGGACCCAACGAATGGATCATGGAACTTTTCCATGGTCCAACTTTGGCTTTCAAAGATGTGGCGTTGCAGTTAGTCGGTCGTTTGTTTGATCATGTTTTGTCGGCTCGCAACGAACGCGTGATGATCGTTGGCGCAACAAGTGGCGACACTGGTTCGGCAGCAATCGATGGTGTGAAGGCTTGCAACAACGTCGACATCGTCATCTTGTACCCAGCAGGTCGCGTGAGCGATGTGCAACGTCGCCAAATGACAACAGTTGATGCGCCGAACGTGCACACGGTGGCCATTGATGGCACCTTTGATGATTGCCAAGACTTGGTGAAAGCCATGTTCAACGATGCTCAATTCCGCAATGAATTGAACCTTTCTGCAGTGAACAGCATCAACTGGGCACGAGTCATGGCTCAGACCGTCTACTACGTGGCAGCTATCGACGCCCTCGGTGATCAGCCTGTTTCATTTAGTGTTCCCACCGGAAACTTCGGCAATGTGTTGGCTGGCTGGATCGCTCGCGAGATGGGCGCATCAGTTGATTCATTAATCGTTGGTTCAAATAAGAACGACATTTTGACTCGCTTCTTTGAATCTCAGCAGATGGTCGCCGACGGAGTCGTGCCAACGCTGAGCCCGTCAATGGACATTCAAGTTTCGTCAAACTTTGAACGTTTGCTTTTCGAAATGAACAATCGCGATGGGGCAGTGACTGCTCATCAATTGTCGCAATTCCGATCAACTGGTCAATTGGCAGTTGAGCCCGATCAATTCGCAACTTGGGCTGCTCCAGTTTTCAGAGCGGCGCGTTGTAACGACGAACTCACGCTGTCAACGATGGCCGATGTGTATCGCGAATCAGGAATGTTGATCGACCCACACACCGCGGTTGGTGTGTCGGCCGCCCGCCAATTGCGGGCTCAAAAAGAAGATCAGTCGCGTGAGTCTGGGGTGCCTGTCGTCACCATGGCAACTGCCCATCCCGCCAAATTCCCGGATGCCGTCAAGAAGGCCACCGGCATTCATCCTGAATTGCCCGAACACCTCGCTGACCTGCTCGAACGTCCCGAACGGACCAACAATTTGCCCAACGATTTAGCCGCAGTGCAGGCCTTCGTACGCTCAGTTGCGCGCTAGTACCCAAGCAAACTTTGCCGAACTTTTCTGGATAAGCGTTGCCAAGGGTGCCGGGGCTGGCTATGGTCAGAGATGTCTGGAATCCCAGACCGCACGTGATGCCATTGTGGGCAGCCGTTTTGGATAGTTCATCCGGTCAACACTGGTAGATCCGTGTGTGTTCCCTTCACTGGCGGGATCGTCGGTGCTCGTGCCTCCGTTGCACGTCGCCGTTTTACTCTCGCCTGAAAGCAGGTTCTCGTGGCCGCAGATGCACTCGAAAAGTCAGTGCTTGAATCAAAAGACAAGGATCAGCTCGTCGCAATCGCGACTGCTCTTGGCATTAAAGCCGGTCCTCGTGCGAAAAAAGAAGACATCATCGTCAAGATCCTCGACACTGTCGGTGGACCTGCGGCGTCGAGTTCTTCATCTAGCTC
>JBAXIP010000103.1:0-7211 GCA_037138315.1 Actinomycetes bacterium
GGTCAAGCAAACGACGGTCAAGCAAACGACGGTCAAGCAAACGACGGTCAAGCGACCGTTCATCAAGCGAATCGATCCCACGGCACTTCCAATCATGGCGATGTCGGGTGTTTCATTGATTGGCACCGCATGTACCCCATTGTTGTTGGGGCATCCGTTGGCGCTGATGTTGCTGAGCCCCCGAATCATCTTCATGGGAATGGCAGCCGGCAAGATGTCGCTCATTCCTTTTGTTCTCTTGGCCTCTTTGCGCCTGTCAGTGACCGATCCATTTCATTTTCTTATTGGACGACGCCATGGACCCAAGCACATGGTCAAGCTTGGTCGCATTGGACGATGGATGGCCAAACCAGGTGCGCACCATAAAACTTTGGCGATAGGACTTCTGGCATTGAGACCGATTGGACGCCACTTGATGTGGGCAGGAGCGCAAAGCGTACGCGTTCGTTGGGTGGTAGCGATCGACATCGTGAGCACCATTGTGTACTGCGTCATTGTGCACAAAACGGCGTCATCAATTTAGTAACTCAGCCGATACTTAACCTAAAGATCGCTTCGTCCCACAGAGTGCTGTGCGAGATTTGCCAAATTGGGGCTGGGGCAACTTTCAAGGACGACGCTGAAAGTTCTAGTGCGCTTTGAATCAATGATTCATCAACCAACTTCTTGATATTGCTGATTGCTAATACGGCGTACGAACGAATGATCAAATCTTCATCGGCAAATAAGAGAAAAAGCTGTTGCATCGCATCGGCAATGGTTACCAGATTGCATTCTTCAAGTTGCTCCATCAAAATGTCGGTGAGATCACCACCGAAATCGTGAACATTTCTCGGCCACACTTGACCATCAAGAATATTGCGAACGTCAAGCATCATTGACAAAACTTCCCGCGAAGATTGATGGGACCGAGACTATCTTTCTTGAGCACGGGAATATCCTAAGTGCTCGGCATCGCGCGAACTGCGAACCAGAGGTACGGTTTGGCAATGAGCGAAATCGCATTGATGGCGAATACTGCAGCAACAATTTTTATAGTCGGTCTCATCTGGTTTGTTCAACGCGTTCATTATCCGTTGCTTAGTCATGTGGACGTTGACCAACAGATCTCTGTTGGTGCCGAACACCAACGCCGAACAGGTCAAGTAGTAGGACTACCGATGGCGGTCGAAGGTGTGAGCACTCTGGTGCTGCTCGTTAATCGACCCGATCAAGTTGCGTGGGAGTTGCCGTGGATCGGTGCGATTCTCTTGGCGGTTTCGTTGGGGTCAACGGTTTTTCTTTCGGTCCCATTGCATCAAAAAATGGTGAGTCATCCAAATGCCGAGATTGGCAAGAAACTCGTTGCGACCAATTGGCCGCGAACTATTTCTTGGTCATTGCGTGGCGTCATATGCATTGCAATGTGCGCCCAAGTAATGAAATAACAGCTCAGGCCAAATCGGTTGCTGGTGCCGAGAACTGCGACTGATACAGCCGGTAGTAGGCGCCATGAGCCGTCAGTAGAGCTTCATGTGATCCCTGCTCGACAATCGCACCATTTTCCATCACCAAAATGATGTCAGCGTCTTGAATAGTCGATAGTCGGTGAGCAATCACAAAACTTGTACGTTCGTGACGAAGGGCATTCATGGCTTTTTGAATAAGAACCTCAGTACGCGTATCAACCGAGCTTGTTGCTTCATCCAAAATCAAAATGGCCGGATCTGCAAGGAAAGCTCGGGCAATCGTTAGCAGTTGCTTTTCGCCTGCGCTCACTGCTCCGGATTCGCCTGTCAAAATCGTGTCGTAACCATCAGGAAGTGTCTGCACGAATCGATCAACAAAAGTTGCTTTGGCTGCGGCACGAATTTGTTCTTCGGAAGCACTCGGATTTCCAAAAGCTATGTTCTCGCGGATCGTCCCATTGAAAAGCCAGGTGTCTTGAAGAACCATGCCGATTTTTGAACGTAATTCTTGACGTGGCATTTCTGCGATGTTGCGGCCGTCCAAAACGATTTGGCCCTGATTCAACTCGTAGAACCTCATGATGAGATTGACAAGAGTCGTCTTGCCGGCACCCGTAGGGCCAACAATGGCCACGGTTGTTCCGGGTTCAGCAACAAATGAAAGATCGGTGATCAGTGGCTTCTCGGGATCATAAGAGAACGTCACTTTGTCAAACTCAACTCGACCGATGGTCGGTGAATCATCAATTGTGCCAACCTCGGGTGACTGTTCTTCGGCATCAAGTAATTCAAAAACTCGTTCTGCAGAAGCGACGCCTGATTGCAAGACATTGGCCATTGAAGCCGCTTGAGTCATGGGCTGAGTAAATTGGCGTGAGTACTGCACAAACGCTTGTACATCACCAAGACTCATAGTTCCAGATGCCACGCGTAGTCCACCGACAACAGCAATCGCTACGTAATTGAGATTGCCTAAGAACATGGTTGCTGGTTGGATCGCTCCCGACATGAACTGAGCCGAATTGGCCGCGTCGAAAAGTTCATCATTGAGAACTTTGAAGCGCTCTTCAACTTCTTGCTGGCGTCCGAAGACTTTGACGATGGCGTGGCCTGTAAATGCCTCTTCAACTAAGCCGTTGAGTTGCCCCGTGTAGCGCCACTGAGAAATGAACTTTGCTCGTGATCGCTTAGCTATTTGCGACATGGTGAGGAGGCTCATTGGAATGACCGTGAGTGCGATCAGGGCTAGGACAACTGAAACGGTGAACATCATGATGATGACACCGATGATCGTCAATACTGAAAGAACAAGTTGACTCAGTGACTGCTGCAGACTTTGCGCAATATTGTCAATGTCATTGGTGACGCGACTCAAAAGGTCACCACGTGAATGCTTGTCGATATAACTCAGTGGTAAACGGTGAATCTTGGCCTCAACATCTCGCCGCATTTTGAACATTGTTCGCTGGACGACGCCGGCTAGTAAGAATGACTGTCCATAAGCAAGCACGTACGAAAGCAAGTAGACGCCAATGGCAAATTCAAGCGTGCGATGCAGACGACTAAAATCAATCCCTGTGGCGCCATTGCGATGCAGTAAGCCATTGAAGATAATGTCGGTTCCGTGGCCCAGAATTCGCGGCCCAGAAACTATGAGTGCAACGCTGCTGACAGCCATCAACAGAATCAAAAGTACTAACCAGGTTTCGCGACCCATGCGACGCGAGAGTCGTTTGGCAGTGAGGCTGAAATTCTTAGATTTCTCGGCCGGTACGCCAACAGTGTTCATCCGGCCAGTGCGCATTTCGGCGACATTGCCAACTGGGGTCTGCGACTCAGTTTGTGTTTGAGGGGTTTCTGAACTCATCATTGATCACCGGCTTGCGTCGCTTGTGAAGCGACAATTTCTTGGTAAGTGGGACAGGACTGACTCAATTGTTCATGGGTGCCGAGCCCAACTATCTGACCATCTTCAAGGACCATGATTTGATTCGCATGTCGAATAGTCGAAATGCGTTGGCCAACAATGACAGTGACCGAATTTGCAACAAGAGGAACAAGAGCAGCCCGCAAATTTGCATCGGTCACTAAATCAAGTGCCGAAAATGAATCGTCAAATATGTAAATTTCTGGTTTTCGGATCAGTGCTCGAGCGATTGCCAATCGCTGGCGTTGTCCGCCTGAAACATTGCTTCCACCTTGAGCGATTGTTGATTCCAGAGCACCTGGCATTTCACGAACAAAAGATTCTGCTTGAGAGACCGCCAACGCATTCCACATTTCTTCGTCGGTGGCATCTGCTTTTCCATAGCGAAGGTTGCTTGCAATTGATCCAGAAAAGAGGTAGGGCTTTTGAGGCACCAAGCCGATTCGGGTCCACAATTCTGCAGGTGCTATCTCACGAATGTTGACTTCGTTAAGAAGCACATCTCCATCGGTGGTGTCGATCAGTCGTGCAAGCAGGTTGACCAAAGTCGTTTTACCCGAACCAGTACTGCCGATGATTGCAAGTGTTTCTCCGGCATTGACTTTAAATGAGATGTTGTGCAGCACTGGTTGCGCTGCGCCCGGGTAACGAAATTCAACGTTGCGCATTTCAAGTGACGTGTGATTTGAAGTTATACGAGTTGGTATGTCAGAGATGTCGACTGAGGACGGCGTATCTAAAACTTCTTGAATTCGCTCCGCGCTCACTGATGCACGTGGCCAAAGTGCTGCCATGAATGTGGCCATCATGACTGACATCAGAATCTGAGAAAGATATGTGAGAAATGCAACCATCGCTCCAAGGTTCATCTTGCCGTCAGAAATTCTGGTTGATCCAAACCAGACGACTGCGACACATGAAAGATTGACGATCACGGTTGCAGTTGGAAACATCAGACTCATCAGGCGTCCGCCGCGTAATGCTGTCGCAGTCACCTCGCTATTGCCGACGCGAAAGCGTTCAACCTCTTCGGGTTCACGAACAAAGGCTCGAACTACTCGAATGCCTGAAAGTTGTTCACGGAGAACTTCATTGATGCGATCAATACGTTGTTGCATGAGTCGGAAAGTGGGAACCATTTTGACAACGACTGTTCCAAGAATTGTTGCGACAAGCGGAACCGATACGACGATGATCCACGACAAGGCCACATCTTGTTTGAGTGCCAAAATCAAACCACCGATAGCCGTAAAGGGTGCGGCCAATAAAAGTGTGCAGCTCATCAACACCAGCATTTGTACTTGGGTGACATCATTCGTGATGCGCGTGATAAGCGATGGCGAACCAAAGTGTGCAACTTCTCGCGCTGAAAAGTTATTGACTTGATGAAAAAGGGCTGTTCGCGTGTCGCGTCCGAATCCCATAGCCGCACGCGATCCGTAGAAGACGGCCGCTACCGACATCACGACCTGGATCAGCGTGACCAGCAGCATCACGAGGCCCATACGCCAGATATAACCAGTGTCGCCACGGGCTATTCCCTTGTTGATGATGTCCGCATTCAGGGTTGGCAGATACAAACCGGCGACCGATTGAATCGCTTGTAAGACAACAACCAGGACGAGTACTTGGCGGTACGGGATGAGCTTGGCGTGAAGCAATTTGGACAACATCTCAACCTTGTACCGTACAACTAATTGGGTTAATGCCCCTAGTTGTCGGGCGCCTGAAATGCATCTGAGAGCGGGGGTAAACTGCCCAAGTGACGCAACGCCTATGGATCCTTGCTGGATTTCTGGTCGTTACCGCATGTGGCACGGCCACTTCGGCTTCCGAAGAAACGACCACTACTTCGTTAGTCAGTACAACAACTTCGACAACGACCACAACGACTTCAACTTCGACGACAACCACTACGACGCTTGCACCTATTCAAATCTCGGGTGAGTTCGACGACGTCGCAGAAGCGGCTGCATTGGGCCCGCTCCCTGAAAATTTTTCCCTAGGTGCAGTAGCTGCGAGCAAGTCACCTTTATACGACAACGGTTGTCACGCCTCAACAGCGGCAATTGATCCTGTCATTTGTGAGTTCGGTGATCTTCAAAGTGACATCGTCATCGTTTTCACCGGTGACAGTCATGCGGCCCAATGGTTTGGGGCGCTTGAAGTTGCCGCCCGTACCAATCACTGGAAATTGGTCTCGATGACGAAGTCATCGTGCCCGGTTGCTGACGTACCCACCTATCGTCGTCGCGACGCCCTCCCCGATGGTGAAGAACTGTTGTATCCCGAGTGCGATGAGTTTCACTCCCGAGCGCATGCCGCGATTCGAGAGATGCAGCCCGACTTGGTGATCTTCCCAGTTTTGTCACGCTTTCATTTGGTGAATAATGGGGGCATTGCCGCATTTAGTGCCGGACTAGGCAAGTCAATTTCAGCAGTTGCTGGAAAAGGAACGAAAGTTCTGATTCTGGGAGAAACCCCTAAGACAAACGGCGAAGACATTCCGAGCTGTCTAGCCGGACACAAAAATGACATTTCGAAATGTGCGAACCCCCGCAACAAGGCCGAGTTTCCCGAGCACGTCAGATATTTTGAAGGTCTTGCGGTTGATCATTCGGCAACGTACATGAATCCAGTCGATTGGTTTTGTACAGCAGACGTGTGTCCAGGAGAAATTGGTGGACGAATCGTTTATCGCGATTACAACCATATTTCAGATCAGTTTTCGCGCTACCGTTCTCCTCAGATCGGTGCAGCAATCAAACTGGCGTTAGCTGGACCCGACGCAACGTAAGTTTGTCTAGAGAAAGAGAATCAACATGAATTTCACGATGTACTCAACAAAATGGTGTGGCTACTGTCAGCGGCTCAAGCGCGACTTGCGCGACGTTGGAATTGAATTTGACGAAGTTGATATTGAACAAGTTCCTGGCGCAGCCGAACTTGTCGAAAAAGCGAACAACGGAAATCAGACTGTTCCTACTGTCATTTTCAGCGATGGCACCGCGATGACAAACCCCTCACTCGCAAGTATCCGCGAACATATCGGTCAATAAAAATTGACTGGTTGTTGAGGCAAATATTGCCTGATTAGCGAGCAAACCTTGTGGGCGACTTCACGACCTAACGTGGAATGTCTCGCTGTGCCAACAGAAAATGTGTAATCTCCTTATGTGCCATTGAAAAGTGATAAACCTGCATCGTCTCGGGTAAGTCGCTCGCAAGCCATTCAACGGTTTCTTGATGCCACAATTTTGTTGCTTTCAACAAAACCAATTCCTGATATCACTGTCCAAGAAATTTCTGACACAGCTGGACTGAATCATGGCTACGTGTTTCGTTACTTCGGAACTCGACTTGATCTTTTAGAAGCCGTCACTGTCGAATTGGCTCAACGCTCTCGTACCCAAGTAGACGCAGCGGCGGAGAAACGCAAGAAAACACCATCGAAAATTGTGACAATGGACATGCAACTCATTGCCGCTGGCCAGGAACTCACACAACTACGTATGCGGGTTGTGATGTATTTGATTTCTTGCGGTGTTGACGCAAAAAAGTTTGCACATGAATCAAAACAGAGTATTTTGCTCTTTGCAGATTATTGTGAAACGCTCGGAATGTCCCGTCGCATGGCCGAGGCAACTGCAGTTCGATCAAGCGCATTGATTTTCACGAACAACTTCATGTCAGAAGCTTTTGGGCTCACTAAGCAAGATGTGCAAGACGGATTGAAACTCAGTTTCAATGAGATAGCCAGAGCAAAAAAAACTCAAAAAGAACTTGGCTGGGACGAATAGCCCTAACGTCCAGCAGTATTCGGATATGAAAGACGT
>JBAXIP010000104.1:0-7181 GCA_037138315.1 Actinomycetes bacterium
AAGAGCGGGTGTGATTGCCAATGGCTTGGCACGTGAATCGTGGGCCATTCTTCATCGTCGGTATCGAGCCCAACGCTGGTGCGCAGGGCATCATCAGTCGCCTTAGTGACACGCCATTGACCTGAGAGATCGAGAGATGTCCACATCTCATTCTCATGCTCGGTCGATGTTGTCACACCTGAGACGGTAGTAGAGAAAGGGCACGACCACTGCGTTTCAGCAACGGCAGATTACTCTCAAGATATGTCAAATTCTCAGGCACCCTCAGCGGCCAATATTCGTGAACTGAAAGCATCAGGCTGGGAGTCGCGTCCTGTCAAAGAAGAGATGCGTCGCAATGCAGTTGCGCGCATCATGGCGAAGCAGCCCTTGTTTGAAGGAGTCCTCGGTTACGAAGACACCGTTATGCCGCAACTTGAGAATGCGATCTTGGCCGGACATGACGTGATCTTTTTGGGAGAGCGTGGTCAGGCCAAGACCAGAATGATTCGTAGTTTGACCGGACTGCTCGATGAGTGGTTGCCCATCATCGCGGGTAGCGAGATTAATGACGATCCTTATAACCCTGTCTCTAAGCACGCCCGCGATCTGGTTGAGCAAAAGGGCGACAAGGCGCCAATTACGTGGGTGCATCGCGACGCGCGATTCGGCGAAAAATTAGCGACTCCCGATACATCAATAGCCGACCTCATTGGTGAAGTTGATCCGATCAAAGTTGCCGAGGGTCGTTACCTCAGTGACGAACTCACACTGCATTACGGTCTCGTACCGCGTACGAATCGTGGAATTTTTGCAATCAACGAATTGCCCGACTTGTCAGAACGAATTCAAGTCGGCCTATTGAACATTCTTGAAGAACGCGATGTGCAAGTGCGTGGTTACAAGATTCGTTTACCGATTGATGTTTTGCTTGTTGCATCAGCCAACCCCGAGGACTACACCAACCGCGGTCGAATCATTACGCCGTTGAAAGACCGTTTTGGTAGCCAGATTCGCACGCACTATCCGCTTGAAGCCACAACTGAAGTACAGATCGTTCGCCAAGAAGCTCGTCCGCCAAGCGTGGGCGACATCAAGGTTTCAGTTCCGGCATATATGGAACACGTAGTCGCGACTTTTAGTCAGTTGGCACGTAGCAGTAGTCAGGTCAATCAACGCAGTGGTGTCAGCGTTCGTCTGAGTGTGAGCAACTATGAAGTAATGGCAGCGAATGCTTTGCGACGTGGTCTTCGTTTGGGTGAAACCAATGTTGTGCCCCGAGTTTGTGACCTCGATGCCTTTGCGGCATCGACTGGCGGAAAGATTGAAATTGAAGCCCTCGAAGAAGGTCGCGAAGGACAAGTGTTGCGCGATCTGATTAAGGCTTCTGTTCTCACCGTTTATCGCCAAATGGTGCAACCAGAACTAACAGGAGCTGTGCTCACTGCTTTTGAAGAAGGCGTCGTCGTTCACACTGGCGAAGATGTGCCTTCCGAAGAACAGGCGATGCTCATCGGCAATATTCCGGCATTGCGTCCCATTGTCGATTCGCTGATTGAAGGTGATGACAGCGCAGCCAGTGTTGCGGCAGCAGTCGAGTTCATTCTTGAAGGAATGCACTTGTCAAAGCGTTTAAACAAAGACACCAGTGGTCTTGGCGGCGGCACATACCGCGCTCGCTGAGAACTATTTGTTGAGTTTTGTTTCGATTTCTTTGAGTGCACCGATCACGCGATCGGTTTCGCTGCGGTGCTCGTGAACGAGACGCACTAGCCAGAATCGCATGAAGCGGGCAATCGAGTAGCGAATAAACAATGCAGTGCCAGCGATGACAAGTGCAAGACCGATCAGCGTGCCCGTTGCCAAGAATGCAACTTGGTCACCCAAATTTGTCGTACCACTTGCTTGGAAGCCACCGAAGATCGCAAGTCCGACACCGGCAATGAGGCCGAGTGCACCCAAAATCAATAGCCAGCGTTCGCGATCGGCACGTGCGCCGCGCAACTTCAATTCGCCGATTTCTTCGGTAAAGGTTTGGATTCGATCTTCGTTCATGGTCGTGTCCGTTTCTTGTGTGTAAGAGAATTATGAACCTAGATATGCGCCGGCAAGTACATCTTCGCCGATCTCAGATGCTTTGCCAGATACTTGTACTTTTCCGTGAGCTAAGAGAACAGCTTGATCAGCAACACCGAGCACTGTGCGGGCAAACTGTTCGACGACTAAAACCGAGACTCCTTCGGCGGCAATTGCAGCAACTTGCTGATAGAGCTCGGCGACAATCAAGGGCGCTAGCCCCATTGATAACTCATCGAGTAACAAAATCACTGGATTGGTTGCGAGGGCTCGGGCCAATGACAACATTTGCTGTTCGCCACCCGACATAGTTCCGGCGAGTTGCGTACGACGTTCAGACAGACGTGGAAAACGTGAGTACGTACGTTCTTCGATGTCTGACAACTTGTGACCGCTAAATGTGGCCATCAATAAGTTTTCACGAACGGTCAGGTTCGGAAAAATTCCCCGTCCCTCGGGAATTGTGCATAGACCGGCTCGGGCGAGCGCACTTGCTGCGGCTCCAGTGACATCACGTCCACCGACAATGAGTTGTCCAGACGTTGGGCGTAACAAGCCACTGACAACTTTGATCATGGTGCTCTTACCCGCACCATTAGGTCCGAGCAGGGCAACAACTTCACCGCGACCTACTGAAAGATTGACCCCGTGAAGGACCTCAATTGATCCGTACGAGGCACGAATATTGCAAAGTTCAAGAATCGGGTTTGTCATGACGGCGCTCCGAGATATGCGTGAAGCACCTTGGGGTCGTGCTGAATTTCGTTAGGCGTTCCGTTAGCAATGATGAAACCAAGATCGAGAACAAAAATTCGATCGCACACATGCATCACCAAACTCATGTCATGTTCAACCAGCAGAACGCCAAGTCCGTCGGCAGCGAGTTCGCGTAGTAGTACGCCGAGTCGATCGCTTTCGGCTTCATCGAGACCAGAAGCTGGTTCATCAAGAAGTAGCAAACGCGGACCAGTTGCAAGAGCACGAGCAATTTCAACAAGGCGTGCTGAGCCAGTGGGAAGATCGCCAGCGGTTTGTTCTGCTAATTCACTGACCCCAACTTTTTCAAGCAGATTGTCAACTGTCTCGTCAATGTTTGTGAGTGCAGCAAGTTCAGCGGCAACTCTCACGTTGTCGCGTACCGTGAGCGAACTAAACAATTCAAGGCGTTGGAACGTACGCGCAAGGCCGCGTTTGGCTCGGCGGTGTGGAGCTTCGTTCGTCACGTCAACTCCGCTTACCTGCACCGAACCAGCCGTGGGCTCTTGCATTCCGCTGATGACGTTAAACAGCGTTGTCTTACCGGCACCATTGGGACCGATGAGGCCAGTGACCTCGCCAGATTGGACATCAAGGTCGACCCCGCCAACCGCCATGATGCCACCAAAGCGAACCATGACACCACGAACTTCAAGAAGTGACATCAGATCACCACGCCTAGTTCGCGTTCGGCATGATCGAGCTCTTCATCGGTAAATGCAGTGGTCAAACCAATGACATCGGGAGACGCGCGGTGTACTCGGGGAGCGTGTTCGGTTAGGCGCTGTGCGCCGACTCCGAACAAAGTGATGAGCAGAACTAATGCGATGAGACGCTTGCCAGTTGAATCAACCGCGTTATCCCAATCAATTGAAATCGCGACGATGACACCGACCGCGAGATAGGTGCTGGCGATGATTTGACGAGTTCTGGGTGCTTGCATAATCCCGACCAGGTTGGAAGTGACGGCGAGCAACCAGAAGACGCTACTAATAAAGAACGCCCAATGCGAAATGACGTATTGAGCATCAAGAATCCAGATGACAATTCCACCAGTCGCCGCGAATGCAAGAAGTTTCCAACGATTGGCGAGCGAGCGAAAGGCATCGGCAATCTGGTTCGCTGCTCCACTCGGATTGCGGCCAAGAGTGACACCGATTGTGCCAGGAAGAATCTTGGTGACGTTCTTGAGCGTGGGAACGACTGATGCAAGCACCGAATTACCACCAAGCATCAACCCGCCAAATAATGCGCCTCCAACAGTTCCGACTCCGCCAACGACTGCGAGCAACACGATGGGCAAGCTTTGTGTGAAGTCATATTGCTGCGGGCTTACTTTGTCGCCGGCTAATGCACCTGCGCAAGCAGCGATGCCCGCAGAGATTGCGAATGCTGCCAGCTTGGTGCGGGTCAGACTCATACCTAAAGTCGCCGCCGCCGCCGGAGAGTCTTTGAGAGCAATGAGGCGGCGTCCTAGTCGGCTCCGTCGAATTGCTACGACACCGAGACCCAATAGTGAGAATGCCACCGATGCCAAAATCAAGCGACCGCGTGGCGAATTGATTTCAATAAATGGAATGTCGAGCACCGGTACTGCAATGTTGCCACTCATAAAGGTTTGTTTCTGATTAAAAACAAGTTTTGTCACCAAGACTGCGAATGCTGCAGTTGAAAGTGCCAAGTAAATTCCGGAGAGTCGAATAGCGGGAAGCGCAACTAAGGCCCCGATAAGGGCAACGATCACAACTACTGCGATCAACGTCAGTAAATTCCCATCACCCGGAAGTTTTGACATAGCGATCGCACCAAGGCCCGCAAAGGTCAAAGGAGCGAGCGACATCTGGCCGGCGTATCCGGTGAGCGGGACGAGCGACAAAGCCACGATCGCGAAAGTAAATCCATTCAGCAGTAACAGAGTGTTGGAACGGGTGAGCATCCCAGAAATAGCAACCACGATGGTAATCAGCGAAACAGCACCCAGCACTGAAGTGCTCCAGGCCGGAACTTTATTTTGCTCGCGAATTCGCACGACGCCAGCCCGCAATCGACTTTGTGGACGAGCCAGAAGTGCAACGAACAAAACGATTGTCGGGATTGATGCGCGCATCCCAGAAATTCCGAATCCCATTATTGAATGTGGGAACCATGACTTGTCGGAAAATTCAAGATAGTACGCGTCAAGCAAACCCAGCACAGCGGCTCCAGCAAATGTCATGGGCAGATTCTTTAAACGACCAATGATGGCTGCTGCGTACGCATTGATGACTAAAAGAACGAGTGGCTCAATATTGAGTTGCTGTTCGCCAGCAAGCAAGATTCCGGCGAGACCAGCAAGCATTGCACTGAGTGCCCAAGCAAACATTGCAACACGATCTGGTCGACCGCCGTTGAGTTCGGTGAGCGCACGATCATCAACGACCGCACGCATCGCAACACCCATTCGTGTGCGAAATAACAAGAGTCGCAAAACAATGGCGACCAAAATGGCGCAACCAAATGTAATGATTTTGTGCCAGCTGATATTGATGCCGAAAATTGAAACCTTGTTTCCTTCATAGAACTTTAAGAAGGCCTCACGGCTTGAATCGCTTGGCCAAATCCAGTTAGCGATTCCGATCATGAATGCAAACAACGCAACTGTCACCGACAGGCGGACAACTTCTGATGTGCCTTGAAGTCCCCGCATCACGAATCGTTCGGTGATCACCCCAAAGAGTGGACAAAGAATGAACAGTGTGATGAATAGGGCTAGCGGCGCGGGCAGGTTCCAGTCGAAACGCAACTGCCAATAGGTGAACGCCGCCAACATGCCAGTCGCGCCATGGGCAAGATTGAAGATGCCCGACGTCGTGTAGGTGACGACGAGACCACTTGCCACAACCGCATAGATCGCGCCCGTTGACAATCCGATGATTGTAAACGTGAGGAACTCTTGCATGGGTGGTCAGATCAATTCTTGAGTCGTCAGTTATTACTTAGTTTGGTCGCGTCGGGTCAACGCCCGACGTGACATCACCGAAGTCGCCCACGATTTCAACTGCACCATTTTCGTCGCAATGCCAACCGCCGCCGTTGTCATCGGCCGAACCCACCTCTGGATAAATGCGAGCCCACTTGCCATCTTTAACGCCCATGATGAGCCCACATTTTGGTGCAGTCTTGGCAGCCGGATTGGTTTCGCTGTGCAAGCCACCGCCCGTCCACGACGTGATCTTCATGCCTTCAGCCAATACACATTCACGTTCGAGGACATTGTTGTTGTTATCAAGACACGAGTTAGCAGCTGTCACAAACATCAACAAGGCAGACGTTGCTTGCAATCCAAGACCAGCGATACGCCCCTCTGGGTTGTACGTCGCCATCATGTCTAAGTAAGAAGCCATACCTGGGAAATTTTCGGCCTCTTCAAAAGGCGCGTACATCGTTCGGGCTAGGAAGCCTTCGTCGGAAGCGGCGTTACCTTCGGCGACCATCATTGAGCTGTAGAAGTTGGCATCGTTTAGCACGACATCGGGTACATAACCGACCTCGCGCATTGCTTTGTAGAGCAACACCAAGTTCGAGTCTGTCCCGACAAATGACAAGTATGTGATGCCATCGGACTTCAACTTTTGCGCAAAGGGAGTCCAGTTGGCTTCGCCGGCAGGGCTGTACGTCATCATCGAAGGTTCGCCGAAACCACCTACTACCTTCATGGTTGCTGCTAATTGATCGGCAACGTTCTTAGTTGTTAAGAAGTCACCGTAGAGAAGTGCAACTTTCTTGATGGCCTCGGGGTAAGTGGCCTTGGCCCAGTTAAGCCATTGTGCTGGCTTTTCGTTTGCGGGGTTGGGAATGGGCTGAATCTTTCCGTTGGCCATGGACGCTGTTGCACTGACGGCATAACCCGAGAACGAAATCATTCCGCATTCGTGGAAACGTGGGTACATCTGGTCATCAAAGACCCAGCCACCACCGGCCATTGCGAACACTTCGCTACATGCTTGTTCCATTGCTGGCGGAACCGAGAACAATTTGCCGTCAAGGTCGACGATCTCAATCGGAAGACCGCGAATGCCACCTTGGGCATTGCACCAACCGGCAAAAGCCTTGGCCGCATCGAGCATTTCGAGAGTGGTGCCAGGTGCGCCTTCATAACCATGATCGTTGGCGGTACCGAGCTTGATGGTGTCGCCACCGTTTTGCCCATCGGCGAACGTGGGGACGCCTGCGTCTGTTGCTGGACCACACGGGCTCGCCATGGTTCCGAACATCGGACCAGTAGGAGCGTCTGTCGTTACAGGTGCATCAGTTGCAGACGGTGCGTCGGTTGCTGCTGGTGCAGCGGTGGCAGGTGCCTGGGTCGTGGCGGCGTCGCCACTGTTGCGATT
>JBAXIP010000105.1:0-7051 GCA_037138315.1 Actinomycetes bacterium
TGAGATGGCCCGTGTCACGACGCACAACGCCTGCATTGCGTTCCCGCTGCTGACTTCATAACCTCAATTCACTGATGTTGACTCTTACCGAACGCCGTCGCCTTGTGGTTGCTGCTGCAATCACCTTGATTGCGGTTCCTGCATTGCTGCTATCGAGCAACAACTCATCGTCCTCAGCGAACACCACAAGTAGCTTGGCGACTGCCGTCTCTGTCGCTCCTGCTGACTCCGAACCTGCCGAGCCAGCGTTCCTTCCCGAAAACAATGGTTCACAAGCGCCCGAAATCATCACCGTTAATGTTCCCGCGCCTCCAACCGGTTCAAATGTCAAAGGTACTGCTTCATATATTCGTTGGCAGGGAAACTTGCTCGGACTTCGACCGTGCGCAACACCTCATGCACTTATTGGTGCAATCATCACAGTCACCAATCTCAATAATGGTCGCAGCCTTGAATGCAACAACGTTTCAATTCAGGCTCTTCCCGGAAATAACATCATCTTGATTCATACCGATGTCTACTTAGAAATCGCCGATCTCATTGATGCGCCTATCCCCGTGCAAATCAGTTTCTGAGATCACGTGACCCATTCACATCGCGATATCACTGAGCTGTTAGCGAGCCATGGCCTGGCACCTCGTCGTGCCTTCGGACAAAACTTTGTCTCTGATCCCAACACAGTTCGACGTATCGCCCGCATGGCTAATGTCAGTGCAAATGATCACGTCGTTGAAATCGGTGCAGGTCTTGGTTCATTAACTCTTGCCCTCGCCGAAACCGGAGCACGAATTACCGCAATCGAAATTGATCACGGCATTGCTCCAGTGTTGCGCGATGTTGTCAAAGACCTGCCCAATGTTTCGGTGGTTGTTGGCGATGCCCTCGAACTTGATTGGAACGAAATCATTCCGCCCGGAAGCAAGGCCGTCGTAGTTGCCAATTTGCCCTACAACGTCGCCACTCCACTCGTTGCAGATTTGCTCGACGCGATTCCGCAAATTTCACGTTTCGTCGTGATGGTGCAAAAAGAAGTCGCTCTTCGATTGGCTTCAAGCGTTGGTTCATCTGATTACGGTGCAATCAGCGTCAAAGTTGCTTACTGGGCAACCGCACGAGTCTTGGGCGATGTTCCACCAAGTGTTTTCATTCCGCGACCAAAAGTCACTTCAAGCATTATCGAAATCACTCGTCGCGAAACACCTGCAGTCGGACCACATATTGAACCGCAGCAACTATTCAAGGTCATTCGAACCGGCTTTGGCCAACGTCGCAAAATGTTGCGCCGATCATTGGCAGCCATTGCTACTCCAGAAAATTTCGCGGCAGCCGGCGTATCTCCAGAATCCCGCCCAGAAGAACTTGACGTTCACCAATGGGGACGACTTGCCACCGAGATTCAAAAGAATCACCGGCTATAAAGAATCACCACCTATAACGGCTAGACATATATCCGTGACTACTGCGCAACACCGCATTCTTGCTCCTGCGAAACTGACTCTGAGTTTGCGCGTCACTGGCGTACGCCACGATGGCTATCACCTCATTGATGCAGTGATGACCACCCTCGACTTACACGATGAGTTACACATCACCGAAGGCAATCAAGGTCTCGAATTCATTGGTCCTTACGCCTCAGGTATTACTGCTGATGCCGACAACTTGGTTGCTCGCGCCCTGTCATTTATTGATCGCACTGCACACGTCGTCGTGACCAAGAACATTCCGCATGGTGGCGGTCTCGGCGGTGGGTCTGCCGATGCCGCAGCGATTTTCCGTTGGGCACAACGAACTTCGATGGCCGATGTCATTGCAAGTGCCGCAATCGGAGCCGATGTTCCGTTTTGTGTCGTCGGCGGTCAAGCACGCGTGTCTGGTATTGGCGAAGTGATCGAGCCCATGCCAATCGAACGTCGTAACATCACCCTCATCATTCCACCGCTTCACGTCAGCACTCCGTTGGTCTACAAAGCATGGGATGCCCTTGGACATCGTCAAGCCGACGGACCAAACGATCTTGAGCCGGCAGCCCTTGCGGTTGAACCTCAACTGGTGACGTGGCGCGATCGCATCATCGAAGCAACGGGTCAGATACCGACACTTGCGGGAAGTGGAGCCACCTGGTTCATCACCGATCTGGCGGCCTCAGTGGGTCAGGGATTACGCGAAGCACTGCCCGAAGCACAGGTCGTTGAAACCAGAACCGGGCAGTGATTCAAATAAATCAGAAGTTGTGTATTACTTGCGTTGACGCTGATGGCGAGTACGGCGAAGCATCTTCTTGTGCTTCTTCTTACGCATGCGCTTACGTCGCTTTTTAATTAACGAACCCATAGGACCTCTCCAATGACAGACCTCACACGCTAGCGAGTTCGGGACCTCTATCCAAACGGCAGGTTCAAAGTCGGCTGAATTCGATCGAATGCAGATAACTTTGTTGACGGTTGGTAGCTCACAAGGCCACCGATCGTTCCGGGGTCGTTCAATGGTAGGACGGCGGATTTTGATTCCGCGAATAGGGGTTCGAGCCCTCTCCCCGGAGCCACTGCAGTACGAGATCAAGTGCGAGATCTAGTGGGAAATCCCAGATCTCGTGTGATATGCCATTGTGATGTCGTTATACGCCATCGTTCTCGCGGCCGGAGAAGGCACTCGCATGCGATCTCAGCGACCCAAACCGTTGCACCTCATTTGTGGTCGACCCATGGTCATGCACGTCATTCACTCATTGGCAGGTGTCCAACCCGCACAAACGGTCATTGTTGTCGGACACGGTGCCGACCAAGTGACCGCTCGGGTCACCACAGATTCGCCGAATTGGGCTAACGCCTCGTTTGCTTCGCAATTAGTTCAACGTGGCACGGGCGATGCCGTCACCGTTGGTTTGACTGCTCTTGATCAGATTGTTCATACCAGTCCGACCGATGAGCGCCTCGCCGAACATGACGACATGTCAACGATTCTGGTTCTGCCCGGAGATACGCCGCTACTACGACGCGAAACAATCGACAATTTGGTCGCACAACATGAGGCAAGTGGTCATGCTGCGACTGTTCTTGTTGCTCAACTTGATGATCCCACCGGATACGGAAGAGTTGTCCGTGCCAAAGACGGTCGAGTACTACGAATCGTTGAACAACGCGATGCATCAGAAGATGAACGCAAAATCAACGAAATCAACACCTCGATCTATGCTTTTCGCCGTGATCTACTCGGCCCAGCACTGCGTCGCGTCACACCAAACAATGCGCAGTCCGAGTATTACTTGACTGATGTTGTCGCTGTGCTTGCCGATATGGGACATCAAGTTGGTGCCGTGGTCGCCGATGCACCAGAAACGCAAGGCGTCAACGATCGTTGGCAATTAGCTCTCGCCGAACGCGAACTTCGTTCCCGAACAAATCGACATTGGTTGTTGAACGGGGTCACGATGTTTGACCCACGTCAGACTTTCATCGATGTTGACGTTCAGATCGAACGCGATGTCACGCTGTACCCCGGCACCATGTTGCAAGGCGAGACACGCATCGGATCAGGCTGCCAAATCGGCCCGAACACTCGCTTGAACAACTGTGTCGTCGGATCGAACACCACCATTGAGAGCACGAGTGCTGTCAATTCACAGATTGGTGACAACGCCAAGGTGGGTCCATTTGCACATTTATCGTCTGGCTCACGAGTCACTGATAGTCAGACGACTGGTGCGTTCTATGATTCAGGGACCGCCGATTCAAAAAATTTGAATACCAGTCATTAATGGAGGACCCCGTTGAGCCAGATTGACAAAGTCACAACCAAGCGCATGTCCCTGTACTCGGGTCGTACGCATCCGGCTCTCGCTCAAGAAGTTGCGGGCTATCTTGGAATTGAGCTCGGCGAGCACAATTTGGTTGAATTTGCCAACGGCGAAGTACGCCCTCGATTTGGCGAAAGCGTCCGCGGCTCCGACGTTTTTATTATGCAAAGCCATTTCGGCTGCGACGGACGTTCGATCAATGACTCCATCATGGAGCAACTGATCATGATCGATGCCGCTCAGCGTGCTTCAGCCAAGCGCATCACTGCGGTCTGTCCGTTTTATGGTTACGCCCGTCAAGACCGCAAGGCTGAAGGGCGTGAACCGATTACCGCTCGCCTCATCGCCGACCTTTTCAAAGCGGCCGGAGCCAAGCGCATGGTGTCCATCGACCTCCACAGTGGACAAATTCAAGGTTTCTTTGACGGACCAGTCGACCACTTGACCGCCATGCCGGTCATTGAGCAATACATCCGCGCCAATGCCAAGAACCCGGTCATCGTCTCGCCAGATGCTGGCCGAATCAAGGTTGCTGAGCGGATGCAACAGCACCTCGGAGCCGACCTAGGTGCCGATTTGGCCTTCGTCTACAAGCGCCGCCCCAAGGGCAGCACCAATGTGGCCCAGGCTCTTGACGTCATCGGCGAGGTCGAAGGGCGCCTCTGCATTTTGACCGACGACATGATCGATACCGGCGGAACCATTGTTTCGGCTGCCCATTTGCTGCTTGATAAGGGCGCAACCGAAGTCTGGGCAATGGCGACCCACGGCGTTTTGTCGGGGCCAGCCGTCGAGCGCCTCAGTAACTCGCGGATCGATCGAGTCGTTCTCACCCATACTTTGCCGCTGGCCCCCGAGGCTCACATCGACAAAATCAAGGTCTTGTCAGTTGGCAAGATCATCGCCGATGCCCTCGCTGCCGTCTTCGATGACACCAGTGTGAGCGAAATCTTCGGCGGAGAGAACCAGGCCTAAGGTTTTTCGCCCTCTAGTCCGTCTGGTCCTCGTCCTATTCAGGGTGGGAACCCGCCTGCCAAGCCTCTAGCATTGGCACCTGTTTGTGAACATCCGGACCATGGGGTCCGGCATGAAAGGTCTTGTCATGTCCACCACCCTCGTAGCAACATCTGGCCGTAACACCGGAAGCGCGGCTGCTCGTCGCCTCCGTCGTGAAGAGAAGATTCCTGCCGTCATTTACGGTCAAGGCATGGACCCAATCTCTGTTCTCATCGAACGCCGCGATCTTCGCAACGCTTTATCGGGTGCTGCAGGTTCAAACACGATTCTTGAAATCAGCGTTGACGGCAACGTCTACCCCGCAGTTGTGAAAGACATGCAGCGTCACCCAGTTCGCCGCACCGTCGCTCACGTCGACTTCTTGCGCATCAACATGAGCGAAGAACTCACCATCTCGGTTCCCGTGCACTTGGTCGGCGAAGCTAAGGCTGTCCTTGCCGAAGGTGGCCTCGTTGACGCTTCATCAGACACCATCGACATCGTGACGACGCCGGCCAATATGCCAAGCGCGATCACCATCGACATCACCAACATGCAGCCTGGCGATGTCATTCGCTTGGGCGAAATCACGTTGCCTGCGGGCACCCGTGCGCTTGGTGATCCTGAATTGGCAATCGTGACTGCAATTGCTGGTTCAAAGGCTGAAGCCGCTCCCGCCGCTGCCGAAGTTGCTCCGGCCGCTGGTGACGACAAAGCCAAGTCCTGAGATAGTTCATGGGCCTCTTTGGCCGCTCTGGAAAAGAAGTCGCACGCTCGGGTTCAAACGTGTCTACTTTCGATGCTCTCGTTATTGGTCTCGGAAACCCTGGTAAGCAATACGCCCGTTCGCGTCACAACGTTGGCGAAGAAGTCGTCGTCGAACTCGCTCGCCGACATAACGAATCACTACGCGCGAGTCGTGACTCGGCCCTAGTCGCTGAAGTCCGTCTAGCCGGAGGGAAACGAGCAGTTCTCGCTTTCCCGACAACGTTTATGAACGAATCTGGCCAAGCAGTGAGCAAACTGATGCGCCGTTACGGATTCAAATCAGTAGATGCCCTCATCGTTATCCAAGATGAGCTTGATCTTGAGCCCGGAACTGTCCGAATCAAAAAGGGTGGCGGACTTGGTGGTCACAACGGCTTGCGCAGTATCACTTCACACGTCGGCACTCAAGAATTCATTCGTGTTCGACTTGGCGTCGGCAAACCAAGCAACAAAGAACAAGGCGCCAACCACGTTTTGTCAAAAGTTCCTGCCGCAGAACGCCAAATACTTGATGTTGCTGTCAACGTTGCAGCAGACGCCGTTGTGAAGATCATCATCGATGGTGTTGATGCAGCAATGAACATGTACAACTCACTGTGAGTCATCGCGCATGATTAGTTCTCAAACAGGATCGCTTCAATCTCTCGCAACCCTCTTACGTGACGACAAGGCATTGATGTCACTCATCGGATCACCCGACGGCACCGTTGCGGTTCCCGAAGCGGCCCGCAGTATCGCAATTGCCGCACTCGCTCAACTTTCTGGCCGACGTCCAGTTGTCGTTGCGTGTCCGACGAGCACTATGGCAGCGCAACTCGCCGATGACATCAAGGCATTTATGCCAGCAGGTGATGTCATGTTGTTCCCCGCGTGGGAAACATTGCCCTTTGAACGAGTGAGCCCAAGTGTTGAAACCATGGGTCGACGACTAGAAGTTCTGTGGCGAATGCAGTCTGAAGATCGCACTCCACAAATCATCGTGGCCAGCATGCGCGCATTGCTCCAACAACTTGGTCCCGACACGGCAACCAATCAACCAGTCATCGTTCGCAAAGGCATGTCAATTGATCCCGACGATTTGATGCGCACCTTGGTCAACGGTGGCTATCGACGTGAGGAGCTTGTTGAACATCGTGGTGAAGTCGCGCGACGTGGCGCAATCATTGACGTCTTTCCTTCAACGGCTGATGCACCAATTCGCATCGACTTATGGGGAGACGAAGTTGATCGACTGACCAATTTCTCGGTCCATGATCAACGAAGTGATGACGATCTTGATGAAGTCGCAATTTTTCCAGCCCGTGAATTGATTCTGAGCGAAGCAGTTCGCGAACGAGCTGCATCAATGGTGAGCGCCGAACCTTGGGGTCGCGAACACTGGGAACGCCTCAGCGAAGGTTCATTATTTGACGGGATGGAGAGTTGGCTTCCATGGCTCACCGAATCGCCCACATTGTTGAGCGACATCTTGCCTCGCGGTTCAAAAATGTTGCT
>JBAXIP010000106.1:0-7048 GCA_037138315.1 Actinomycetes bacterium
GCGACTTTTGTTTTTCCACGGCGGTCAGCAAGTCGTCCGCCCACGCGCGACAACAAGACAAAGGGCAATGCGTACGCCGCCAAACTGAGGCCTACCACAATGTCGGAAGCGCCAATGTCGGTCAGGAAGCGATCCCATAAAGCGTCATACATGCCGACGGGAAGTGCGAGTGACGACAACATCAAGATCGGCACAAGTACCGACCGTTTCTTTAAGAGTCCAAAGGCAAGGCGTTGTCGATCAGTTGAATGGGGCAGTGTCGGAAGGTGCTGAGTGCTCACGATGAAGAGAGAAATAAACGCGGCAATCGAAAAGATGATGAAGGGCCAACGAAGTCCTAATGGTCCAACCAAGAAACCACCGATGACTGGGCCGGTGACAAAGCCGGCGAGTGCGGCGCCACCCATTGCTCCGAGTCGTTCTGAAACACCTTCGTCATCTAGTGATGCCATTAAGGCGCGCGCCGGGGGTAAGAACAAACCACTCGCGGCGCCAGAAACTAAGCGCGCTAAAACGAAGATGATTAGCGATGATCCACCGGCGAAAAGCGCGTTTCCAACGACAGCAAGAGTTGTTCCAATAATCAATAGGCGTTTGGCATGACCGCGGTCGGCGTAAGGAGCAATCAGAATCTGCATCACGAATGAGGCCATGAAACCTGCCGCAGCGATAAACCCCAGACCGCCGTCAGAAAAATGGAATTCATCTTGCAAGTTGCCCATGAGGGCGAAGATGACACTTCCGCCCGCCTCCATGGCAAATACGGCGCCGAGTAAGACACGTTCAGTTTGGCGAATGCTGGTCATAAAAAGTGTCGCGTTGAAGTAGTTACGCGCGATTCGACAACGAATGAATCACTGCATCGCTCAGGCTAGGCCATGCAACAAGCGCTTCGGCTGACCATTCATCAAAGTTGCGATCAGTTAACGCAATCAAACCAGTATTGATCGTTGGATCGATCCACATCATGGTTCCCGACCCTCCGAAGTGTCCAAAAGTTTGCGGCGAATTCATTGAGCCCGTCCAATGCGGCTGTTTATGATCGCGAATTTCAATTCCGAGACCCCACGGGTTTGGTTTATACGAACCAAGTCCTGGTATGACTCCGCCGAGTTCTGGGTATTGAACAGTGATTGCATCTTGTGCAGTGACAGCGCTGATCAACGTTGGCGTCATGAGTTCTTTCATGAACAATGTCATGTCATGAACAGTGCTCAAGACGGCGTAGGCAGGTGATGCTTTCAGCGAGGTGTCACTCATGCCGAGTGGTTCGAAGATTGCTTCGTTCATGTAGTCGGCGAACATCAAGCCCGTGCGCTCGGCAACATGTTTCGCGGCGATTTCAATTCCGGTATTCGAATAGATACGACGCTTGCCGACGCCCATGATTGGGGTGGCGGTATCAAATCCATAACCAGCGGCGTGGGCAAGACAATGACGAAGAGTCGATCCCGGGGGACCAACTGCATCATCTAAAGAAACCGAACCTTCTTCGACGGCAATGAGGCAGGTCCATGCTGTGATGACTTTGGAAATTGAAGCCAATCTAAAAATGCGATCAGTATCACCGTGTGTCGCAACAACCGAATCGTGGTTGATGACGGCTGTGGCCGCATTCGGCACGGGCCACTCGTCAATAGTTGCCAGAATCGAACTGAGCGATGAGTCAGGCAAAGCCAGCAGAGCGAATGAGTTCAGAAACCCCAAACGCTAAGTCAAGACTCTGACGGGCGTTCAACCGTGGATCGCACACGGTTTGGTAACGCACGTCAAGATCAGCATCAGTGAGATCGTCGGCGCCACCCAAGCACTCGGTGACATTGTCGCCAGTAAGTTCAACGTGAATGCCGCCTGGCCATGTACCTTCGGCGCGGTGTGCGGCAACGAAGCCAGTGATTTCACGAATGATCTCATCGAAGTGACGGGTCTTGCGACCACCGACTGAAGTGAAGGTATTCGCGTGCATCGGGTCGCACGCCCAGACCACGGGATGTCCGCTTTCACGAACGGCACGAAGTAACGGACGAAGCGATTCTTCAACCTTGTCGGCGCCCATGCGACTAATCAAGGTTAAGCGTCCAGGAATTTGTGCTGGATTGAGTTTTTGACACAGATCAAGAATGAAATCGACCGTGGTTGAGGGGCCGATTTTGCAACCAAGAGGGTTGCCAACACCGCGCAAAAATTCGATGTGCGCACCATCGAGTTGACGAGTGCGTTCGCCGATCCACAACATGTGAGCTGAGCAGTCGTACCAGGCACCCGTCAGCGAGTCTTGACGTGTGAGTGCTTCTTCGTATCCGAGTAGTAGCGCCTCGTGGCTTGTGTACACATCGGCTTCGTGAAGCGCGGCGGTGTTCTCGGTGTCGACGCCACATGCATGCATGAATCGCAAAGCGCGTTCAATATCGGTTGCCACTTGTTCGTAGCGCTGACCTTCGGGACTTGAGCCAACGAACTCTTGAGTCCAGGCGTGCACGCGCGACAAGTCGGCAAAGCCGCCCTTAACGAAAGCGCGCAACAAGTTCAGCGTTGCTGCCGACTGGTGGTATGCCTGCACGAGACGATCGGGGTCGGGGATACGTGCTTCAGCGGTTGGTGCAGGATCGTTGACGATGTGCCCGCGGAAAGATGGGATTTCGAGATCGCCAATCTTTTCGGTGTCGGCACTGCGAGGCTTGGCGAATTGACCAGCGATACGACCGACTTTGATCGTGGGGACGCCGAGGCTGTAGGTGAGTACGACAGCCATCTGCAAAATGACGCGCAACTTCTCGCGGATGTTGTTAGCCGAGAACTCGTCGAAACTTTCGGCGCAGTCGCCAGCCTGCAACAAGAACGCATTACCTGCACACACTTGAGCGAGAGAATTTTGCAGGGCTCGGGCTTCACCAGCGAACACCAATGGGGGATACGAGGCAATCTGCTTCAACGAGCGATCAACGGCGCTCTGGTCGGGCCACTTTGGCTGCTGTACAGCAGGAAATGACTGCCACGATGAAGGGGTCCAAGTATTGGCCATAAAAAAAGCCTAACGACCCGAAGGCCAAAGCCATCGGGTCGTTTTCACTGGGGTCGAGCCCCGTAAATTTTTCAGCCTGTATTGGTCAGTAGGCGAAGATGTCTTCGGCTTCTTCTTTGAGGCCAGTCACTGCACGTGAGACCAAACGACGAGCGGCTTCAGCAGTGACGCCTAGCTTTTCGCCAACTTCACGGAAGCTCTTGCGCTCACCATCGATGAGGCCAAAGCGGGCTTCAACGGCGTAACGGGCACGAGCATCAAGGGTGTCGAGCAACTTGTTGAGCTGATCGGTTTCGCCCTGGGCAATGATGTGGTCTTCGGGGGTGGGGTCGCCATTGGCCATCAAGTCGCCAAGAGTGGCGTCGCCGTCATCACCAATGGTCTTGTCGAGCGAGACCGGGGTGGTGAGGCGGTGCAATTCAGCATTTGACAGGTCAAGGGTTTCGCCGTCGCCGCTGGCCTGACGCAATGCGGCACGCAAGCTTGCTGAACGATCGCCAGGAATACGAATGAGGCTGGCCTTTTGGTCGAGTGCACGACCGATGGCCTGACGGATCCAGAACGTGGCATAGGTGGAGAATTTGAAGCCACGGCGCCAGTCGAACTTGTCAACGGCGTGCTCGAGACCAAGGTTTCCTTCTTGGATGAGGTCAAGAAGATCCATGCCCTGGGGTAGTGGGTAGCGACGAGCGATTGAAACAACCAAGCGCAGGTTGGCGCGAATGAAGCGATCTTTGGCTTTGGCTGCTTCGCGAATATCGCGCTTGACAGTGACGGTCTTATCGCCGGCAGCTGACTTTGTTGCGGCCTCGCGACCCTTTTCAATGGCACGTGATAAAACGCGTTCGTCTTCGGCGGTCAACAATGGAACCTTGCCGATGTCATTTAGATAGATACCGATGGAATCGTTCATGCTCTTGTCTCAACTGTTCGTGGGGGCTAATTGTTTCAACGTGCTGTGTGCTGTCGGGCATATCGATCGGTGACCTGATCGAGGGGCGCAACATAGACAAAGTTGAAACTGGTTGGGGGGTAATTACTAAAATTTGTTTCTGGGACCCGCCACCATTTGTTTGGAAACGATTTCTGTTTGAAAAAGAGGGGTGGATTGGGGGTAACGCTGGGGGTATTTCTTATGTCTTGGTCCCAAGAAGGGATCATTATGTTATCAAATGTTGTGGTCTGTGTCGTATTGGAATTACTTTGTTGGTTACTTCGTGACGCTTTTAACTTTCGGCAGGTATAAGCCACGACTTGAGGAAAACTTTCTGGATTGTCAAGAAACTGTCAAATTTGGCTGTGGGCTGGGGTTTCATATCAATCAAACGATGCTTGAGCCCTGAGATGTGCGCTTGTAGGTGCGCCCGTAGACTGCCGAGGTGACCATTTCGCCCTCGGCTTCTATTGATCAGAACGCTTCTGGGCTTCGAATTGGCCTCTTTGGTGGAACTTTTGATCCGCCCCATGTCGGCCATTTGGTGACAGCAGTCAACGTGATGCACGCCCTCAACCTTGATCAAGTCATTTTGATGGTGGCCAACGTGCCATGGCAAAAGGAAGGTTCGCGAGCGATTACTCCAGTGCAGGACCGGTTCGCGATGGTTGAAGCGGCAGTTGCAGCAGTTCCAGGACTCGTTGCAGGAGACACCGAAATTCATATGGGCGGGCCGAGTTACACCGTTGACACATTGCGTTCATTGCGTCAGCAAAATGCCGAATACGTCAATGCGACATTTTTTACGATCGTTGGCGATGATGCCGCTGCTGGTGTTCCGACTTGGGAACGTTTTCAAGAATTGACTGAACTGACGCGGTTGGTTGTTGTCGATCGTCCAGGTGCACCAGTTGTGCTGTCGACCGACATTGATTGGATTCGTGTTGAGGTTCCTCGACTTGATGTGTCAAGCACCGACCTCCGCTCGCGCTTTACCGACGGCCGTCCGCTTGACTATCTCATCACACAACCAGTCCTCGCTGTGATTCGCGAACGTTCGTTGTACTCGTTACCGATTGGAGCCCAAGCATGACCACGTTGAAACAACGCCGTCGTCATCAAACCTGGGTTGCATTTGGCGCAGGCATTTTGGTTTTGGCATTGTTGCCTGTTTCGGTCGTCGTCGCCTGGCGAGCGATCCGTGACTCGAAGGCTGCACAAGAAGTTGTGGCGTTGCCATCACGTGAATTGCCAACGACTCCGACTGCGATTTTAGCTGTCACCGATGAACAAAACTTCTTGACTTCATTGAGCATTGTTGCGCTAACGCCTGAAGGTGCTGGTGGAACAGTCATGATTATGCCTGTTGGATTAATGCTGCCTGGTCAGCCAGCTGGACAACCAAAGCGTTTGGCTGATGTGTACGGATCTGATGGTGCTGACGCGTTGAAGTCCGCAGTTGAGAGCGTGACGAATAGTCAGATTGATTTGATCTCGGTGAATGGTGTCGACGCAACGGCTGAACTGATTGCTCGCGCTGGGACAACATCACCGACCTATGCCGCCGATGTCACCGATACTGAAACCGATGCAACGCGAATCGTTGCAACTGCTGGAGCGAATCAACTGACTCCTATCCAAGCAGCGCAAGTGTTGGCCTCGCGTGACGTCGCGCAAATTGAATCGGCACGTATTCCTAATGTGAAAGCGACTTGGGACGCGATCGTTGCCTCAATTGGTGCTGGAGTTATTGGTGCTGTGCCAGCAGCGGTCATTGCGGATGTCGGAGCGCAAACTCCGACCGACATGCCTATATTTATGTCGGCTCTTTTTTCTGGTCCGATCAAAGTGTGGCAGTTCGGGTTTGAACGAATCACTGATGCCGAACAAAACCCCCAAGACATTGATGTATACGGTTTCAACGCTGGTGAACTTGTCATGGTGATGGCCAGTGTCGCTCCCAGTGCGATGGTGGCGGTATTCCCGACGCTCAGTGTGCAAATTGATAGTCCGTTTGGCGATATTGCGGTGACTCAAGATGCGACATTCCGCATGTTGTACATGGGAACAAATGTGATTCTCGTGCGTCAGGTCACTTCAACTCCGCCACCAGTTACCGTAATCAAGTACTCCGATGAGATGGATCGGGCAATGGCCGAACCATTGACAACTATGTTCGGTGAAATTGTTTTTGAAAAAGCAACAGAACGTGTTGAAGGAATCGATGTCCAAGTGATTCTTGGTGATTCATTCGTCAACTTCTTAGCGACCGGAGCAAAGCCGGATCCAAATGTCAATCCGGAAGATTTGGCTGCTAATGCAGTCATTGCTCCAACAACAGAAACGACCCCGTAATGGCCGAAGAATCAAAGTCCAAAGATGCGAACAGCGAACCACTGGCCAAACCTGACACCCTAGAGTTGGCATTTGTTGCTGCTCGGGCTGCTGACGATAAGCAAGCAACGAACACGATTGTGTTGGCAGTCGGCAATGTGCTCACCATCACTGAGTTGTTTGTTGTGACTGGTGCGTCAAACCCGCGTTTAGTGCGTGCTGTTGCTGGCGAGATTGAAGACCGAATTCGCGAAGTGTGCGGTCGGTCGCCAGGCCGAACCGAAGGTCACCGCGAGCAGTCGTGGGTCTTGCTTGATTACGGCGATGTGATCGTGCATGTGTTCTTAGATGAAACCCGAGAGTTTTACGAGATCGAGCGCTTGTACAAAGATGTACCGCGCATCGACTGGCGGGCATAGTCCAAAGCCGGTAGTCGGGAAGTAGCCGTGGGGAAGTATCAGCGTGAGGTTTTGGCAGGGTGCTCGTGGTTGGTATCGTGCCTATGTCCCTCATGGGGCTGTAGCTCAGTTGGCAGAGCGCTTGCATGGCATGCAAGAGGTCAGGGGTTCAATTCCCCTCAGCTCCACAAGTAAACATTCGATCTGGTCGGCTCGAGTGGCAGGTTTCCTCAGTTTCGCTAGACCAGATCGGGGTTGAATCATGAGTTCTCCTCGGCCAACGTTTTTTGGGCTGCAAGACAAGGCCCGGCGCAAGTCGATTTGGCTACTGAGTGCTTCATTTTTGTTGCTCTGGTTCGC
>JBAXIP010000107.1:0-7027 GCA_037138315.1 Actinomycetes bacterium
CAAGGCATGTTGGTTGATGCTGGTCCCGAGACTGGTTCGTGGCCAGGTGTTGCGCGCGAACGTCGTCGCGAGGGTTACCCCGTGAGCCCGATGATGTCAGCATTCTTCTTCAGTCGTTCTGAAACCATTTGGGGCGGCACGAGCCAGATTCAGCGCAACATTGTTGGTGAGCGAGTATTGGGCTTGCCCAAGGAGCCGTCAGCCGGTTGAACGATCGAATGGTGACACCGCGGTTCTTATTGGTCACCGCGGCAACACTGGCTTATTACTTGTGTGTCGGAATTTTGATTCCGACATTGCCGGTATTCATTAAGAACGGTTTTGGCAGTGGCGAAGCCATGATTGGTGCTGCCGGAGTTGTCTTTAGTGGTTCGGCAGTTTTGTTTAGACCGCTTCTCACATGGGTCGGTAATCGTTGGGGTCGCCGCACGATGATGGTGACTGGTTCATTGGTAGCGACAGTTGCTGCTCTTGGACTCACATTGGTCAATCAGGCGTGGCAAATTTTGCCGTTGCGCGCATTAATGGGCGTGGGCGAAGCGGCGTTGTTTGTTGGCGCAGCAATTTTGGTAGTTGAGCTCAGTCCAGAAAATCGCAAGGCCGAAGCAGCGAGTTATTTGTCAGTAGCAGTTTTTGGTGGGCTATCAATTGGACCAATCATTGGTGAACTTGTCATGGGCGATGTTGCCGAATCGGCACGTGGACTTTCTGCTGGTCGCTTTGACGCGGTCTTTATTGTGACGGCAGGTGCTGCGTTGCTCGCAGCGTTGGTGTCTCTAACTGCGCCGGCCTTTGTTGGTGAACGCCCCGAGCGCATTCGTCGCAAAGTGTCGTGGTTTCACAAACGATCGATATTGCCCGGACTCATACTCGCCGTCGGAATGGCCGCGTGGACTTCGTTCACTTCTTTTGTGCCAACATTTTCTAAGTCGATTGGCTTAAACGGATCGGCCCAGTTCTTCACGCTATACAGCATCTTGTGTTTGTTCTTACGTTTGTTTGGTGCCAAGACACCCGAACGTTTAGGACTGCGCCGCAGTGTGTGGATGGCGATGATGTTCCTCTTGTGTGGCGTTACTTCCGTTGCAGTTCTAGGTAATGAGTTTGGTATTTGGCTCGGCACAATTTTCTTTGCTCTTGGTATTTCGTTCTTTTATCCATCACTGTTGGCGATGGCAGTTGAGGGAAGTGACGCCAATGAACGAGTCGAAATAGTGTCCAGCTTCACCAGCTTCTTTGAAATTGGTGGTGTGATTGGTGGGCTTGCGCTCGGACTCGTTGGTCAATTGTTTGGCGAGCGCGCAACATTCGTTGGAGGAATGGTCTTCGCTTGCCTCGGCTTGTTGTTGCTCGCGCAGACTCGTCAAAAGACCACGCCGGCTATTGCTGTTTAGTGAGCCGCTTGACCTTCGGGGCTTGGCGCTCGACCTTTAAGTTGGCGACCCGGAATAAAGATCGCGACGATGAGCGAAAGTACAACAATCGGAACTGCTGCTCGGAAAACTGTGGTGACCGCGTGAGCGAAAACACTTAATGCTTCTTCGCGCATCGGTGAATCGAGCTTCTTGATATTGCGCGGTGCTTGAATCAGTTTTTCGTCGATGCGACCTTTGAGTTGTGAATTAAAGATGGCACCATAAATAGCGAGGCCGATTGCGCCGCCGAGCTGACGAACAAAAATAACAACCGATGATGCGGCTCCCATTTCGTGCGGATCAACAGCATTTTGCACTGCGAGTGTGCTGGTGGGGAAGAGCGCTCCCATTCCGGCACCGATAAAGAACGAAGCCGTCATTGCGAGGTAGAGATACGCATGAGTTGAACCAAGAAGTGACGCCATGATGAAACCAACTAAGGCAAGAGCTGCGCCAACGGGCGGCCACACCTTGTATGTGCCGGTGCGTGCCGTCACGCGTCCAATGATTGTTGCGGCTCCTGCTACCGCGACAGCAAGCGGTACAAGTAACAAGCCAGAGTTAGTCGCCGACACTCCTGTAACACCTTGTAAGTACAAGGGCATGAAGGCATTGGCTCCGTAGAACACTGCGCCAACCAACACCATCAACGGGACGATGACGCGAACGACATCGATATTCATTAAGTGCAAAGGAATGATCGGTTCATCGGCACGAATTTCCCAGCGGAAGAAGGCGATTCCAACGATCAATGCTGTGGCAAAGAAACCGAGTGTTGGTGCAGACTTCCAACCGTACGAACCACCGGTCCACGAAAGTCCCAGAATTAAACAAGACACCGAGATGACGAGCAAGGTTGCGCCGATGTAATCAACCTTGCGTTGCAACGAAGTAAATGGGAGACGTAACGCTTTGTTGGTGATCGCTAATGCAACGATGCCAACTGGCAAGTTGACTAAGAAAATCCAACGCCACGAGGTGTTGTCAACGATGGCTCCACCGATCAGTGGACCAATCACACTGCTGATAGTGAAAACACTTGTAATGAAGCCGACGTACTTTCCACGCTCGCGCGGAGGGACGACATCACCAATGATCGCGAATGACAGCGAAAACAATCCGCCACCACCGACACCTTGAATGCCGCGCGCAACAACGAGTTGCCACATCGATTGCGCAAGTCCGCAAATCAACGAACCAATCACGAATGTGAGAATTGCAATCTGAAAGAGGCGACGTCGACCGTAGAGGTCGGAGAGTTTTCCGAAGAGTGGAGTGGCCGTTGTGCTGGTGAGCATGTACGCGGTGCCGACCCAGGCGTAGTACTTGAGTCCGCCAAGGTCGCCAACAATGGTGGCGAGTGCGGTGTTGACAATGGTGCCGTCGAGCGCCGACAATCCCATTCCGGCCATCACGCCAGCGAAGACCATATAGATCTGCCGCTGACTGAGATTTCCAGCATTGAGTTCGGTTGTGCCAGATTCGGCAGGTGTAGTTGACATCATGACCTCGCTTACTTGTACGGTACAACAACTCTGAGGGTTGGCCCGCACCTCGGGAGACAGGGTTTTGGTCACTCAGTGACAAGATGACGGGGTGCCCATGACCAAACCAGTGACACCATCGACATTGATCAGTTCGAGTTACAAAAGCCCAGTCGGACGTTTGACGCTGGTGGCTTCGGCCCACGGACTGCGGGCAATTTTGTGGCCCAATGACGATCCCCGCCGCGTGCCCGGACTTGCTGGCGCCAAAAAGGGTACGAGCCCGATCATCGAGGCCACGATTGGGCAGCTTGACGAATACTTCGCCGGAACCCGTCACGAGTTTGATCTGCCGCTCAACCCAGAAGGCACCGAATTTCAACACCGCGTGTGGCAAGTGTTGCGTTTTATTCCTTACGGCGAAACGATGAGCTACGGCGAACAGGCAACCGTTCTTGGCGACCCAAATAAAGCGCGAGCCGTCGGCACTGCCAATGGTCGTAACCCAATCAGCATTGTCGTGCCATGTCACCGAGTGATTGGGGCCAATGGATCATTGACGGGTTTTGCTGGCGGCATGAAGGCCAAAAAGTTTTTGCTTGATCTTGAGAAGAAAAATGCTCCTGCACGTTTGCCGATTCGCAAAGCCAATGAAGATCCGCGTCTAACCGAAATGTTTTCGAAAGGGCTTACTGGTCCTAACGGTGATCCGCTCAACATTTTTGGAGTACTCGGTAATCATCCCGACATGCTTAAGCGCTGGTTGGTGTTTGCAACACATGTGTTGTCGAAGAACACGTTGACGGCGCGCGATCGTGAACTTTTAATTTTGCGTACAGGCTGGAACTGTCGCTCGCGTTATGAGTGGGCACAACATGTTGAAATTGCTTTGCGATGCGATATCTCGGCTACTGAAATCAAAGCGGTGAAGAAAGGTGCTTCGGCGTCTACTTGGTCGCCGATTGACAAGTTGTTGTTGACCGCAGCTGACGAATTACATAATGAATACGCGCTTTCTGACGCAACGTGGCGCAATCTTGGCAATTACTATTCAAACGAACAAGTTCTTGATCTCATCGCGACAGTTGGCAACTATCACTTAGTCGCGATGTTTTTGAACAGCACGAAAGTGCCTGTCGACGCCGGCATTCCCGACGATCCAGATTTTCTCTAACGAAAGTTACTTGCGACGAGCTTTGGCCATTTGCTCGCGACGACGGCGAGCTTCTTCTTGCTCGGCAGCTTTACGAGCCTTGCGCTGTTCTTTGAGTGCGAGGCGCTCGGCATCGTCAACCTTGAGGGGAGCCAATGGTGTCATCGCAAGAACTGGGGCTGGCGGAAGCTTGATCTCTTCGTCGCTCTTGAGTAAACGAGTAATAATCGGTGACGCAATTGCTTCGCCAGTGACTACTGAAGCGAGCATGACCTGAGTGGTGGGCAAGGAGTGATTCTTGATGATGGCTGGAAGTGCTTCGCGCAAGTTATCTTCGCTTGGATCGTCAGAGTTTTCGCCAAGGGCTTCAATGCATTCGGCGAGGCACTTGTCGGTGAGCACGAGCGACATGCGCTCGAGGTCGCCATTGATGCGGCCCTTTGAAACGCAGAGACGAATGGCGGCAATCAGTTCTGGCATGGCGAGGTCGTCGCCTTTGACGCTCGCGATGTGCTGAATGGCGTCTTGGCCTTCTTCGTCAAGCCCCTCGTACAGAGCGGTAATCGTGGCATCGGGAAGATTGCGGAAAGCACGATCGAGCATGGACAGGGCGGCGAGACGATTTTTAACTTGATTCACGAGAGACGAGGCTAGCGGTGCAAAACGCGTCAGAATGGGTCTATGAGTTCTGAGAATGGTCTGAAGAGTCGTATCCAAGCCGATATCAACGATGCGGTGCGGGCTGGTGATGATCTATTGAAGTCGACTTTGCGCATGGCGTTAGCGGCGATCATGAACGCCGAAGTTGCTGGGGCCGAGGCAGTGGTGTTGAGCGATGATCAGATCATCAACCTGTTGCGCTCTGAAGTCAAAAAGCGCGCTGAGTCGGCTGATATCTACGAACAAGCTGGTCGTGCTGAATCGGCAACTACAGAACGTAAAGAGATGGTCATCATCGAAAAGTATTTGCCGGCGGCAATGGACGAGGCTGCACTGGCAGCGATCGTTGCTGAAGAAGTTGCCAATGCCGCGGCAAATGGCCAAACCGGACCCAAGGCAATGGGCGGCGTGATTAAGGCCGTGAAAGATCGTGTTGGTGCATCGGCTGATGGATCGGCGATTGCTGCTGCAGTGAAGTCGGCATTGAACTAACGAAAGTTTGAGAAATGAAAAAGCGACGGCTCGGGAATCCCGAACCGTCGCTTTTGTTCTGAGTGAGTTGAAGTGAACTTGCTCAGCCCATTGTCGTTGACAGCACCACGGTTGCGGTTGTGTCGTTGGTGTTGCCCCGAGAATCGACCGCATGAATTGTGACAGTGTCGCCAACTCGCAGCATCAGACCATCAATGAGCCAGATACTTGACGTCGTTGTCGAACTTGCTTTGGTGGCGGCAACAGTGCGTGCAACTCCGAACTTGGTGTACGACATTTCGACTGAGACGATGTCGTTGCGGCCAGCGCCACCCTCTTCAACAAGAATCGAACTGTCGATGTTCATTCCGTCTTGAGCAAACGTGACGAAACGAATCGTGGGCGACATGACCAACGTCGGAGTTGATGGGGTGGCCGGTGTGGTGGTGGTCGGAGCCGTAGTGCTTGGTGTCGATGTGCTTGGTGCGGTCTCGGTCTCTGGTGCTTCAGTTGCCGGTGCGGTCTCGATTTCTTCAGCGGCTTCGGGGCTTGCCGGTGCGCCAGTTGAAGGTGTTGCAGTTGTCGGGGCAGCTGATTCAACTTCGGTTGTGACACTTGAACTTGCAGCGGGCGAAGTGACCTTGGTGGCCAATTCAGACTGATCGGCAACCGCTTCGATGGTGGCATCGAGGGCTTGGCTTGCTGAATCTTTTGATGAGTTGCCGAAACAGGCGGTTGTGGCGACTGCGAGGCCGGCGAGGGTGACGATTGCGATTGCGGTATTGCGGATGGTGTTGTGGCGGATGTTCTTCATGATTTTCCTTTGTTCAGGCAACCCGTATG
The DNA here is from genome assembly GCA_037138315.1 of Actinomycetes bacterium. GTDB lineage: Bacteria > Actinomycetota > Acidimicrobiia > Acidimicrobiales > Ilumatobacteraceae > Casp-actino8. The sequence goes on from JBAXIP010000107.1 coordinate 6,027, forward strand.
GCTGCGTGGTGTTCAAGAGGAGCGTCAAAGGTGAAGCTCGCACTTTTTTGAAAAATTCTTGAGAAAAGTTTGAGGAGATTTCCCCGAAGGTTCATGTTTGGGGAATCCAAGAGGTTCGAGTCCTCAGTTGACGGCTGGCAAGATGGGGGTATGTCAACACATCTCAAGCCTCGCCAAAGTTCACTTCATCGTTTTTCGGCTATCGCTGCCGCCGTCGTACTTTCCACAATCGTTGGTGCCTGCAGCGGAGACGATGCCTCAAGCACGTCGGTCGCCGAAACCGTGGCGAATACAGATGTCGCGACGACAGTGCCGACGACCGATGCAGCAGTTTCAGAAACTGAAGCTCCTATGGCTGCAATTGATCAAGTCGTTGCTCCAGAAGCGACGACAGTGACTGATTTGCTCGCGCTTGATCGTCCCGCGATTATCGCCCACGCTGGTGGTGACTTTGATTGGCCGCACTCAACAATGTACGCGTTCACTCAGGCAGCACTCAGCGGTGCTGATGTTCTTGAGATGGATGTCATGTTGAGTAGTGATGGTGTGTTGATGGTGCAACACGACAACACCGTTGATCGCCTCACCAACAACACGGGCCTTGTGAGTTCATATACGGCTGCCGAACTTGAAGCAATGGACAATGCTTATTGGTTCTCTGGTGGCGTATGGAGTGACCACGAATTAGCCGACGACGCTTATATCTACCGCGGCATTCGTACTGGCGATCAGCCAGCACCAGAAGGATTCAGCGCCGATGATTTCGGTATCACAACATTTGAAAAAGTTTCACTTGCTTTCCCGAATCATGTACTGAATGTTGAACTCAAGATTCCAGAAAGCGCAACCGGCGAGGTTGATCTTGTCAGTGCCAAAGCCGCTGCCCACGAGTTGGCACGACTGATTAAAGAAACACACCGTGAGAAATCAATCGTTGTTGTGTCGTTTAATGATGAAGTGATGACTGAATTCCGCAATGCAATTCCTGATGTTGCCACGAG
>JBAXIP010000108.1:0-6994 GCA_037138315.1 Actinomycetes bacterium
CCCGAAAACGTTGCGCATCTCACCAACAACTCCAAGTTCACGCTCATCAATCACGACATCACCCTCCCCTGGCCCACCCACCTAGCCCTTGCAGCAAAGTTTGATGCAGTTCTCGACTACGCAAGCCCGGCATCGCCGAATGACTTTGCCACTATGCCTCTTGAAATTCTTGCTGTTGGCAGTACTGGCACGCGCAACTTGCTCGATCGCGCAAAGGCAGATGGTGCTGTTTTCTTTTTAACCTCGACCAGCGAGGTCTACGGCGACCCACTGGTGCACCCTCAACCCGAAAGCTATTGGGGCAACGTATCTTCAATTGGCCCGCGTAGTTGTTACGACGAAGCCAAGCGCTTTAGCGAAGCACTTACCATGGCCTACCACCGTGTTCACGGTGTCGAAGTTCGTATCGTGCGTATCTTCAATACTTATGGCGAGCGCATGCGACCCAACGACGGCCGGGTTGTCAACACATTTGTTGTGCAGGCTTTGCGGGGTGAGCCACTGACGCTGCACGGCGACGGCTCGCAAACTCGTTCGTTCTGTCATGTGAGTGACGAAGTACGTGGGTTGATGGCGTTACTCGACAGTGATTACAACATGCCCGTGAATGTCGGCAACCCCGGAGAATTCACCATGCGTGAACTCGCTGAAATAGTTATTGAGCTCACTGGCTCATCTAGTGAAATCATTTCGGTTGAGCTGCCCCCCGAACGCGATGGTGATCCTTTGCAACGCAAACCCGACATCACGTTGGCAAAGCAATTGCTCAATTGGGAACCAGATATCTCTCTTCGCGATGGCCTAGAACGAATGATCAAGCACTTCATTGAAGTCGAAGGCATATCGTGACAATTTTGGTCACTGGCGGAGCGGGCTACATCGGATCGCACACATTGCGCTTGTTGCAGGCGCAACACCGAGACGTAGTGGTTCTTGATTCACTAGTTCGTGGAACTGAAAAGAATCTGCTTGGTGCAACTCTTGAAGTCGCCGATATTTGCGACAGTGCGGCAGTTGAATCAGTTTGTCGCAAGCACAATGTCGACAGTGTCATCCACTTTGCGGCGTACAAGAGCGCCGGTGAATCAATGACTCACCCCCACCTTTACTGGCGAAATAATGTTGAGGGAACAGTTGGCCTTGTCGAAGGCATGTTGGCCGCCGATGTTCAACAGATTGTTTTCTCGTCATCGGCAGCCGTATATGGCAACCCTGATCGGTTACCGATCACCGAATCTGCCGCAATCAAACCCGAGAACGTGTACGCCGAAACCAAAGCAATGATGGAACGCATCATTAGTTGGTATGGCATCACTCACGGTCTGCGTTGGGTCAGTTTACGTTACTTCAATGCAGCCGGAGCCAGCAGCGACGGCGTGCTTGGCGAAAATTGGGATATCACGACCAACTTGATTCCATTAGTGATGAAGGCAGCACTTGGCGCTAGTGGTCCATTGCATGTCTTAGGAAATGACTACCCCACTCCTGATGGCACCGGCGTACGTGACTACATCCATGTTGAAGATCTCGCCGATGCCCATGCCAAGGCCGTTGATTACCTCAATGATGGAAAGCCCAACCTCACTGTCAACCTGGGAACTGGTATCGGTACTTCGGTTCTGCAGATTCTTTCTGCCACCGAAAAGGCTTCAGGCAAGCCAGTGCCGCATGTGTTTGCACCACGACGACTCGGCGATCCGGCGATTGTTTACGCCGACGCCAGTCTGGCGAAGGCAACTCTTGGCTGGACCGCTACACGTTCGTATGAAGACATCATCAGCAGTGCCTTCGCCTGGCACAAATTGTAAAGTTATTTAGTCTTTCTGATAGAAGTTGTACGTGAAATTTGGTCGCCTAACAACTTCTTTGATCGCCTTCCTCTTGTTTTTCGGACCGATCTTGGCGTACGTCAGTGGACGACGCGGAGAGCCTGTTGAGAACCGAACTCCCACCAACTTCAGCGAACTTTCAGTGAGCTGGGAGGGGTTTTCAACACTCGGCAAGTTCATCGGTGACCGTATCCCATTACGACCGCGGGCAATCCAAGTAGATGGATGGATCGACCAACATGTCTTTCAAGAAGATCCAGCATTTGGTGGCGGCGCAGTTCCTCGAGTCATTCATGGAAAAGATGGAGTGCTTTTCTTAGCCGATGACTTTGATATCCCATGCAATAGCGAAATTACGCCCACCAACACGGTCGCCAATCTTTCGCAATTTGCGCACCTGATTGAAGATTCGGGTCGAAAAGTCATCATGACTTTCGCTCCCAACAAGAGCACGCTTCTCCCAGATCTACTTCCTAGTTCTGCTTCATCACGCGAATGTTGGCAAACCTTCACAAACGATTTTTATCGCGCCCTGTCAGCAAGCGATATGCCTGGATACGTCGACCTGAAAAGCGCACTTGCGAAAGAAATAGCAAATACGCGCGAGTATTTGTTCTATCGAAAAGATTCTCACTGGGATAACGCCGGGGTGACCGCCGCAATTCGTCAAGTCATTCAGCAAGTGAAACCTGAAATCTGGAAACAGAACCAAGTGTTGTACAAAGGTGTTGAGACGTACTACGGCGACCTTCTCGGACTTGAAGGCCAGTCAGTCACCGATGAAGCACCCAACTACGTCATTGAACGACCCGAAATCATTCCAGGTCCTACCACCGATTTCCGGCCCGACGACAACATCGTCGTGTATCGGCACTACGTGAACAAGGGGCTAGTTGGAGAACTCGTTGAAGGCAAAACTCTCCTGCTTTCTGATTCCTTTGGAGTAAGGGCCCTGTCCTCCATTGTCCCTTACTTCGCAGATCTCACTGTCATGCACTTTGATGTAGATACGCCGCTTTCGTACATCCCATTGATTCAAGACGCCGACACGGTTTGGATATTTGAAGGTGAACGATTAGCCAGTGTGCACGGGAAGTTCATCGAAGGTAACCCAATTTTCCTAGAACCCTTGTCGCAGGCTCTGTCGACACCACTGAGGGATAAGTAATGGTTTTCTCCGATCCCGTCTTCCTCTTCGCATTCTTTCCCGCGTGCTTGCTCACTTACTGGCTTGGTGGCTGGAGAATTCGCAATTTCTTCATTGCCTTGATCGGCACCGTCTTTTATATGTGGGGCGGCGGCGCATTCATTATTTTGTTGTTGGCCTCAATCTGCATCAACCACTTCGCTGCCGTCAAAATTTCTGCATGGCGGACTAACGAACCCAATAAGGCTCGGTGGCTCAAGCATTTCGTATTAGGCGCCGACCTAGCAGCGTTAGTTCTATGGAAGTACGGCGGATTCGCCGTCAACCAGTTTTCAAGTGGACTCAACAAGGTCGGAATCAACGCCGACATTGAGCTTTCACTTGCACTGCCAATTGCCATCAGCTTTTTCACATTCCAATCAATGAGCTACGTCATTGATGTTTCTCGTGGCGATGCAAAACCGGCTCCCCGACTATTGGATTACGCCGCATATATTCTGCTCTTCCCACATTTAATTGCTGGGCCAATTGTTCGCTATTCACATATCGAAACCGATTTACTACAAACCCCACGTCGTCGTCTTGACGACTTTGCCGCCGGAGCCCCGCGATTTTTCTGGGGTCTTGGCAAGAAGATTTTGATTGCCGATCAAGTTGCGGCAATTGCAAATCATGCTTTTGCCCTACCCGACAATCGCGTGACATGGGCCGTTGCTTGGATAGGCGCGATTTCTTATGCAATTCAGATCTACTTTGACTTCTCGGGTTACAGCGATATGGCGATTGGTCTCGCTCGCATGTTTGGGTTTGACTTCCCCGAGAACTTCGATCATCCGTATAGCGCTGTGTCGATAACAGACTTCTGGCGTCGCTGGCATATCTCGTTGTCATCGTGGTTTCGTGACTACTTATATATACCGCTCGGCGGAAACAGGAAAGGGCCTGGTCGCACCTATATCAACTTGGCCTGCGTGTTCTTGTTAACTGGCCTATGGCACGGTGCCAACTGGACGTTTATCGCATGGGGAATCTTCCACGGAAGCTTCTTAATCATTGAACGCTTGACCGGCCTCAATGAGGTCAAAACCAAGTGGCTCATTGCGCTGCGACGAATCATTACCTTCGCAGTTGTCTGTATCGGCTGGACATTGTTTAGAGCGTTTGACATTAACCAAGGCTTCACCTTCATCAAGTCGATGTTGTGGCCTACTGGTTTGGGTTGGCCGAGTACTTTGAGTGAAATTATGACTGATCAGCGGCTCGTATGGCTTGCAGTCGGACTGTTGGTGATATGTCTACCCGCAAAGATTCATGTCGGCCGAGATATCTCTCGTGCGCAAGGAAGAACGGCTTCAATACTTCGTTTAGCCGCGATTGCCCTAGTAGGACCCGTAGCCACAATGTACGCACTCTCCAGCACGTTCAGCCCGTTTCTGTATTTCAAATTCTAAGTTTATTCCTCGTCTAAACGCTGACGATCTAACCAACCAAACAACACCGCCATCGCCCGCGGGTCGTGTCGCATACGGTGTCCCGCACCTTCAAGCACCCGCATCTCTGCTGCGCCATGGGCTTCGGCTAACTGTCGAGTATCAGTCGCTGGAACACTCTCATCGTCATCACCATGCAACAGCAACAATGGGCGTGGAGCAAAGCGTTGAGCAGCTGGCACTGGCCTGAACCGGCGCAGTTCGCGAGTCCATTCGTCGAAGTCTTTGGGAAACTGCGGACTCTGCACTGAACCAACTGAACGACAGTGGTCTAAGAACTTTCGTGGTTGCGCAGCCCAGTCATCAAAGTCGGCTCGAGGGCCCAACAACGCACAACCCTTAATGCGAGGGTCATCGGCCCCAACGCACATCGCCAGCGAACCACCCGTGTTTGAACCGATTAACCACAACCCAGTTGGGTTGGTTTCAGAAATCATGTGGTCAATGGCCGCGCGCAAATCATCAACCCAACCCTGAAGCGAAAAATCACCCGGACTGTCTCCACAACCGCGAAAGGTAAAACACATCGCCGCAAAACCCAGCTCATTGGCGAGACGATCCATGAGCTCGGGAAAACTGCTCGCCGAGTGGCGCGCATCAATGGGTCCAAACGGAAACGAATGCAACATGATGACGCCGGGGGCACCTTCGGCTTTGCCGGCGGGTTGAACCAGGTAGCGCGGCAGACTTAACGAGCCCGAGACTACGGCGCCGTTGCTCAGCATCGGCTCATCCTCTACTTAGGCTCGGGGCTTGAGGTGGCGGCGAGTTTTCCCCGGATTCGCCAAGGTGTAGCCGCGGTTGCGAGCCTCGGCCAAAGTGTCTGGACCAAAACACAAACCAATTTCGGCAGCCACGATTTCATCAATGATCGCAGGGTCTTCCCAGTTATCGACGTCGTACACCAACTGGGTCCGCTTGTCGCCAAGAAAGCGGGTGTGCTCAAACTTTGAAGGGCGTTCCATGACTTCTCACGGTACTAGGTTGTCCTCAGAGTTTCCCTTTCTAGGAGGACGACATGGCGCAAACTGTCGACAAAATCGATTTCTTCTTCGACCCCATGTGCCCATGGGCGTATCAAACGTCGTTATGGATCCGCGAGGTTCGTCGACTGACCGGCCTCGAAATCAACTGGCGTTTCTTCAGCCTTGAAGAGGTCAATCGACCCGAAGGCAAACCCCACCCGTGGGAGCGTCCTCTCGCCTATGGCTGGAGCCCACTGCGAGTTGCTGCCCGCCTAAGACGTCGTGACATGGCACTGTGCGACGCCTGGTATGCAGCATGTGGCAAGGCTCTTCACACTGATGGTCGCAAGCCTCACGACCCCGCAGTGGCCAAAGAATTGCTTGAATCCATTGGTGCTTCGGCCGACGACTGGGACGTAGCCCTGGCCGACGAAACAACTCACGATGACGTCAAGGCCGACCATTTCTATGTCATCAACGAACTCGCCGGCTTTGGCGTGCCGATTCTGCTGTTCCCGGCCGAAGGATCACGCTCAGAAAAGGCTGTTTTCGGTCCTGTAGTTGTGCCCGCACCTACGGGCGATCAAGCCCTTGCACTATGGGACCTCACTGTGGCTTACACCCGAGTTGATGGGCTGTACGAAATCAAGACACCAAAGACTCCTGCCGACTTAGAGTTCATCGGCAAGGTCTTTACGCCATATCTACAAGCCCGTGATTGGCAAAGTATTCAGAATCCGGCCCCGTAAAAAGGAAATCTCATGATCCCTCACGACACCATCGACAAGCTTGCGTTGTGTTTTGCATCGTTATCCGAACTCGGCGCGCAACTCACCGAGGCGCAATGGAAACTTCCGAGCGACTGCCCAGGTTGGTCGGTGCAAGACAACTTGTCGCACATCGTTGCGTACGAAAGCGCCGAAAGCGGTGGTGCCCGCACGACTCATCAAGCACCCAAATTTGATTATGTGCGCAACCCCATCGGCGAAGCCAACGAAAACGAAATTGATAGTCGTCGTTCACTGAGTGGCGCGCAAGTCTTGAGCGAGTGGAACGAAGTTGCGGCTCGTCGTTTGAATTTCTTACGCACTGCTGACGAGTCGTACTTCACCAAAGAAGTCATGACCCCAAACGGACCTGGTACCACTGCCGACTTCTTACATATTCGCGTGCTCGATTGTTGGGTGCACGAACAAGACATGCGTCGTACAGTTGGTATTCCTGGCCATCTTTCTGGTGCTGCCGCCGAGCACACAATCGATCGCTTAATTCGCACGGTTCCGATCGTGGTTGGCAAGCGAGCAGCAACGCCCGATGGCCAGAGCGTGGTGATTGACATCACTGGTGGGGTTCCGCGTCACATCGTGTGCACGATCGTCGATGGTCGGGCAGCGTTGGTCAAGGAAGAACCCGAGGCACCGCTTTCTCGTATCACTCTGGACACTGCCTCGTTCTTGGCACTGGCAACTGGCCGTCAAACCGATCAACAACTTGCCGACAAAATCACTTACAGCGGGGACTTAAATCACGGTCGCAAAGTCACAAGTGCCCTCAACATGATGA
>JBAXIP010000109.1:0-6941 GCA_037138315.1 Actinomycetes bacterium
TCGGTCCGCAAGGCCCACCGGGAATTTCTGGCGTTGATGGCGCTACTGGAGCAGACGGTATTAATGGAATCATCGGCAGAGATGGTGTGGCTGGCGCAAACGGTGTGGCTGGCGCAAACGGTGTGGCTGGCGCAAACGGATCAAACGGATCAGACGGTGGTGCCGGCAGTGACGGAAACACACTCGAGATCATTTCGTTACCCGCAGGCGACGAGACGTGCGCGTTTGGTGGAACAAAGTTTGTTTCTACGACAGGCGTCATTACGTACTCATGCAACGGTGGAAGCACACTTGGACAAGGTGTAGTCAACGTCGGAGCATGCGACTCAGAGGTTGTCATTTCACTCAGCACCCAATATCTCAATAGAGATTTCATGATGAGCGCTATCACCGTGAGTCAACTATCTGGTGCATGTAATGGAACGACCATCGATGCAATGCTCAATGTGAAAAGCTCGGGAACAAAGTTTGGTTCTGCGTCAAACTACCGCTTATCAGATGTCGTGCACTGCACAAAAGTATTGGCGCTGTCGCCGACAAGCCTCACCAACTCTGTCTCTCTTGGCGTTTCTGACTGCACAAATCAGACATTCCCAGGTCACGGATTCGTACTCACCGACATGAGCGCGCGAGACCTCAGTGACGCAGACGATTCAGTGGCAATTCAGATCACGAGTTGAAATTGCATTGCACAGGTAGGGGTAACCCAGCATTTTCTGAGGACGCCAAAATGTTTTGGGGATAGTTCCCAAATTGGCGACCGTTAACGCCAGTAGTGCGTCATAGTTGGACTATGACATCTAACGAGCTCGAACACTTGGATTCTGATGAGTTGCTCCCCGCGACCATCAGCGATAACCCTCCCCTCGTTATTGATTTACCTGATGGCCAGAAACTGGTGATCGGCGAACTCAAACCTGGAATTGTTATTGAAGTTGCAACATGGCGTGGAACTGGTCGACCAGATTCGCGCACAAACCGAATCATGCTCGGTATGAGTTCGCCTCCTGAAAGCGACGCGAACACAAACGAAGCGACCACCACAACGACGACCATCACGAGCACGAGCAACCCTTCACCGCCTACCCCAGATCAATTGTCAGCAAACAAACGATTTAAATTCAACGATCAATTAGACAGATTGAAGAGTCTCGCGCCGAAGAATTTTTCTCGAGTTAAGCGACGCCCGTTTAAGGCTGCCATTTTCTTGGGGGTGTATTTCATCCTCACTGGGCCACTCGGATTCGGGGTTGCCCACCCAGAGTCTGGACTCAAGTCGGCTGCAGGAAGTGCGACAAGTTCGTTAGCAATCATGCGCACAGGTCATAACGCAACTGTTGGCGACACCGTGATTGCCAACAGCTCAATCGCCGGCAAGTCGCCTGTACTCGCGATTGTCGCTTCGGTATCCGAAGACGGTTACACACTGAACACGGATGCAGGATTACTCGTTGTTGAAAAGGCCGACGTGCATGGTCGACTCGTGCTCGTAGTGCCATTTATTGGCATCGTGCTCAATTGGATCGGGCAATAATCCCGCAAGGTCAACACTGTTTACCTTGCTTCGTGGGGCGGGCAGGACTTGAACCCGCGACCAAGGGATTATGAGTCCCCTGCTCTAACCAACTGAGCTACCGCCCCAAAAGGCACAGGGCCCGCCTCTGGCGGACCCTGTGTTATGTGCTCCGAGAGCAGGGCTCGAACCTGCGACCCGCTGATTAACAGTCAGCTGCTCTGCCAGCTGAGCTATCTCGGAAGGCGAATCCGAGGATATCAGCCGAGGGGTCAATGCCCAATGGTCAGATACCGATCAGACCGGTCTCAATCGAGATTGATCGGCTCTTCATCGGCAGCGGTGAACTCGGCCGCTGGAGCGTCTCCGAGACCGGCAGCGATGCGCACCTTTTCGGCGACCTCAACCATGATCTCGGTGTTCTCCATAAGGAAGTTCTTGGCGTTTTCACGACCTTGACCCATTTGCTCGCCGTCGTAAGTAAACCAAGCACCAGACTTCTTGATGATGTTGAGATCGACGGCCATGTCGAGAACCGAACCTTCACGGCTAATTCCTTTGCCGTACATGATGTCGAATTCGGCCTGACGGAATGGCGGTGACACCTTGTTCTTCACAACCTTGACACGGGTGCGGTTACCGACAACTTCGGCACCATCTTTGATCGACTCAATACGACGAATGTCGAGACGCACTGATGAGTAGAACTTGAGTGCCCGTCCACCAGGAGTGGTTTCGGGTGAACCGAACATCACACCAATCTTTTCACGCAACTGGTTAATGAAAATTGCGATGGTGTTGGACTTGTTGAGGTTGGCTGTCAACTTACGCAACGCCTGGCTCATCAAACGTGCCTGCAAGCCCATGTGGCTGTCGCCCATGTCGCCTTCAATTTCGGCCTTCGGTGTCAATGCCGCAACCGAGTCGATAACGACGACGTCGAGAGCGCCTGAACGGATGAGCATGTCAACAATTTCGAGAGCTTGTTCACCGGTATCGGGCTGCGAGATCAAGAGTGCATCGATGTCGACACCAATGGCGCGGGCATAAATGGGGTCCATCGCGTGTTCGGCGTCGATGTAGGCACAGATGCCGCCGTTGCGCTGAGCCTCGGCCACGACATGCATCGCGAGAGTTGACTTACCCGAAGATTCTGGGCCGTAGATCTCGACGACACGGCCACGGGGTAAGCCGCCAATTCCGAGAGCGACGTCAAGTGCCAAGGCACCGGTCGGGATGGCTTCGATGGCCATGTCGGTCTTGTCGCCCATCCGCATGATGGAGCCTTTGCCGTATTGCTTGTCGATTTGGGCCAGGGCCATTTCAAGGGCTTTTTCACGATCGTTGCTCATTGCATTGCCTTTCGCTGTTGTGGTGGTTGTTGCTGTGGGTGTTGGTTTGTTTGCCATAACTTGGACCGTACGAAGTGGGTGTTGCACAGTAGTTGTGCGGGCACCCGTGTGCGGCGAATAACAAGAGCGTAACTACGAACGAGTGTTCGGTCAAGCATTGTCGATACGAACAGGTGTTTGACCTGCTCAGAGGGGGTGCCGAGCCGCCCGATTAGGACTGATGTGTCAGCCAGGTCTGAGCCTCTGCCACTTCGTCGACACCCATGGGGCGAAAAATCAGGTCGATGGCCATCCACAAAGTGTGGGTCATCGGCCACGTCAATACCGGGAAGACAAGAGCAGCCGAAGCCAGCACGATGGACAAGGTGAGCACTGGTACATCAGGTGCGGTGAAGGCAACTGCGATACCTATCGCAGCCATGATGAGCACGATGTTGAGCACCGAGGCAATCGTCATTGATCCGAGCTCATGACCGTCAGTGTCACGAGTGCGTTTGATACCGCAACCGATGCATCGTTCGCCTTGTTTAAACCAAGAAATAAACCAAGCGCTGCGATTCGCACAACGAGGACATTGTCGCAATAAAGAACGGCGAATCATTTTGCCTGTTGATGGCAAATTGTTTTCGCTTTGCGTCATTTAACTAATTCGTCAACGAATTCGCTAAAAACATTGGCATACCGCATGGCTTCTTCATTGGTGTGCATGATTGAGATCAACCACTGCTCGTCGAGGCCTGGTGGCAACAAGATGCCACGGTTGATTCCGTGAATCCACTGTGCGAATGCAATATCGAGATCGGTCTTTTTGTAATCGCGATAGTTGCGAATTGGTTCTGGTGTCCAGGTGACGCAACCCTTCGCACCAAACTGCACTGTGTGGGCCGGCAACCCAGCGTCGTCGATGATGTCATTACATGCATCGACCAACATCTTGTTGCGACCAATCGCTGCAGCAGTTGCTTGAGGCGTGCACACTTCTGACAAAACCGCTTTCGCAGCAGCCATACACAATGGGTTGCCGTTATAAGTTCCGAGGTGAATGACGCGACCCATAGTGATTTGGTCCATGTATTCGCGCTTGCCGCCGAAGGCACCAAGGGGCAAACCACCACCGATTGATTTAGCGAGAGCAACAAGGTCTGGCGTCACGCCAAGTGCACCAGTTGCCCCTCCCCAACCAGCCGTAATGCCAGTCTTCACTTCATCAAAAATCAACAAGGTTCCGTAGCGCGAAGTGATCTCGCGCACTGCCTGTAAATATCCGTCATCGGGCAAACAAATACCGATGTTTTCCATGACGGGTTCAACGATGAAACATGCGACGTCTTCGTTGCGCAAAACGCGTTCAAGTGCTTCGGCATCGTTGTAAGGAATCACTATGGTGTCGCGAAGTACTGCACGCGTCACACCAGCAGTTGCCGGAACTGAATTCGGTCGATTGGCCGGACCCGCCACATCAAGTGAAGGCTTCATCGAGATCATCACTTCATCGTGATGACCGTGATAGCCGCCTTCAACCTTGACAATCTTTTCGCGACCGGTTGCACCTCGCGCGACACGAATCGCGTCCATAGTTGCTTCGGTTCCCGAGTTGGTGAAGCGCCACATCGGTAAGCCGTAACGTTCGCCCAACAACTCGGCAACGTCGGCATTGAGTTCGCATGGTGTTACGAACAAAGTTCCGTTATCGAGCTGCTCGTCAACGGAGCGTCGCACAACTGGGTTGATATGGCCGCTAAACAAAGCACCGAAACCCATGTCGTAGTCAATGTATTCGTTGTTGTCAACGTCCCACATCGAGGCACCACGAGCAGCTTTCACCACAATTGGATGCGGGTCGTACGCCTGAAAACTTGAAGGCACTCCAAGCGGCATAACAAGCCGAGCTCGTTCGGTCGCTTTTTGCGAGCCTTGAGTTCGTTGTGCGTACAACGCGATTTCGCGTTGCGTGATTTCCTTCGCTCGCCAGCTAAGGCTGTGAGCATTGGTGACTGCAGATTCCGTGGAGGACACGGTTAAACACCCCTTTTACGGTTGCCGTCACCCTAACACCAAACATGCACCGACCGCGACGACCGAGTTCGGAGCGAATAAACGGTGCGATTTGCCGTTCGATATGGCAGAATAGGCACTTCACATGGTGGGCGTAGCTCAGTTGGTTAGAGCGTCAGTTTGTGGTACTGAAGGCCGGGGGTTCGAGACCCCTCGTTCACCCAAAATATAAGAAGTCGCTGGTTAGCCAGTCCAAAGTCGGTCAGATACATCGACCGAAGTGTTGGTTGATCTACACTGCTACTTCTCGTTGCGCACCTCTAGCTCAATGGCAGAGCAGTGGACTCTTAATCCATTGGTTCTGGGTTCGAATCCCAGGGGGTGCACCATTATTTGCCGCTATTTGGTGGCGATGGCGACGGCCACTTCGGCCGCCACTCGGGCGTTATTTTCGGCTAAGGCCAAATTTGCCGGAACACTTCGTCCTTCGGTCGCCTGACCAATTCGACCCAACACAAATGGAGTAACCGCGGCTCCGCGAACTCCGGCACCCTCGCAATCAGCTAACGCCTGTGCCAACACTGAATCAAGTTGTGTTGCGTCGAGTTCGGCGTCAATCGGAATCGGGACTGTCAGCAACAGACCAGTTTTTGCACGCGACCGGTGCAACAAAATGTCGGCGACTTCACGCGCCGACTGAACTTGGTGCGGGACTTTCAAACCAGAACTACGCGTATAAAACGCAGGAAACCATTCGTGTTTCCAACCGAGTACTGGCACACCAATAGTTTCGAAATACTCAAGTGTTCGAGGCAAATCTAAGAATGCTTTTGCTCCCGCCGAAACAGTCACAACGGGATAACTGGCGATTGCGTCAAGGTCGGCTGAAATATCTCCGGTGAGTTCTGCACCACGATGCACGCCACCAATACCGCCGGTCGCAAAAACGCTGACTCCCGCTGCTGCCGCAATCGATACCGCCGCCGACACTGTGGTGGCACCGAACTCCCACTTTTGCGCAACAGCTACGGCGATATCACGTTCGGCGACCTTTCGAGCCGGTCCAAGAATTCGTTCATGTTCGGCTTTGGTGAGACCAAGTCGCACAACGCCATCAAGGATTGCCGTGACTGCAGGAACACAGCCGCCTTCGCGAATAGCCGCGCTACAACGATCAAGCGCTTCGCGGTTTGCCGGCGACGGTAATCCAAGATGTGAGTAGATCGTCGACTCCATGGCAACAACAGGACGACCATCAGCAATTGCTGCAGCGACTTCAGCAGATAACACAGGCTTCATAGAAGTTCCATACTTTCATCTCGAACAAAGCGACTGACAACTTCAACATGGTGCGTATGCGGAAAGAGATCTAAGACTTCGCTGTATTCCAAGCGGTATCCCTTGGCGATCAAGAGACGCGCATCGCGACCAAGTGATGCCGGATCACACGAAATCAACACAATCACTTGTGCATTCGTTGCCGCCAATACATCAACACCGCCCGCCCGGAGTCCATCTCGCGCTGGGTCGGCAACCACTACTGCCGCCGATTTCGGTGACCATTCTTCAACTGGTGATTGCACCACTTCAACATCACGTTCGGCAAGATTGATTCGAGCATCTGCACACGCCGATGGGTTGGCTTCAATGGCAATGACATGACGATCACGCGGGAATACTGTGGCTGCAAAGAGACCGACTCCGCAATAGGCGTCAACAACAGCGCCATCGCCCCATGTTGAACTTTCGCCCAACGCGCGCTTCGTGGCATCAACCAAAGCTTGTGCTGCTTGCGGAGATGACTGAAAGAACGACTCGGCTGACACGACGAATTCATGTTGATCAATCACTTCGTGCACTGATGAGGCTCGGCTCGTCAAAACCTCTGACGCGATTCCCGAAACTGAATCTTGTGGTTCGGCCCAAGCCATTCGTTCCCCCGATGAAACCCCAACGCGCAACACCGCTTCTTCGGCACCATCAAGGCGAAGGTCAGATAACAATTCATTCAACGAGGGATGCGCAACAAGGCAATGCGTTACGCGCACAACATCGTGGCTTTGGCGCTTTCGAAACCCCAC
>JBAXIP010000110.1:0-6934 GCA_037138315.1 Actinomycetes bacterium
GGCTGGGTTGACTGCGTGATGTTGCGTCACGCTGGTCGTATCAATTCACTCACCGAGTTGGCCTTGACGAAACTTGATGTCTTAGACACCTTTGACGAAGTCAAAGTATGTACCAGTTATCGCATCAATGGCGAACTCATACATGGCTATCCCGATCGCAGCGATGTTCTTGGTCAGGTTGTGGCCGATTACATCACCATGCCAGGTTGGAAAAAGGAACTGCGTAATTGTCGCTCAGTGAAAGATCTACCGGAAGAGGCCATTGCGTTTATTACTGCAGTCGAACGTGAATCCGGGATTCCAATTCGCATCATTGGTGTCGGTCCTGAGCGCGATGATGTACTTGATTGGACTTCTGCTTCAATATTTGGAGGTACGGCATGATCCCTCGTTATTCATTACCCGAGATGGAGTCGGTCTTTTCGGATGAATCTCGTTTTGGTCGTTGGGTTGAAATTGAATTGCTGGCAACCGAAGCACACAGTGTGTTGGGAGTTGTTCCTACGGCCGATTCAGAGATGTGTCGAGCGAATTCTCCAATTGTCGACGCACGCTTTATTGAAGATGTCCTTGATCGCGAAAAGATTACTGATCACGATGTTGCCGCATTCGTTGATATTTTGCAATCGCGTATTGGTGCCCCCGCTGGTGCTTGGATTCATTACGGGCTCACATCGAGCGACATCGTTGACACAGCCTGGTGTTGGATGTTGCGCGATGCAGCTGACCTATTAATTGAAGCCTCGTCAAAACTTCTACGAGTCGTTGTGAGTTTGGCTAAGGCTCATCGCGACACGGTGATGATTGGTCGAACGCATGGCGTACACGCAGAGCCAACGACGTTCGGTGCCAAAGTCGCTTTATGGGCACTGCAAATTGATCGTGATCGAAGCAGATTGATTGCTGCTCGCGAAAATATCGCGGTGTGCAAATTGTCTGGCGCAGTCGGCACGTATTCAAACGTTGATCCCAAAGTTGAACAACATGTCGCGCATGCCTTGGGTTTGAAAGCAGTTCCAGCGACTCAAGTCATTTCTCGTGATCGACATGCCGAATACATGTGGGCCTGCGCCGCCGTTGGTAATACCTGTGAAATGATCGCTGTTGAGTTACGTCATCTGCAACGAACCGAAGTGCGCGAAGTTGAAGAAGGTTTCAAAGCGGGACAAAAAGGTTCGTCGGCGATGCCGCACAAGCGCAACCCAATCTCTGCCGAAACAATCACTGGCCTCTCACGCGTTCTTCGCGGCAATCTCCAGGCAGCGATGCAAGATGTGGCGTTATGGCACGAACGAGATATTTCACATAGTTCGGTTGAACGCGTCGTTCTTCCTGATTCTTCGTTGATGGCGCATTACGTCATGCATCGCTTGCGTCGTTTGCTTGAGGGTCTGCAGGTTTCGCCTGAGCGGATGAAACAGAACTTGTATTCAAGTCACGGATTGGTTTTTAGCCAGCCAGTTCTTCTTGCGCTAGTGCAATCAGGTTTGACTCGTGATGAGGCTTACCGAATCGTCCAAGAAGCAGCAGCAACATCTTGGGAACGTTCACAAGATTTCCGCTCGGTTCTTGAAGCCGATTCGCGTTTGGAACGTATCGATAAGAAAGTTCTTGACGAAGCTTTTGACTTGAAGCGTTCGTTGGTGCACATCGGGCAAGTATTTACTGCCCTTGATGTGCTTGACGTTTAAAACTCAGCGAGTAATTCCGGCTTTTTTCAAGATCGCAGGGTCAACACCAATTTCACGCCAAGCGGTGTAAGTGATTCCGTTGCGATCGCCGTATGAACGAGCAACTTTAACGAATGCTTTTTCTAACGGCCCGATTTGCTGAGCCGTTGTCATCTCCGCAAGTTCCATTGACAAATCAAGACGTTCTTGCGACAACTTCAGTTGTGTAATTGCATCTGAATCATCAAAGTGATTTTCAATAACTGCAAGACGCTTCTTGATTGAATCTGGTGTGCGCTTACGGCCACGCTTTGGCTTATTGCGACGAACTGCTTCAAGATAATCACGAACAGTTCGGCTCTCTGCTCGTCCAACCGCCAAAGCAGCTTTATGAGTCTTGGTCATCGGAGTTTTAGGTGCTGCCACAAATTTCAATATATGAGTGGCGCACGCGTATTGCGATGTTTTGTTCAGTAAGAATTTGCCTCTTTTTGTTAACAAATTCACCGTATTTATTTTTGATACAGACGAGTCTCACAAAGAGATACACGACGACAATTTGCGCACTACTGTAATTACCGATGAGTAAATATCCGAATGTATTGCCAACTCTTGATCTTGCTCGACACGCACTGCGTGACCATGTGCTTCGCCACTCGTTGAAGACTGGAAACTTCACATTGAAATCAGGAGCGAGTAGTTCGTGGTTTCTTGATACAAAGCAAACGGCGTGTCGGGCTGATGGCGTTGTGTTGATGGCCGATGTTGCATTAGAACTCATTCCTAAAGATGCAGTCGCGATCGGTGGCTTGACGATGGGCGCCGACCCAGTCGCCTACGGAATTGCCGCTGTCGCAGCAACAAGGGGAATTGATTTGCGAAGTTTTAGTGTTCGCAAAGAAGCAAAAGATCATGGTGTGATTGGGCGTATTGCCGGTGCATTGCAGCCTGGCGACAAAGTAGTCATTACTGAAGACACCGTGACTCGTGGAACATCAATCATGGAAGCCGTCGATGCTGTCGTTGCATTTGGGGCAATTCCTGTATTGATCACCGTTGTGGTTGACCGTGGTGGAACCTGCAGCGCGATGGCCGCCGAGCGAGGTATTCCGTTTGTGCCCATGTTGACTGCGCTTGACCTGGGTTATGGATACGGCACCTAATTCGTGCATGCTCTCATTCGTGCTTGAGTGATTGTGATTGGTGCCTTAAGTCCCTGAGTATTTAGCCGACTTGCTCTACGTACTCGGACTTCCAGTGGAGACACTTGGAACATGATCCATCATTCGCCCATTCCTCATGATCCGCGACCAATCTTGGTGGGCATTGACGGTTCTGAAAACTCTGAGAGTGCAATGTGGTGGGCCGTTGACATCGCGGTCGAATCCAATAGAAATTTGCGCTTATTGACTTGCTATTCATTACCAGCGGTTGTCGGAATGGGAGTTTCGGCGGGATATGTCGGGCCCATGTTGTCATCGGATGAAATTCGCGCTGCAGATGCGCACCATCGAACTGCACTTGACTTATTGAAGTCCAAAATTCTGAAGACACATCCAGAAATAGAAATTGAAACGTTTCTCGATCAAGGGTCGCCCGTGATGGCTTTATTGAAGGCATCAGAAGACGCGTCAATGATTGTGGTCGGGACCAAAGGTGTTGGATCTGGACATGCGCTATTAATGGGTTCGGTCAGTTATGCCATAGCTCACCGAGCCGAGTGTCCGGTCGTTTTGGTTCCTGAAAGTGCCAAGCGGACTTCTGCTGGTCGGGTTGTGGTGGGAATTGATAGTTCAAAAGGCGCGCTTGATGCGGCCAATTGGGCTTTGCACTTTGCAGAAGATATGCATCGGGATCTTGAACTTGTTACTGCGTGGCATTACCCGTACTCGGCGATGTCGCCAGAGTTTGGTGTGATGTCTGGACCAGATATTGATGAGCTACGTCTTGCAATGTTGCGTGATGCTCGCAAACTTGTGAACCGTGTCAAAAAGCATTTGTCTGAAGATGAAGGCTCGCGGGTTTCTATGAGTGCTGAAGTGATCGAGGGTTCTTCAGCTGACTCGTTGGTTGAATACACAACTCCTCAAGACATTTTGGTCGTCGGATCAAAGAGCCACAGTCTGATCGCAGCAGTTTTATTGGGCAGCACCGCGGTCGGGGTAGCCCACCGCAGCAAGTGCCCCGTTGTCATCGTTCATTAAAGTGTGATGGTTCATTAATGCGTCATAGTCGTCAAAAAGTCATAGCCTGATGGCGTGACCATGCAACAACTTTTTGCTCTTGAGCCCCATGGCGTCGACACATTTGTTGGAGCGGGGCGCGAATACCCGTGGGGAGGCTTGTATGGCGGTCACATCGTTGCGCAAGCATTGTGGGCTGCTGCCGAAACGGTTGAGCCCGATATGGAACCTCATTCGTTGCGCGCATATTTCATTCGACGTGGCAGTCCAAAAGACACTGTGCGTTACGAAGTTGATCGCATTCGTAACGGCAAAAGTTTTTGCACTCGTCGAGTAGTGGCGCGGCAAGAAAATGGCGCGATTCTCAACTTGGAAGCAAGCTTTCAAAGATTTGAAAATGCGCCAGATGTGCAATCAATTGCTTTTCCAACGGGTGTTCCACTGCCTGACAAAATGACTAATTCAACATGGTCTGAAGTTTTTGATCGGCGGTGGATCGAGAAAGCCGATCATCCGAACGATGGACGCGAAGGTTCCGGTCGGGCCATGGCTTGGTTCCGAGTGACCGAAGAGTTGGGCGATCCTGGCGATCAGCGGGCACAACTTTTGCATCGATGTGCGTTTGCTTATCTCAGTGACGACTTGCCAACCGACGCAGTTGTCCGAACCCACCCCGAGATTTCCTTGCGTCCGGAAAATCATCGCAACTTTCAAGGTGCCAGTCTTGATCACACAATTTGGTTTCATCGACCGATTCAAAGTGATCGCTGGCACTTGCACGATTTCACGTGTCATTCATTAGGGAACAATCGTGGTCTTGCACTTGGCCATGTTTTCAGTGACGATGGCGTATTAGTGGCAACCGTTGCTCAAGAAGCGCTGATTCGCGACCTCACGCCGTCCACGTAAGGCGCAACTGCTGCGTCAATTAACGGCGTCAAAAACTGCACATAGGTGGTCGTGAGGTGATGCGAATCGCGGTACATCAAAATATTGCCAGTGATGACTGGGCAAGTGTCAAGCGAACATACCCAATTGCTGATGTCGAGGTATTGAGCGTTGTTTTCAACTGCCACATCAATACTGGTCTGTTGACGATTTGCGCGAAGACCTTTCTCACGACTGACCGCACACGAACCAACATTTTTGATCGCCTTTGATAAACAAATTGGTACATCAGTTCCGGGGTAAGGAGTATCGGTAATGACAATTGGACTGATACCCATACCTTGCAACTTTGGAATCAAAGTTGCAAAGCCAGCTTTCACGATTGAGTCGGCGAAAGGTTGGCTAGTTGCTGGATCGGTTAAACGATTAGAACTCGTCATAAAGACCACGCGAACATTTTCGGCAACGAAACGCTCAAGAACTTTTTCGCGCCATGGTTGACAACCTGGATACGTGGGACCGACCAATGAATTAGCAGTGATTAGATCAATCGTGGTGCAACCCATTTTGGTCAGAATGACTAGACGCCAGTGATGATCAATTGCAATTTGATTGAGAGCGGGAAACCATTGGGCCGCGTGCGAGTCACCGTATAGCGCAACAGTGAAATCAGAAGTGGTGTCTCCATAGACACAAACTTTTGGTTCAATATCAATCAGGTTGACGTGACATCCGTTGTCATAAATTTCGGGCTTATCACCAGAAGCGCCGCGCAATGATGGTTCTAAGTTTGCCGGAACTTCATCAGTGAGCGCGCCGGTAATGACTGCATCGATTGGTGCAACAGCATTGACTATGGAGGGGGGCGGACCTTCAGGAATTGTCGCAAGTGATGTCGTGGTTTCGAGCGGTGCAGTCGTGCTATCAGAAGAAACAATCGGAACCGTCGTTGACGTAGTCGAGGTTGCGATTGCTACAGGTGCTTCAGCAATGACGTCAGTGCTCAGCGCAACCGATGAGGTTCGCAGAACAAACCCAACACCGATACTCATCACAATCAAAGCTCCGCCAACCATAAGTGCGAGACGCGGTTTGGCTTGTAGTGAAACCGAGTGGCGTACGGGATTTTCTAAGAAATGATGTGAGAGTGATGCGGCGATGACTGCGGCAGCAATTGCAATGATGCGTTCGCTGACCCGTAAGTCTCGGCCTGCGTTTGATTCGGCGATGATCAGAACTGGCCAGTGCCACAAGTAGATCGAGTACGAACGTGCGCCGATCCATTGCAAAGGTTTGAGTGAAAGAATTCGTTGCGGTCCCCAATGTGCATTTTGCCCAGCCATGAGCACGAGTGCCGTTGCAACAACGGGTAGTAATGCCAATTTGCCTGGGAATGCCAGCTTCTCGGTGATTTTGAGCCCGCTCACGATGATGGCGAATAGTCCGAGCCATCCAATGACCGCACGGAAATTGCTGGGAAGTTGTTCTACATATTTCCACGACAACGCAATAAGCGCACCAATACCAAGTTCCCAAGCACGAGTGTGCAGACCAAAGAATGCCCATGGTTGAGATTGTGTTGTTTGCCAAATGCAAAGTGACAGTGAAACAACACTCAGTGTGGAGATCGCAACAATTGCGCGCGCGTGGCGGTCGCGTGACTTCCAGAGCAATAAAATCAACAGTGCGGGCCAGACGATATAAAACTGTTCTTCAACCGAAAGTGACCAAAAGTGTTGAAACGGTGACGGTGGTTGTCCGGCTTGCAGATAATCAGTGCTGCGAATACCAAACAAAATGTTGGAGAAGAAACCGCCACTGGCGACCGCATCAGTACCGATGTCGTGGAGCCGAAGTGGCTCAAGCCAGATACGGCTAGCGAGAGCAGTCAGCGCAATGACCAATGCTGATGCTGGTAACAAGCGTCGAGCTCGGCGAGCGTAAAAGTTCTTCAGTGAAATTTCGCCATCTGACGAATGCTCGTTGATCAGTAACGACGTGATCAAGAAACCTGACACCACGAAGAAGACATCAACTCCGATGAATCCGCCAGTGAGGCCAAGAAATTTGGCGTGAAAGAGGACTACGAAGCCGACAGCCAGTGCCCGAAGGCCTTCGATATCGCGTCTAAACATGAAGTGGTCGAGACCGGCGTCGATCCGGTGACCTTCCGCTTTTCAGGCGGACGCTCTG
>JBAXIP010000111.1:0-6927 GCA_037138315.1 Actinomycetes bacterium
TGATTGGCATTGAATCAATCGGGCACAGCGGCGACGTTGATGGTTTACCCGCCACATTGATGTACTTGATGATTTATTCAGTCCTTGTCATCGGCACATTCACTGTGGTTTCACTTGTCACTCGTACGGGCGACAACGGTAGCGACATCGGCTCTTTCCGTGGACTGGGCAAAGAACGTCCGGCCTTAGCTTTAGCAATGACGGTGTTTTTGCTAGCTCAGGCTGGAATGCCACTTACCTCGGGTTTCATTGCCAAGTTCGGTGTCATTAAGGCAGCGGCAGCTAATCATAGTTACGCCATTGCGATCATCGCCATGGTCGCTTCAGTGATCGCGGCCTTGTTGTACTTGCGCATCATGATCAGCATGTGGTTGACCGATGAAGAGTCGGGCGACGACAAGCGCGAGGCCATCAAGGTGCCGTTCACCGCTGGATTCGTTGTTGCGGGATCTGCCTTCTTTACGTTGCTCGTGGGTGTCTGGCCAAGTTGGCTCATTGACGCTTCGCAAGCCGCACTGCAACTTGCCAAATAGGCAACACTTCAGTTCAGTGTGGGGGTAACCCCGAATTTGCCAGATCCCCATGACAGACTGATGGCATGTTTGAAACACCGGAATACCTCTCGCCATCGTCAATTTCGACGTATCGCGATTGCCCGATGAAGTTTAAGTTTTCGCGCATTGATCGAATCGTTGAACCTCCAACTTGGCAAACGCATCTCGGGACTTTTGTGCATGAAGTTCTCGAACACTTCTACCAACTTGATGGTGATGCGCGCACGGTTGAATCAGTCAAGGCCACAGCAACTGAGCGTTGGACCGAGGGCGAATGGGAAACCAAGGTTAACGAGCTCGAAAAAAAACTTGGAACGATCACAGATTTTAAAAAGTCGGCTTTTGAGTGCATGACTAATTTGTGGAAAATTGAAGATCCGCAGCAAACCGAACTGATCGGCATGGAATACGAACTCTTCACTGATGTTGAAGGTGTTCGTATGAAGGGATTTGTTGATCGTTTTCTTTTTGACGATGACGGGAAAATCATCATTAGTGATTACAAGACCGGAGCAATTCCAAATCCAAGATTTAAATCAGACGATGATAAATATTTCCAACTTCTGGCCTATGCCCTCATGTTTGAATCAGCCGACCAAGAAGAAACTTCAAAATTGCAGTTGCTGTACTTGAAGCACAGCGCGAACCACGAGGTTTCTGTGACACCAGTGAAACTCGCGATTGCTCGCGGCGTCATTGTCGAGACTAAAGAAGCGATTGATCAGGCTTGCGCAACCGAAAATTTCGCGTGTAATAAAACAAAATTATGCGATTGGTGCTTCCATAAGCCATATTGCCCCGCGCACCAGTAACGCTGGTGACTATTTGATAGATGCGATTAACGCATCAAAGAGATTTTGTTGTTGTTGATCTTCGGCGGCCGAATCTTCGGGGTGCCATTGCACCGCGACACACCAAGTAGCGGTTGTGCTTTCGATGGCTTCAATCGTTCCGTCTGTTGCAACACCGGTAACGACAAACCCAGCACCCACAGTGTCGACCGCTTGGTGATGAAATGAATGACAGGCGTTTGCTTGGGCTGCGCCGACTGCTCGAGCAACTTTTGAGTCTGGGGAGAGATTGACCGGATGATATTTCTGGCGGTGGTCATCGGTTCCAAGATCTTGAATCAGGGTTCCGCCTTGGGCAACGTTCACAACTTGCAATCCGCGACAGATAGCAAGCATCGGGATGTCTTCGGCTAAGGCGTGACGAGCGACGGCGAGCTCGATTTCGTCGTGACTCGGATTAATTCCGTAGATCTCGGGCGCAGTTACGGATTGTCCGTAATGCTTTGGATCAATATCACCGCCGCCGTGCAGAACAATTGCATCGCATCGGGACAACAAGGTTTCGAGTTGATCATGAAGATCGGCGATGGGCGGCAAAATGATCGGAATACCGCCCGCGCGGGTGATGGCATGTGCGTATGTGCGTCCGATTCCAAATGCGGGACCGCGCACGCCCGTGGCGTCAGTGATCTCACGACCAACAATTAATACAACGGGATTCTCCACAAAATCATTCTGCCAGCAGCGCCAGCGGTAAAGATGGGTATATGACTTCGTTGCTCGATCCAGTGTCCTTTGCCGGTGGTACCAAAATGTCCAATCGGTTTATGTTGGCACCGCTGACCAACCAGCAAAGTCATGCCGACGGAACTCTTTCGAATGAAGAACACCATTGGCTCACCATGCGGGCGCAAGGCGGATTTGGATTAACAATGACGTGTGCTGCCCAGGTCCAAAAGACTGGACAGGGGTTTGCAGGACAGTTAGCAACATTTGGCGACGAGCACATTCCGGGACTCAAGCGTCTGGCTCGGGATATCAAATCTCACGGAAGTTTGTCGATTGTGCAGTTGCATCATTCGGGTCAAAAATCGCCAGCCGACCTCATCGGCCGAGCTCCAATGTGTCCGTCCGATGATGCTGCGACTGGCGCTCAAGCGATGACTAATGCCGAGGTCTACGAGACCATCAACGCTTTTATCGATGCGGCAGTTCGGTGCGAGAAGGCGGGTTTTGAAGGCGTTGAACTACATGGTGCTCACGGCTATTTGATTGGCCAATTCTTGTCGCCCACCATCAATCAACGCACTGATGAATTCGGTGGCAGTCTGGATAACCGTGCCGGATTTTTGCTGGCCATTATTGATGGAATTCGCCGCGACTGTCGCGACTCATTGAACTTGTCGGTGCGGCTCTCACCAGAGCATTTTGGTTTGAAGACGTCGGAAATGCTCGAACTATTCGGCTGGCTTGTTGATTCAAAGAAACTCGACTTCATTGATATGTCAATGTGGGACGCTCGCAAAGATGCAGTCGATGAAGAGTTTGCTGGCAAAACATTGATGCAGCTGTTCGCTCATGCCGAACGCGGCAATACGCGACTTGGTGTGGCCGGAAAAATTTATTCGGCGGCCGATGCACAGTGGGCGGTTGACAACGGTGCTGATTTCGCAGTGATCGGTCGTGCAGCAATTGCCCATCACGATTTCGCGCAGCTGGCTGGTGCCGATCCCGAATTTACGATGCGTGCTTTGCCCATCAAGCCAGAAGATCTCAAAGCCGAAGGTCTCTCGGACGGATTTATTGAATACATGAAGGCTTTCAAGGGTTTCGTCGCCGAAGCCTAGAGTGGACGATATGTCCGATCGCACCATCACGCTTCGTAATCCGGCCGACGATTCGGTGATACAAGAAGTCCTCTTAGCGACAGCTCATGATGTTGATCAAGCAGTGATTCGTGCGCAAGCCGCACTGCCAGCGTGGCGAGATATAGCACCAAACGATCGCATCAAGATCATGCGTCGCTTTGCTGAAACGATTGCTGCACACGCGCAAGAGTTAGCCGAACTTGATACGCGCAATATGGGCATGCCTATTGGTTCAAGTAAGTGGTGTGCCGATACTGCTGCTGAAGTGATTCATTACTACGCGGGCGCAATTGATAAACATCTTGGTCATACGTATCCAGTAGCCGGTGGAGTCACCATGACTTTTCACGAACCGCTTGGCGTGGTGGGTCTCATTGTGCCCTGGAATTTCCCGGTACTTATTGCGTGTTGGAAGCTTGGACCAGCACTGGCGTGTGGAAACACCGTCATTTTAAAACCAGCCGAAACAACTCCGTTAAGTGCGATACGACTCGGTGAACTTGCTCTCGAAGCCGGAATTCCTGAAGGCGTGTTACAAGTTGTTATCGGAACTGGTCCAGAAGCAGGTTGGCGATTAGTTGAACATCCGATGGTGCGCAAAATTGGTTTTACCGGAAGCACTGCAGTTGGCAAGCGAATTATGGCTGGCGGCGCTGAGCATTTGAAGCGAGTCACTCTTGAACTGGGTGGCAAGAGTGCAAATATTATTTTCGCCGACGCCGATATTGAAACAGTTGCCGCATCAGCACCAGGTGCAGTCTTTGATAACAGTGGACAAGACTGTTGTTCGCGTTCACGAATTTTTGTGCAACGACCAATCTTTGATGAGTTTGTTGAGTTGATGATTGCCGAAACACAAAAGATTGTGGTGGGCGATCCGATGGATTCGGCAACAACTATGGGCCCACTCTTTACGCGTGCACATCACGATCGAGTTTCGTCGTATCTTGAAGGAGTCACACCAACCTGGACCGGATCGGCACCAACAGGTAATGGTTATTGGTTTCCGTGCACCATCATCGCTACTGCAGATATCACCAGCCGAGTGTGCACTGAAGAAATCTTTGGCCCAATCGCCACGATCATTCCGTTCACCGATGAGAACGATGTCTTGAGAATGGCCAACGACACCGAATATGGATTATCTGGTTCGGTGTGGACACGCGATGCCGAACGGGCAATGCGTGTGGCACGAAAGCTTGAAGGCGGAACATTGAGTGTGAACTCAAATTCGTCGGTGCGATTCTCCACACCGTTTGGCGGATTCAAACAAAGTGGAATTGGTCGTGAATTGTCGATGACCGCAATGGATCACTACAGCGAACTCAAAACCATCTTCTGGAAGTCATGATTACAGCGCGGTGATGTCGTAGCCGGCGTTACGAACAGTGTCGATCAATAATTCGGCGTGATCGGGACCGCGAACTTCGAGCACGGCATTAACTCCAGTTTCGCGTACATGTAAATCAACACCATCACGTACATGGTCAATATCAATCACACTTGCGCCAACTTCAGCAAAGATCGTTAACAACTTTGCTAGTCCACCCGGTCGATCGCTCACTTTGACAAACACAATGAGTCGGCGACCAGCCTGAGTTTCAAAACGACGAATGAGTCCGGGTACAACTCCAAGATCAACATTGCCACCCGACAACACAACGCAAGTGGTGCCGCTACGGGATGGCGCTGCGCGTTCGCTCAATAATGCCGACACACCAACTGCACCGCCACCTTCGACATACAACTTTGATCGTTCCATCAACAGCACCATGGCATCGGCAACAGCGTCTTCGTCAACAACAACAATGTCGTCGAGCCACTTCTCAATAAGCGGTCGCGTGATCTCGCCAGGTTTCTTCACTGCAATTCCGTCGGCCAATGTGAAGACGGGACCAGAAGGGGGAACACTATTTGCGTACGGCGCGCATGCTTCAACTTGAACACCAATCACCTTGATTGTTGGATCGTGTTGTTTGACTGCGATAGCAACACCACTTGCAAGTCCGCCACCACCTAAGGGCACAAGTACACGACGCAAGTTAGGAATGTCAATGATGAGTTCGAGCCCAAGTGTTGCTTGACCGGCCACCACAACGGCATCGTCGTACGGATGACAGAACTGCATTCCCTTTTCAATCGCACGGGCGCGCGCCGCAGCAACTGCTTCATCAAGTGAATCGCCGCCTTCAACCACGGTTGCCCCGTAAGCACGACACGCCGCAATCTTGGCAATCGGTGCATTTTTCGGAACGAAGATCTCGCATGGCACTCCAAAGGTGCGCGCCGCGAATGCCAAAGCCTGGGCATGGTTGCCAGCACTTCCGGCGGTGACTCCCGTTTTGGCCAACTCGCCTAGTGATGACAACTTGCTCATCGCCCCGCGAATTTTGAAACTTCCTGTTCGCTGCATGTTCTCGGCCTTGAGCACAATGTCGCCCCCGGTGCGATCGCTCAGCGCGGCCGATGCCGTGACCGGGGTGTGCTTGACCACCCCAGCGCCAGCGGTGTGGGCGCGAGCGATATCGGCAGCAGAAATCTCAATGGCGGGCATGCATGGTTCACCATACTCAGGGTGCTCCCCATATTGTGGGGCACATATGCGTGCGCTGGTGGTTGCCAATTCGAACGACGCCGACCCCGGATTTGTGGGAGAGCGGTTTCGTCATCATGGCTATGCGTTCTCGGAGGCTCACCGCGAATGTCCCGCCGAATGGCCAGAACTACCTGGTCACGACCTGATTTTGCTCCTCGGATCAGAGTGGAGTGTCTATTGGGACCACATTTCGGGTGAGGTCGCAGCCGAAACGGCCCTTGTTCAAGCCGCCCATCAGGCCGGAATCCCGATTTTTGGTATCTGTTTCGGGTCGCAAATGGTGGCCCATGCTTTGGGAGGTCGGGTGCTTCGAGCAACCCGCCCCGAATTGGGCTGGCATCCCATTGAATCGGCATTTCCGCAGGTCATAGCCTCAGGACCATGGCTCCAGTGGCATTTTGATGCCTTTGAAAAGCCTGCCGAGTTCACCCAATTGGCTCACAGTGAGTCGGGTCCCCAGGCCATTGTGGGCAGACGCACCTTTGCCAGCCAGTTCCATCCCGAGGCCACCGAATCGATGCTGGCGCGCTGGACCACTGGTGGGGGTGCCGAAGAACTCAGCGGTCTCGGGCTCAGCTCCGAACAGGTCATGGCCGAGACCCGCGCCAACGTCGGCGCGAGCCGAAAAAACAGCGACCGCATCGTCGATTGGTTTGTCGAATCTGTCGCCACAACACCACTCGGGCGTGACTGAACTTCCAGCCATATGCAGGGAGAGAAGTTAGGAGTGATTGCGTTGCCCGTAGTAGCGTCTTCGGCGATGTCAGAGTTCTTGAGGTCCTACCTCGTCGTCTTTTGGTTCGGGTTGATCGCCATTCTTTTGGCGTCTTTGCTTTTGGGTATTTCCGTGCTGATCCGCCCGTCAAACCCGTCGCGCGAAAAGTTGCTGACGTATGAAAGCGGTGTCGATCCCGTTGGCGAAGGCTGGTCGCAAAGCCAAATTCGTTATTACGTGTTCGCACTTCTCTTCGTCATGTTTGACGTTGAAGCAGTGTTTATTTTCCCGTGGGCCACTCAGCTCGAGCGCTACGCCGGTTTCGGTTTAGTTGAAATGGGTGTGTTTGTGGGTGTGTTGTTATTGGGTCTCGTCTACGCCTGGCGCAAGGGTGTCCTTCGCT
>JBAXIP010000112.1:0-6908 GCA_037138315.1 Actinomycetes bacterium
ATGTCGCGGGTCTTATTCATGGTGACGACATACCAACCGCGAATGATGGTGTCGATAGAAATCGGTTGATCGCTCATAGTTTTCTCCGGATCCAGATAATGAGTTTTGATTACTCAGGTTTGCTAGCGACATACATTGAATTAAAGCCAATGGGCTCGATAAGGCGTAACGCTTCAAATCCGGTCGCCCGAATCCACCCCGTGACTTCTTCGTTGGTGAATGTGTGACCTTGACGAGTAGCAGCCACCATGGTGACACCCATCAAAACTCCGAACGGATTGAACTTACGGGTGTTGTCACGGAAGTAATCGCTCACGATGACTCGGCCGCCGGGTCGCAACGCCGCAAACGCACGGTCAATCATGTGTTGGGCGCCTTCGTCACCTTCGGTGCGCAGGATATGCCCAAGAATCACCATGTCGAACGAGTTGGGTTCAAGTTCAACGGTGTGAAAATCACCAGGCAAGTACTCAACGCGTGACTCGTGATTGGCAATACCGGCGGCAGCGATTCGCCGCTTGGCAACTTCTAAAACGCCTTCGTAGTCGTTGACCACCGTTGTTGCCGTGGGGTTCTGGCTTAAAATCGCAACCGACCACGGCGCACCACCGGCACCAAGGTCGAGTAGTCGCAAGTTGGGCGTACGGCTGTAACCGATCTTCAGATCGGCGCGCGTCGCAGCTCGCAACATCGTCGGGAACGTCGCTTCAACCAGCGGTACGTAAAAACCTTCTGGATCATTTTCAATGGGTTGTCTTGGTGTCCCGCGACGGAAAGTCTCAGCCAACTCTTCCCAGTTTTCTAACGGCCCAGGGGCAGCACCGATCAGGGCAGCCATACTCGCGACTGCATCGGTTGTCAGATAGCGCTCACCAAGATCACCAAGTTTGTAGACATTGCGGTACTGCTCAATCATTCCGATAGCGACAAGACCATCAAACAGAAACAATGCGCTTCGGCGCGACAGTCCCGTTGCTTCAGCGAGTGGTTCAAGAGGGGACGGACCAATTTTTTGTAGCGTGTCAAATGCACCAAGTTCAATGGCAGCCATCAAGAGCCAGTAGTTACCGAAGCCCTGAATAATGTTCCAGACCGGCGCCGAGGCCGGTGGTTTATAGTCGGACCACGGCGTGCCTTTGTGGGCCGCTGTATGACTCTTCTTGAGCTCGGGATACGGAGCGTCGCGTTCGACAATGGCCATGACTATTTCACGGCTTCAAAAGAATCTTGCCGAAGACATCATTGTTCTGCATTTTGCTCTGCGCCTCTGCGGCATCTTTGAGCGCAAACGTTGAGTCGATGACCTTTTGGAATGAACCATGACAGAACGTGCTCCAGGCCTTACCGAATTCTTCGGGAAGATACGGATCACTACCAAGAATCCGAATACCCATATGGAACATGAAACCAAGCGATGGAATCGTTGCAGTGTCGCCAGTGGTGTTGCCACAGTTGACCAAACGTCCGCGAGGCTTCAGAGCAAACATCGAGTCGGCCCACAACGCAGGCCCGACATGATCGAACACCATGTCGACACCCGCACCTGCAGTTGCCCCTCGCGCAAAGCCCGTCACGTTTTCGGTGCGGTTATTGCACACTGCACTTGCACCAAGCGTGAGTGCTTTGTTGCACTTCTCTTCGCTTCCAGCTGTTGCCAACACGGTTGCACCGGCTGCAGCAGCTAATTGAATCGCTGCAACGCTCACACCGCTGCCAGCAGCGTGAATCATCACCGTCTCGCCCGACTTCAATCCACCCACTTCAAACAATGCGTGCCACGCCGTGAGGTAGCACGTCGGAAAGGTTGCGGCGTCGTCATACGACATCGCATCAGGGATTCGGTACACATGAGTGGCCGGTGCAACACATAGTTCGGCGTAGCCGCCCGCAACAGTTGCGCCGATAATCCCGAGGTCGCCATAGATGTCGCCCATGCCGGCATACACCGATCCGGAGTTGACACCTGCCAATGACGGGTCGATAACAACGCGATCGCCAATGGCCAATCCCAGTGATGAATCAACTTGCGAACCCATCGCCACGATTTCACCAGCAACGTCCATACCAGCAATGTGCGGGTAGGTGAATCCGGGCATGGTGAACCAGCCGTTACGTTGAACCACATCGAGGTGATTGACAGCGGCCGTATGAACTTTCACAACCACATCGTGTGTACCCGCGGACGGATCAGGTCGGTCTCCATAGACCAAGACCTCGGGTCCACCAGGATTGTCGTACCACACTGCTTTCATGACTGGCTCCCTAAAAAATGAAAATAGAAATTGAGATTGATTATTTCAGTCCGCGAATAAATGGCCGCGCCAGCGACGCTGGTTGTCGCGTGTGTTTAGCGAAGATCAACATCACGACGATCGTTGCAAGGAATGGTAGAGCAGCTAACAACTGAGCGTTGAAGTCGTGCCCCACAATATTTGGCAAATTCAGACGTAACGCATCGACGTAACCAAACAAGATGCAACCCGCAACTGCACCACGCAATGTCCATCCACCAAAGATCACTGCAGCGATGGCAATGATTCCCTTGCCGCCAATATTGCCGCTTTCAAAACGACCAACCTGTCCGAGCAAGTACACGCCTCCACCGAGACCAGCGATGAAGCCGGTGTACATAATGGCGTGACGGCGACGGGCATTCACGTGAATTCCAGTGACATCGGCTGCTTGGGGATCTTCGCCTACGGCACGAACTTCAAGACCCCACTTTGTGCGCATGAGAAGCCACCATGACAACGGCACCACTGCATAGACCAAGTACATCGGCCAACGCTGACCAAACATGGCTGGACCAAGGATGGGGATGTCATACAACAACGGAACCTTCACTTCACCGGCCAACTTTGTTGACAGGTCAAAATTGGGTTCAAGAAACGCCACGAGTCCAAGCAACAAAATATTGAGCGTCAGACCAATTCCAAATTGATCGGCGTTGAGGTAGTGACTGAGATACGCCTGGAAAGATGAAACAAAGATTCCGGCAATCGCACCGACAAAAAGTGAGAAGGCAAAGTTTGACGTCTGAGTGTAAGCAATAGCCGTGGCAAAGTGCCCGCCCAGCAACATTGCTTCAACTGAAATATTGATTGTGCCAGCGCGTTCAGCGACCCATTCGCCAGAAGCTGCGAAAACTAAAATTGCGGCTAATCGAAAGGTGCTTTGGTAGAGCGGCCCGTTGGCAAGAATGTCGCCGAAACTTCCGAGGAAAGCCAACATAGTTATGCCCTTTCCGTCATCAGGGCAAGAACTCGTCGCTTCTTACGCAACTCGCTCACGGCCGGAGGGATAAATAGTGCAAGAACCAATAAGCCTCGAATGACGTCAACAAGTACAGATTCAACACCAGCTGCCGCCAAGAAGTTTGAACCGGTGTGCAAACTGGCGAACGCGAGTGCAACAGGAATTGAAGCATATGGATTATTTCGAGCGACCAATGCAACAAGCAATCCGTCCCAGCCAACACTTGCCGCGAAGCCGCTTGATGCTCGATAGTTCGATTCACCAGTTGCCAACATGAGTGATCCGGCGAGACCAGCGGCTGCACCAGATGTCAACAATGCCATGGTTCCGAACTTCACATGAGAAACACCAGCGCGTTGCGCAGTACGCGGATTAAGTCCGAGCATCTTCAACCGGAAACCCCACACCGAGTGCGCCAACATGTACGCGACCCCAAGGGCAAAGATGATTGCAATGGGCACAGTCAGTGGAACATTGTTACCAAATATGTGCAAAATACCGAGACGTGAATTGACTGCAGTTTTTGCACTGTTCTGAATTTTAGTGGGAGAACCTTCAAGAACTTCAAGCAACAAGAACTTGCGAGTCATGGTGTAACCCGTGATTTGACTCGAGAGATACACCAACAACAAAGTTGAAAGTACGACTGGAACACGTCGCCAGTAATAAAGCAAGGCCGAAATACCAGCCCAAGCCGCACCGGCCAACATGCCCAGCAAGACTCCAAGAATCAGCATCACCGGACTACCTGGATGAATCTTGGTCATGATGAATGCGGCGCCGGTTGCACCAATCAATACTTGGCCCTCTTGACCAATATTGATGATGCCTGCTTTAGCCGCGATCGCACTACCGGCAGCGACGATGAGCAAAGGTGCAGCGCGGCGCAATGTTTCACCCCAACGACCTGGGTTTTTAAAGGCACCATTCATCATCGCTTCAACGGCCTTTGACCACGAACCCCCACTGGTATTCACCAGAAGTGCGGCAATGACAAATGCGGCAACGATGCTGACGATGTATAGCGCAATGAGTTCTATCCGGTCGCGCTTTGCGCTTGGTGTCGTCGTCATTCGGCACCGCCCATCAACATTCCGAGACGATGCATATCTATTTCTCCAGCCTTCATCTCGCCAACGATTGTTCCGCGATACATCACGAGAATTCGATCGCTTAATTCAATGAGTTCTTCGATCTCACTAGAGATCAGCAGAACTCCAACTCCGTCAGCCGCTGCTTGCTTGAGGCGCCCACCCATGTATTCGATAGCCCCGACGTCAAGTCCCCGAGTTGGTTGAGCGGCAACCAAGACAGATGGGCCAATACTTAGTTCACGAGCCAGAACCACCCGTTGTTGGTTTCCGCCCGACAGCGTCCACATCGGAGCATCTACCGATGAGCAGCTCACTCCAAATTGTTTGACAAGTTCTTCGGCCTGAGCGGAAATCTTTTTGCGATCAAGAAAACCGCGCTGGGCGACACTGCCTTGATCGGCGAGTACGAGGTTTTCTGCAACCGACATATCAAGCACGCATCCCGAGTCGTGACGGTCTTCGGGAATGACACCGATCCCCGACTTTGACATCGCACCTGGGCGACCAGTCGAAATCTCACGACCTTTTACTTTGACAGTTCCTGAATTCAGTGCAGTCAAACTCGACAACACATCAGCAAGCACACGTTGACCATTACCTTCAACGCCAGCGATGCCAACAATTTCTCCGGGCATCACCGACAACGAAAGATTTGCCAACTGCACACCAGCAGCCTTGGTTTGCACTAAAGCATTCATCACTTCAAGTGCTGGCACTGGTGCAGCAAGTTCAGATGCAACAGTCATGTTTTCTGAAGCATGGCGAATTTTTCCGCCACGAAGATCAACAGCACGGCCAACCATTGCTTCGGCAAGTGCATGACGATCAGTCTCGTTAGTGCGCATAAAAGCCACGACTTTTCCATCACGCATAATCGTGATGTCGTCAGTGGCGCGCAATACTTCTTCGAGTTTGTGACTTACTAGAGCCACAGTTCGGCCCTCGGTCTTCACAACATTGCGAAGTACACCAAAGAGGTGACTACTTTCCTCAGGTGTTAACACCGAGGTTGGTTCATCAAAAATCAAAATCTTGGGGTCACGGCGCAAGCATTTAATAATTTCAACGCGCTGCCTTTGACCCGCAGTCAGTGATGAGACCCGAGCATCGGGATCAACATCGAGACCATAACGCTCACCAATTTCAGCGACACGCGAGCGTGCAGCCGAACGATCAAGGTGAGCTTTTTCACCAAGCACAACGTTCTCCCAAACTGAGAGGCCATCAACCAAACTGAAGTGTTGGTGCACCATTCCGATACCTAAATCGGAGGCAATCTGCGGACTTCCGATACGAGCATCTTTGCCATTAATCGCAATAGATCCCTCGTCGGGCATCACTAGCCCAATGAGAATCTTCATCAGTGTGGATTTACCCGCACCGTTTTGTCCGAGTACACCATGAATTTCTCCGGCGCGCATGGTGAGATCAACGCCATCGCACGCCGCAAGCGCTCCATAGCGTTTGACAATTCCTCGAACAACCACCGCAGGTGGAGGGACCGTAGTCCCTCCACCCTTGTGGTTTTCGAGTAAATGATCCGAAATCGGATCAGCCACCGTATGCCTGGCCCTTGATTGCGCCAAGGTCAGCTGCCAATTCACCGGCTGCCAACGATGCACCAATCGCGTCCATAGCAGTTGTCTGCTCTGGAGTCGGGTTACAAATAACTGCACCAGGTGATCCACCCGGACCAGCGTTGTCGCCGATCTGGAAGGTCAACTTCTCGCCTTCCTTGAAGGTACCGGCAACGATACGTGCCAATGCTTCAAGGATGTAGTCGCCACCGTCAAACTTCACGGCGATGTCGTACTTGAGGTCGGTGCTTTCGCAAGCCTTCGATGAGCCAGCCGACATCGTGATGATGCCGTCAGCATTTGCCAACTGCACGATGGGCTCGAGAGCTCCACCGAGGTATGGGTACACGGCGCCAACACCAGCAGCCTTAGCTGCGTTGTAGGCCTCGGTAGCACCAGCGGTGTTGTCGAAGTCGTAGTCAAATGCACCAGTCTTCACATACGAGAACTCAGCATCGGGAAGAACAGCCTTGAGTCCGAGTTCGAACGACAAGTACGCTTCTTTTTCGAAGTTGAGATCGCAGCATCCGAGGAAGGTTGCCTTGTTGTTACCAGCATCCTTGAGCAAGAGACCAGTTGCGTAACCAGCTGAGTAGCTGATCTGCGACGAGTCGTCAAGGGTCTGAGCCAAACCAGGCAGATCAGCAAATCCAGCACCGCAGTTGCAGTACCAGAAGATGTCGGGATACTTGACGGTGAGGTCAGCCAAAGGTCCAGCAATTTCGCTGGCTCCAACTGCAATCACGTCAACGCCCTGCTGGGCCAAGTCGTCCATCGCGGTTGCAGCCTTATCGGCTTCAATTTTGTCCACGATGATTGGATCGGGCAAACCATTGCTGGTTGTGAATGCCTTCACGCCGTCGACGAGTGCCTGGTAGTAGGCGCCGTCATTGGCCGGTCCGGGGATTGCGAGTGCGAACTGCACCACGCCGTCACCGTTTGAGTCGAGAGCCGACACATCAGACGCGGGAGCATCAGTTGA
>JBAXIP010000113.1:0-6786 GCA_037138315.1 Actinomycetes bacterium
ACACGATTGTTGGCGCCGGTGGTGCTGAAGGTGCCATGGATGCGGGCAACATGATCAAGCCCATGTTGGCGCGAGGTGAGTTGCGCATGATTGGCGCAACCACTCTTGATGAATATCGCAAGTATGTTGAAAAAGATCCGGCTCTAGAGCGTCGATTCCAACAGGTGTATGTCGGCGAGCCAAGTGTTGAAGACACCATTGCTATTTTGCGTGGGCTCAAAGAGCGTTATGAGGTGCACCACGGTGTGCGCATTCAAGACTCTGCTTTGGTGAGTGCGGCAGTTTTATCCGATCGCTACATCACGAGTCGTTTCTTACCTGACAAGGCCATTGACTTGGTTGACGAAGCTGCCAGCAAATTACGTATCGAAATTGACTCTTTGCCAACGGAGATCGATGTTGTTGAGCGTCGCATCATGCAACTTGAAATTGAAAAGTTGGCCTTGGCGAAAGAAACTGATTCAGCTTCACGGGAGCGACTCTCAACGATTGACGATGAGCTCAAACTTCTCAAGAATGATTCGGGCGTTATGCGCGAACACTGGCAGCAAGAGAAAGATGCCATTAGTGCAATTCGAAATCTGAAGGAAGAACTTGAGCAGTTGAAGATCGGTGTTGAATACGAAACTGATCTACAAAAGAAGTCCGAAATTAGTTACGGACGAATTCCTGAGATTGAACGCCGAATTAGCGAAGCAACTGGCCACCTTGATGTTTTGCAGACAGATAATCGCATGCTCAAAGAAGAAGTCGACGCCGAAGACATAGCCGAAGTCGTGAGTAAATCAACGGGCGTACCGGTCACTCGTTTACTTGAAGGCGAAATGGCCAAGTTGGTCCACCTTGAAGCGTTGTTGCATAAGCGAGTCATTGGTCAAGATCAGGCGGTCACTGCTGTATCGAACGCTATTCGCCGCAGTCGCGCTGGTTTGTCTGATCCCAATCGCCCGATTGGTTCATTCTTGTTCCTCGGACCAACCGGTGTGGGTAAGACTGAGTTAGCTCGAGCAGTTGCCGAGTTTTTGTTTGATGACGAGCGCGCCATGGTGCGCATCGACATGGGCGAATACATGGAAAAGCATTCAGTATCCCGTTTGGTCGGTGCGCCTCCTGGATATGTCGGTTACGACGAAGGTGGCCAACTCACCGAGGCAGTTCGCCGTCGCGGTTACACCGTGGTGTTGTTGGACGAAATTGAAAAGGCTCATCCCGATGTCTTCAACATCTTGCTCCAGGTACTTGATGACGGTCGTTTAACCGATGGTCAAGGCCGGACGGTCGACTTCACCAATGTGGTGATCGTGATGACATCAAATTTGCCAGGTGACCCGCAGATGTTCTTCAAGCCCGAGTTCATTAACCGCATCGATGAAATCATTCGCTTCCGATCTTTGACGCGAGAAGATTTGGCTCACATCGTGATGATTCAACTGGAGAAGCTGCGTGAGCGACTCTTGGCTCGTCGAATCACTCTTGAGGTCACCCCAGCCGCGGTGGCGTTGCTTGCCGCAGTTGGTTTTGATCCCGACTTTGGGGCCCGACCATTGAAGCGAGTTATTCAGAGAGAGATCGGTGACCGTGCCTCGGTTTTGATTCTCGAAGGCAAAGTGGGCGAAGACAGTGCGATTGTTGTTGACGCAGTCGACGATCAGATTGTGCTGAGTTCGTAAGAACTAAGCAGCTTCAATAATGCCGCGCCCTGGTGCAACGGCAACTGAAACTCGGTCGCCAACTTCAGTATGAACTGATCCGCTTGCTGCGTGGACGTTGATGAGTTGATCAACAACGTCGACGCGAACTGAGATGATCGTGACTGGGCCCTGAAAGGTCACCCGTGTAACGGTTCCGCGCATCGTCAATTCGTTTTCGTCAACCGAGATCGTGACATCTTCTGGACGTACCAGAATCTGACCAGATCCATTGACATTCGGAAGTTCATTGATTGAACCGACAAAGCGAGCGACGAATGGTGATGCGGGACGTAGATAGACGTCTTCTGGGGTGCCTAGTTGTTCAAGGCGGCCATTTGACATAACACCGATGCGGTCGCTGATGGCCAAGGCTTCGTCCTGATCATGAGTCACAAAGAGTGTGGTGGTTTTAAGTTCAGTTTGAATACGACGAATTTCATCACGAAGTGTTGCTCGAACCTTGGCATCAAGAGCTGATAACGGTTCATCTAGAAGAAGTACTTCGGGTTGAACTGCCAACGCACGTGCTAGTGCAACGCGTTGTTGTTGTCCGCCAGACAGCTGATGAGGATAACGCTTACCAAGATCGCTTAACTGAACAAGTTCAAGCATTTCGCCAACTCGGGAGTTGCGTTTTACTTTTTCTACTTTCCGATTTCGTAAACCAAATTCAACGTTCTGTGCAACAGTGAGATTGGGGAAGAGGCTGTAGCTCTGGAAAACCATTCCCATGTTTCGTCGATGGGCTGAGGTTCTAGTGATGTCGTTGTCACCAAGCGAGACAATGCCATTATCAGGAATTTCAAAGCCAGCAGCGATTCGGAGTGCAGTTGTTTTACCGCAGCCTGAAGGTCCAAGCAAGCTGACTAATTCTCCTGGCTGAAGCTCTAGGTCAAGGGCCTCAAGTGCGACAGTTGAACCAAATGTTTTGCGAATTCCGCGGAAGCTAATAGAGGTCATGACAGCTCTCTTGATTTAGGTGAATTTTGATGTGACTTTGTCGAAGGCGAACGTAGTGCGACGCTTAATAAACCAAAGATAAAAATGGTGAAAAGCAAGCTGAGAACTGCAAGTGCATATCCAGCTCGGGGTTCACGCATGCGATATTCGTTGATAAACGGAGGAAAGGTTTGCTTGAGTAACACATTGGCGATAGTGAACTCACCAAGTGCAACTGCGACGGTGAGAAATGTTGCTGAGATGATGGCTGATCGAAGGTTGGGGACAATGACTTTGGACATCGTGCGCATCCAACCAGCGCCGAGATTACGCGAGGCATCAACGAGCGTTCGAAGTTCTATCGCACGTAGCCCGCTGTCAATCGCACGATAGGTAAATGGTAAAGCGAGGACTGTGTAAAACGGAATGAGCGAGAGATCACTGTTTAAGAACCATCGCGCATGGGGTTTAATGACCACGATTCCGGCAACTAGAGCGATTGCCGGAATGACATACGGAAGTACTGTCATGAACTCAACGAGTACTCGTGCTTTCGGAACTCGCAAATGAACCCAAATTGCTGTCGGTATCAGAAGGCCAAGAGTTAGAGCAGCAGTACCGATTGCAATTTTGAAACTGAGATATAGCGAATCGGTGAAATATTGATCTTCAAAAGGTTTTGTGACGATGCCGAAAGTCCACTTGTCAAAAGCTTTTGACCACGAAAGGTCAAAGACTCCGACGTTTTGAAAGGCAAAACGCGTCATGGCGAGAAGGGGTAGTAAGAAAAAGATTGATGTCACCAAGATGACGATCTTTGGTCCAGACTTACCGAGAAGATTTTTCACGACTGCCACTTTTCTGCTCGACGGCGAAGAATCCAGTAGAGCCACATGCATACGGCCATGACGATGATCATCCAAGCTGCCAATGAATAGCCGATTGAATCTTCTCCAACTGACAAATCGCCACCGAGGAAGAACCCAATTCGAAGGGGAACAATCTTTGAGTTATCAGTAAGTACTCGGGCAGTTGCAAAGGCACTGAAAGAGTTTGTAAAGAGTAATAAGAAACCCCCCATGATTGATGGTGCAAGAACGGGAAGGCCGATTCGGCGCCAGTATGTCCACGTAGTGCCGCCAAGGTTCGCACATGCTTCGCGCCATGAACTTCGCAAACCGTCAATCGCCGGAATGGTGACCAACACCATGAGCGGAATATTGAAATATGAATACACGGTAATCAGGCCAGGTATTTCGCCAAGTCCAAAGTTGCCGGAGTACAGATCCCAACCAAGCGCTGCCAAGATTTTGGTGAGTACTCCTTGTCGACCAAGCAGGCTGACGAACGCAAAGGCAAGCGTGAGACCACCCATGTTGGCGGCGACACCACTAAATGAAGCGATCAGACTTCGAAGCCACTTAGGACGTTTTGTAATGACGGCGGCATATGCCAAAAGGGTTCCGAAGAGAACGCCAACAAATGCAGCACCTGCAGAAAACTTGATTGAAAACTTGAAGGCTTCAAGGTTTTGTCCCGAAATTCCCTCACGCAATGGGCCCAATGTGAACTTTCCATCGGCACCGCGTACTGCTTGAGAGAAAACACTGAAGGCTGGGATGAACAAGAACAGAGTGAGAAACGCAAAAAAAGGAACAAGACCAATCCAGGCCATGTTCGGTCGGGCGCGATTGGTTTGAACACGCTTCGGGACAAGTGAAGGGACCGCCGCTTGCGCGACGGCCCCTTCAGTCTCCGGGGGAAGATTGTGAGAATTGCCCACTATCAGGCGTCAGCCACCATGGGGCCCCATTGCTCAGCCAAAACAGCCTTGGCTGCGATGATCTGGGCGGGGGTAAGGAAGCTGATCTGAGCCAACAATTCGTCGGGTGGGAGGTTTGTCTTCATGTCGTCGGTGACGAGACCGGCTTCAGTTAAAGCCTCAATGCGGGCTGGAACCGCTCCACCTTCGAGGTAACCAAGGGCACCCTCATCACTGAAGATGTGTTCCATCCACAACTTGGCGCAAGCCTGGTGTGGTGAATCCTTGATGACACCCTGACCGTAGAAACCACCGTAGATTCCGTCGCTGGGGAAGTTGGTTTCGTAGGTGATGCCAGCAGCTTCGAGTTCTGCTGCGAGGCCCGGGATGTTGTAACTCCAGTCAATGGCGATTGGAGTTTCACCTGACAACACGGTTTCCTTGGTGACATCGGTACCTCCGAGGTTGCCTTCGGCCTTGAGGTCGGCGAAGAACTGGATGCCAGGCAAGATGTCGTCGGCGCTTCCGCCGTTGGCAAGCGAAGCAGCCATAACCGCAGCAAATGCAGCACCTGATTCACGGGGGTCACCGTTGAGTGCAACGAGACCCTTGTATTCGGGCTTCATGAGGTCGGCGAAAGTCTTCGGTGCGACCGGGGCAATCTTGGTGTTGGTGGTGATGGCCATGATGCCGTAGTAGGCAGCAGTCCAGTTGTTGTCAGCTTCCTTGAGGCCTTCGGGGATTTCAGCATCGGTCGTCAAGGTGTAGGGCTCGAAAAGACCGGCATCGACCATTTCTTGGGCGATTGCGGGGCTGACGTCAACGTTGTCAGGCATGTCGGCCTGGCCAGCGAGTGTCTGAACAGCTTCCATCTCTTCTTTTGATGACGAGTCGGGAGCAGCAACTGGGTTCTCGACGCCCGGGTACTTGTCGCGGAACGACTGCAAAATGCCCTTGTAGTTGGCCCAGTCGTCAGGGAGTGAGATCAAGTTGACTTTTCCTTCGGCCTTGCACTCTTCGTAGAGAGCAGCAAGCGGATCGGCATCTGGTGCGTCCGTTGCAACAGTTGCTTCAGTTGCGTCGCCGGCCGGTGCTTCGGTAGTAGCGGGGGCTTTTGTTGTCGCGCTGGAGCTTGAGTCATCGCCGCCACAGGCTGCGAGTGCCAAACCAGCAACAATGGCGAGTGACGCCATCTTGCGCATGGATGAGTACTTTGAGGGGATCATCGTTTTCCTTTTGGTTGTGTTCACGGATTGTCAAGACAGTTGTGTTGACAGGTGACTACTTTGGTCAAGCGAAGTGACGTCAAAGGATAATTTGTCTGCCTTAAATGTGAATACTGAATGAATGGATATGCAGTTCACTCAAAATCAACCGAGCAAGTAGGGTGTCGTTACGTTCCCCCCATTTATTAGGAGCGTGCCATGTCAGTCACCGTCGTCGTCGGAGCCCAGTGGGGCGATGAAGGCAAAGCCAAGGTCATCGACCTTCTTGCCCGAGAGAATTCGGTGGTCGCTCGTTACCAGGGTGGACACAATGCTGGTCACACCGTGGTTGTTGGTGCCGAGAAGTACGCGCTACAACTCATTCCTTCGGGAGTTCTGTATGACCACGTCACGCCAGTCATTGGTAACGGTGTTGTCGTTGACATGCCGACACTCTTTGCCGAGATTGATCGCCTTGAATCGCGCGGTATTTCATGTGCCAAATTGACTGTCTCAAGCCTGGCTCAATTGATCTTTCCGTGGCATCAATCGTGGGATGCCATATCTGAGGGCAACTTGGGAGAGAACAAGATTGGGACAACCCTGAAGGGAATTGGACCGGCGTATGCCGACAAGGCCCGTCGAGTCGGTATTCGAGTGGGCGAATGTGTCGACTTGCAAACATTTGCTGCGCAGGTGCGCGAACGGGCGATAGCTGAAAGTGTCAACGTTGTTCATGCGGGTGGCGAAGCACTTGATGTTGAACGCATCGTTTCTGAATTCGTCGAATACGCAAAGCGTTTGCAGCCGTACATTGGCGACACCGTTGGCCTGTTGCACGATGCAGTTGACGCTGGTCACGACATCTTGCTTGAAGGTGCTCAAGCCACTTTCCTCGATCTAGACCATGGCACCTATCCGTTTGTGACGTCATCAAATCCGACTGCTGGGGGAGCCAGTGTTGGATCAGGTATTGGACCGCGACTCCTTGATCGCATCATCGGAATTACGAAGGCCTATACAACACGCGTTGGTTCTGGACCTTTCCCGACCGAAACCCTTGGTGAGATTGGCGACAAGTTGGTTGATATTGGTCGCGAGTTCGGGACCGTTACTGGTCGCCGGCGTCGCACAGGCTGGGTTGACTGCGTGATGTTGCGTCACGCTGGTCGTATCAATTCACTCACCG
>JBAXIP010000114.1:0-6687 GCA_037138315.1 Actinomycetes bacterium
TGATCACCATCAGTAGCGATCAAGTGAATCCGCCATGGGGTCTCGATCGCATTGACCAACCGAACCTACCGCTCGATGGTCACTACGTTGATCGCTCAAATGGCGCGGGCGTAACTGCCTACGTTGTCGATACTGGCATTGCACCAAACAGCAGCGAATTCGGAACCCGAATCGCCACGGGTCAAAACTTCTCAGGAAATTCCACAAGCACCGTTGATTGCAACGGTCACGGAACACATGTGGCTGGAACAATTGGCAGCAATACGTACGGAGTTGCTGATGGGGTCACCCTCGTACCCGTACGTGTCCTTGACTGTGCTGGAAGTGGCACGACATCTTCGGTGATCGCTGGCATTGATTGGGTTGTTAACAACCACACGTTAGGTGTTCCCGCTGTTCTTAACCTGAGCCTCGGCGGCGGAATCAGCACTGACCTTGACAACGCTGTGAACAGTGCCGTGGCCGACGGGATCATCGTCGCAGTCGCCGCCGGCAACAACGGATTGAATGCGTGCAACTACTCACCTGCACGTGCGCCAAGCGCTATCACGGTCGGTGCCACAACTTCGTCTGATGCGCGTGCCAGTTTTTCGAACACTGGCTCATGTGTTGACATGTTTGCTCCGGGCCAAGCGATCACTTCAACATGGTTGAACGGGGGAACCAGCACAATTAGCGGAACCTCCATGGCCGCTCCTCACGTCGCTGGTGCGGCCGCAGCGATTTGGGGCAGCAACCTCACCCAAAGTTCTGCAGTCGTCAACAGCGTCTTACTTGCGTCGATAAGTTCAAACAAGCTTTCAAATGTCGGAACTGGCTCACCAAACTTATTGTTGTACCTTGAGGCAGGCTCAGGCATCCCGCCTCTTGCTCCTCGCAATGTCACTGCCGTCGCCGGACAAGGAACCGCCACAATTTCATGGAGTGCCCCAACGGACCCCGGCACAAGTGCCATTAGCAGTTACACCGCAACATCGCTGCCGGGCAATCAAACATGCACCTGGTCCACCGGCCCACTAACTTGCACAATCTTTGGGTTGCTACCAAATACGGCCTATACGTTTACTGTCACTGCAACGAATTCATGGAACACTTCTCCAAGTTCACCACCGAGCAACAGCATTACCATCGCCGAAACAAATGACTACTTCGCCTCAGCGCAACTCTTGTCGTCAAACAGTGGAACGCTCAATGACTCAAACACGAAT
This sequence comes from Actinomycetes bacterium, assembly GCA_037138315.1. Classification (GTDB taxonomy): domain Bacteria; phylum Actinomycetota; class Acidimicrobiia; order Acidimicrobiales; family Ilumatobacteraceae; genus Casp-actino8. The sequence goes on from JBAXIP010000114.1 coordinate 1,209, forward strand.
GCAACACTCGAAACTAATGAACCAGCATTGTCAACAGCAGGCACTGGCGGCGGAGCATCAGTGTGGTACAAGTTCACACCAACCAATACTGGGACATTGACTGTCGATACCACTGGAAGCGTATTTGATACCGTCCTTGCGGCATTCTCTGGCTCAAGTATCGCCAACCTGACAACCATCACCTTTAACGACGATTACGCGGGAGCGTTAACCAGTTCAATCAAATTCACAGCAAATGCTGGAACCACTTATTACTTACGCGTTCACTCATGGGGACCGGCTCGCGGAGCAATCAAACTCAATTGGTCACATGTTGCATCATGTTCGAGCACCGTTGCCGGCGATCTTTTCTGTTCACCCGTCGTACGAACGGGAAATACTCAGACGACAACATCCAACAACACCAACGCATCCCTTGAGCCCAATGAGCCAAGTTCATCGCTTGGCTCCGATTCAGGTTCTATTTGGTACGCCTATACCCCGGCAGCCGATGGTTCGTTGACACTTTCAACAACGGGCAACACCGTTCCTTCAACAGTCAGCGTTTTTCTTGGTTCTAGTTTTTCAACGCTTTCCCGACCGCAAGGATGGAGCGATGTCGGTGGTCAAAACAACTACGCCTCATCCCCTTTCAATGTTGTCAAAGATGCGACTTATTACATTCGCTTGGTCAGCTTTGGACAAACCCGGAGTACCTTTTCGTTAACGCACACCTTTGTCGCAACACCTATTTCAACGACGCCATCAGTCCCGCGCAACGTTGTCGCAACAGCATCAACGAATGACGGAACAATTGACATTTCATGGGTAACACCAGCATCAGATGGTGGAAGCCCAATTTTGTCGTATGAAGCAACGGTGGCTCCCAGTGGTCAAACCTGCATCGTGAGCGCAACAGCACTTTCATGTTCCATTGGCGCACTCGAAAACTGGACTGCCTACACCGTCAGCGTCTCCGCTCGCAACGGTGTCGGTCGTAGTTCGCCTGCTTCAGCCCTAGGAAATGTTCGTCCAGGTACCACCGATGACTTCTTTGCTACTCCACGTTTGACTCAAGGTTTAAGCGGAAGTTCGACATCAAAGACCAACTTCGCAACCGTTGAGGTCAATGAGCCGAATCATGCTGGCTACGTCGCTTCACACTCTGTGTGGTTCACTTACACCGCTCCGGCTAGTGGGCAATTGGAAATCAGCACAGCGGGTTCAAATTTTGACACGCTGCTTGCTACGTACACCGGAAGCAACCTTGCCAATTTGACACTCATTGCTGCCAATGATGACACCAAGACCGGTCAATCAAGTGCTGTCAGTTTCGCAGCCGTCGCTGGACAGACGTACCGCATTGCAGTTGATGGGTATGCCGGACTTACTGGAAATGTGACGCTCAATTGGAATCTCCAATTGCCTTTGCCTCCGACTGAACCAACTGATGTGCGTGCCGTCTCATCACGAAGTCGCCAAGTTGAGGTTTCATGGGCCGCTCCCGCCAATCCCACCTACCCCATCACGCTGTACACAGTCACTGCAACACCCGGTAGTCAAAGCTGCATTTGGTCACAGGGGCCCTTGAACTGTGTGATTAGCAATCTCACCAATGGAACCTCATACACCTTTACCGTTGTTGCACAAAATGCTGTCGGCAGTAGTCCCTCATCAGCGCCATCAAATGCAGTGATTCCACGCACGATGACACGAGTAACAACAAACAGTCATTCATGGGGCATCGACCGCATTGATCAAACATCGCCCGAACTTGATGGACAATTCTCTACGGCAAATCGTGGCGGCAACGCAATTGTCTTTGTCGTTGATACCGGCATCGCGAATAACTCCGAATTTTCTGGACGTTTACAAACGGGCTATAACGCCGTCAACGATGCCAATGGAACAGTTGACTGCCAAGGTCACGGTACGCATGTTGCATCTACTGCCGTGGGCACCTCATACGGTGTCGCGACCGATGCACTCGTTGTCCCCGTACGAGTTCTTGATTGCTCTGGTTCAGGTTTTACTTCCGGAATTCTCGCTGGCCTAAACTATGTAGCCGCCTATCCGTTGAAGGGGAAGCGTGCTGTTGTCAACATGAGTCTCGGAGGTTCAATAGACACAGTGCTTGATGCGGCAGTTGCTCATCTAACAGAACTCGGAATAGTTGTCGTTGTAGCCGCAGGCAATGAAACTGCGCCTGCTTGCGAAGTTTCACCAGCCCGCGAACCAACCGCGATTACAGTTGGCGCAACCGATATCTCCGATACGCGTGCCTTCTTCTCAAACTACGGATCTTGTGTTGACATCTTTGCCCCTGGCTACGACATTGAAGGCGCGAGCATCGATCCGGCGTACGAAAGTGTTTCAAAGAGCGGAACCTCAATGGCTTCACCACATGTCGCCGGAGCCGCAGCGATCGCACTCACGACATTTCCTTCAGCGAGTCCAGCCCAAGTCGTAGATTTACTGAACAGTGATGCAACGACTGGCGTCGTCAAGGACCCCGGTACTGGTTCTCCCAACCGCTTACTTATGGTGGCCGGCTCGCACCTCGGTGTTGAAACGACCCCTGCCACAATGAAGTCAATCAACCCCCAACGAATTTTTGATACTCGGAATGGAGAAGGTGGCGTTCCAGTTCGCCGAATCGGTGGCGACTATGTCTTGGAAGTGCAAGTGTCAGGTAAGAACAACATCGCGCCAACGGGCGTCAACGCAGTCTCGCTGAACGTCACTGCAACAAACGCATCGGGCACCGGTTATGTCACTGTGTACCCATGTGGCAGACGCCCTGAAATTTCAAGTCTTAATTTCAATGCGGGCGACACCGTTCCCAATGCAGTTATCGCGCGTCTTTCCGAAACTGGAACACTGTGCTTCTACAGCAATGTTGCTGTCGACATCATCGCCGATATCAACGGATCGCTGTTAGATGGCAATGGCTTTAACCCCACGATGCCGTCTCGCCTATTTGACACTCGAGTCGGTATCGGTGGAGTGCCTGTGCAAAAAGTTGGGCAACTTGATGGTTCAGGTGCGGCGCTCGAAGTTTCTGTGTTGGGTCGTAACGGAATTCCTACATCTGGAGTCACCGCAGTTTCAATGAATGTCACGATCACCAATACAGTTGCCTCAGACACCGGTGGCTACGTGACGGTGTACCCATGTGGAACGCGACCGAATGTATCAAGCTTGAACTTTGTCTCAGGACAGACCATTCCGAACGCGGTACTCACTCCGTTATCAACAACAGGAACCATCTGCTTCTATGTCTACGGTCAAGCCGACATCATTGTTGATATCAATGGCAACTTTGAATCTGGCCTTGGCTATTCACCGATCTCTCCCAATCGCGTGGCCGATACTCGCGCTGGGGTGGGTGGCGTTGCTGTGCAATCAGTTGGCGACATTGCGGGTAATGGGACTCCACTTGAAGTGTCAATTGCTGGCACATCTGGTATTCCATCTAGCGGCGTGACTGCCATATCGCTCAACGTCACCGCTCTCGGAATTTCAACATCACCCTACGGCGGATACGTGACGGTGTATCCGTGCGACAGTCGCCCCAACGCATCAAACCTAAACTTTGTCGCCGGACAGGTTGTGCCCAACGCAGTGATCGCACCCGTCTCGACTCGGGGAACCGTGTGTTTCTACGTCTACGGCATCGCCAACATCTTGGTTGACGTGAACGGTTACGTGAGCAACGTCGCCTAGCCCTAAGCCGGTCGGTGAAAAACTGCGTTGGTGATGGTCACAAGTATTTCTTCACCATCAATCGTCGCCAAACCATCAGCTACCAACGAATACTTTGAATGTTCATGAGTCTGTGTTGAATCGCACGGTGGCCATGTGAGTGTCACTGAATTATTCGCAGCGACATTTGCCAAAGGTGTTCGTCCAGTATTTGCGAAGCGAGCAATATTGTTTGTCAACACTGGGCGCAATGCAACAACATGCGAACGTTCATTGCTATTGGTGATGAGATACACAAATTCGCGACCGGCCAGATTTTCGCCAACGTGAGTTGGCTCAATCTTGACGCTCAACGGTGAGTCCCCCACGAATCCCAGTGAGTCATCGTGTCTGATGGCAAACGATGCGCAGGCTTAAAGTCATCACCCGTGTAATGGGCCACAGGGAAAAGAACTGTCTGGGTCCAATCTTCGGGAATGCCCAATAGTTCGGAAATTGCTTTTTCTTGGAACAAGTGAATCGTGGTCCATGCAGTTCCGAGACCGCGGGAACGCAATGCCAACATGAAACTCCATGCCGCAGGAAGAATTGAACCGTACGTACTGGCCTGAGCAATCACCATCGGTACCGACTCAACACGGCCGCGCACACATGCAATGACAAACACCGGAACTTGTTCAAGAATTTCGCCGAGATAACCCGCTGATTCCATCACCTTGGGCATCACGTGTTCACGCGGATCACCAGGTTCAAGCGGCGGCGGATAGCCAGAACCAGCCATCATTTCTCCGCCGCTGCGATATGCATCAGCGATGAACTTCTTTTTGGCCGGATCGGTGATCACAACAAAAGCCCAGTTTTGAGCATTCGTTCCGGTTGGGGCTTGCATCGCAATATCGATGCAGTCCTGAATAACTTGCGGCTCAACCTCACGAGTGAGATCGAGCCGCTTGCGTACTGAACGAGTAGTTGTCAAAAGTTTGTCGGTGGCAACACGATCAATTGTCATGTTGCGACCTTACGACAAATCAAGAAGTGATTTAGTACGCGAGATCAGCCTTCGTCACTGTCACCGGTGGTGTCAGTCCCCGTCGAAACTGGGCAATTCTTCGATACTTCACACCATGATGCTTTTGCGCCGTTGTGGCCAGTCGCAATCATTGCCCATCCAGCAGCAACCGATGCTGCGACAATCAGCACACTCGCCACGATGCCTGCAGCTTTCTTGGCGATGAGAGCGGGCCGATAACGACGAACCAACATCACAATGAGCATCACTGCGAACAAAACAAACGACAAAAGTCGAGCGGTTTCACCAAGTTGACCGTGATGCTCGAGAGTTGCCGAATGAGCGACCTTATGCTCGAGTTCTTCACCGCTGCCGGCGGCGAGAACTGCCCCAACCATTCCGATGAACGAGGCGCCAGTCACCCACCAACCGAACTTGCCCAAGTACTTCGGAAAAATCGCCAAAATGATGGCGGCAATTGAAGCCATGGGCACAAAGACCACGGGCAAGTGAACGAGTAAGGGGTGGGCTGGGAGGCCGAAAAGATTGTTGAGTTCCATGGGTTACGGTCTAACCCACCTTCGCCTGTTCTACCTGCTCAACAGGCTAAAACTTGCATACTTCTTACAAGGAAGTAATACCTGAGTGGGTTTGTCGGGAATTGCCCATAGAGTCATTTCAACATCTGCTCGGACACTCCGAGCCACAACCCAGGAGATTCACCATGACTGTTCGTCTCGGAGATACCGCCCCCGATTTCACCGCCGAAACCACCCAAGGAACCAT
>JBAXIP010000115.1:0-6648 GCA_037138315.1 Actinomycetes bacterium
GGGTATTGGTAACCCCGACCATCGGCACCAACTGAGACATACGTTGAGTCGACCAGCATCTGGTGGTACTTGGGCAGATTGCGAAACGGGACGCCGGCATCAACATGGTGCGCCAAGTGAAACCCAATGTTGAATGGCACCAAGAAAAACCGAGCCGCCCAATGTTGCTCTACAGAATGAGTGGCAATTCGCCGATCATCAGACGCCATTAACCCACCGTGTTCGGCAACCGACCGCAAGCGATTGATCACTCGCCACACCGTGAGATACGGCAGCAACCAAAACAATGGGTACACCCACCAATAGCCAGCAGCAATTGCGGCAACAATCAAGAAGGCCTGCACGGCCAAAATCTTGAACAAGGTTCGGCGCACAACTGCAACTTCGCTGCGAGCGCCGCGCAACTGATCGCGCAACAATCGCAAACCAGTTCGGCCTTCTGCATCGCGCACTAATTTGCGTCGCCAACTTGCAGCACTGATTGGGTAGTTGGCATACAAAGCGATATCGGGTTCGTTGGGTCCGAATTCTTCGCGGTGGTGCGCCATGTGCACGCGACGATATGCGTCGGTATTTGTGAACGCCGGATACCCAATCAACCAACGGCCGACGAAATCATTCAATCTGCGATTGCGAAAAAGCAAACGGTGCGCAGCCTCGTGCATCAGTGACGCAACTTGAGCGTGCGCACGACCCATCAACACAATGACTGGCAACCACACGATGGGTCCAAAGTGCACCGCTAGATAAATCAACAACGCATTTTGCGCAAATACAGAAAATACTGAAAGCCCGTTGAGAACTGAAGGAATCTGACGCAACGCATCACGACGACTACTCACTAATCGCCCATCAGGCATGACGTCTTCGGTTGCATTGCCTAACGACAATGTGTCGTGACGAACCATTCCACCAAGATGTGGACTACCAACCACGATCAATCCACTCTTTCAAATGTGGTCGCTCGGTTCCGACGGTGGTGTCATTTCCGTGGCCCGGCAAAACAATTGTGTCTTCGGGATAGATCAACAACAAGTTGTCAATTGAGTTGATGATGGTCTCAAATGAGCCACCCTCAAACTTGGTATTGCCAGGTCCGCCAGGGAACAACGTGTCACCAGTAAATAGCAACGGCGTGTCAAGCACGCGGAATGAAATCGAACCAGGAGTATGGCCAGGATTGTGAATCGCTTGAATGCGCAACTGTCCGATTTCGATCATCTCGTCGTGTTCGATGAATCCGTCGTAACCCTTCTCAACCAACATCGGTGCATCAAGTTCGGTCACGGCAACGTGATAGCCAGCTTCGCGCATTGCGGGGATCGCCTGAATGTGATCAAAGTGGCCGTGAGTTTCAAGAACTCGCGTGACACCGAGTCGTTTGCACATCTCTAACAGTCGTTCATGTTCATTGGCCGCGTCAATCAGGATTGCTTCGCCGGTTTGGTGGCATCGCACGACAAAAACATTGTTGTCGTAATCGCCCACAACAACTTTGTGAACTTCAACAGTCGAATTAGACCAGTGCAACGTGTTTTCTGCAGACGAACCCATGAGGTAAGTATCTCACGACACAGCACAAAGTGCGAAGGTGACCTAAACGCCTCGTCGATGCGCCGTAAGGTTTCGGCGTGGCTTTACCCCCAGATCGTCCTGATTTCACAGACCTCGCCACGCCGAGTGATCACAAGGCGTTGAAGCGATTGGCAGATATGGACACCTCAACCTCAACTCCGAGCGATGATGGCTCGCAGAAACGCGGTCCATCAGGAGCGGTTATTGGGGCATTGATTGCTCCGGGGTCACCATCGTTCTTTCGGCGCAAAGTGTTATCTGCCGGATTGCTGTTGCTCGGTTTCGTGATTCCTGTTGCGACCGTCGCCGTCGCATTGGTTCGTCGAAATCAAATCACTGCATTGGTGCTCGACAAGAACTTTCTAGTCGCATTGCAAATCATTGCTGTTCTCTTTGTCGTGACTCGATTGATCTCGGTGGTTGAAGTCATTCGGTCACGTACCGAAGGTTCGCCGCGACGGTTGGCTTCGACATTGGGTGTTTTTGGCGTGATTCTGCTGGCTTTGCCGGCAGTGTGGTCGGTTGCACGAGCTAACGATTTGTCGGGAGTTATCAACGATGTGTTTGTGTCATCAGGAAGTGACGAGCCGTTAGCCGCAAACGGTGACGCATCTACCGATGGTTTCAAAACTATTTTGTTGCTTGGTGGCGATGAAGGCCCGGGTCGATGGGCGTTACGTACCGACACGATGATTTTGGTGACCATTCACGAAGAGTCGGGCCGAATCGCGATGGTTTCGATTCCGCGCAACATGTACAAGATGCAGTTCCCGCCAGGTTCGGCCATGGCAAATGAATTCCCTAAAGGCTTTCCAGAATTGGCAAATGCGATTTATCCGTATGTCTTTACGCACCAAGATGTTGCGGCCACATATGTCCGTGGAGATTTGCAACCTGAAGCAATCGCGCTTGCTTCAGGGATCAGTTACTCAATGAACATCACGATTGACGACTATGTGTTGGTCAACATGCAAGGTTTCCTCGAGATCATCGATGCCCTTGGTGGCGTGACGCTCACGCTTGATGAAAAATTGCCGATGCCCGGAAACATCCCTGGGGCGAAGACTCAATACCCGCCTTTCATTGGGCCTGGCGAAGTAACGATGGACGGAACGACTGCATTGGGCTTCGCCCGTTCGCGATCTGGTGACAGTGACTACGGACGTATGGGTCGTCAGCGTCAATTGCTCACAGCATTGGCAAGTCAAGTTGAAGGCAGCGACATTTTGTTGCGCTTCCCAAACTTGACCGAGATCATGCGCTGGACGGTTCGCACATCACTTTCGGCCGGTGAGTTCTCGTCACTCGTTGATCGTTTGCGTAGTGGAGCATCAATCAACGAATCAGTCGGCCTGATTCCGCCGCTGATCAACCCGGGTAATCCAAATTTCACTGATATCACTAATTTGATTGATGCTTTGCAGACTGCAATTCGCGACAACGTTGATTACCCGTACGCCTGATTTACGAACTAATAACCTCGTAACCCATCGAGAGCGCAACAGGTATTTGCGCTGGATCAAACGTGATGAATTGCAATGGTCGCGGCAAACGATCGGCTGCTGCTAAATGAATTGCATCGTTGATATGCACTGGTTGTTCGCGCGCAATCATGGCCGCACGATCTAGGCACATTTGATCAACCGGCACAATGTGAATGCGATCCCATAACAAACGCACGGCATCTTCAACATCGTCTTGCAAGACCTGTTCGTCGGTGAGTCGCGGTACCAATGCCAAAGCTTCAGACAAAGCCAATGCCGACGCGCACCATTGCGCGTCGTTCTCTAATGCATCAATCACTACTTGTCGGCCACGACCTTCAATTGCAACACTCAACAACGCTGACGAATCCAAAAAGACAGTCATCGAATATCGCGCAACAATTTGTCGATGCGTCCGCCGCTCCACACACTCACTGCCGGTGTTGGTTGATACGTGCCACCGCGTCGCGGTGCAATCACTAAACCGCGCGCCACTAAATCGCTGAGTCGAGCTTGACCTTCTGGCGCACCAAGCGGGCCCAACTGCGCAATCGGTCGACCACCAATAGAAATCACAATGTGTTCACCTGACGCAGCCCGGCGCACCGAGGCCGCGGCGTCGGCTCGTAGTTGGCGAATGCCCATTTCACTCATGACCACAACATAACAACGAATCAACACATTTGTGTACACAATGGTACACAACACAAGTTGTCATTGGCCCCACGACCGCGACACAATGAAGTCATGAACTTTGCATTCTCAGAAGAACAAGAAGAACTCCGTAAAACAGTCCGTGCTTTCCTCGATGCCAAGAGCAGCGAAGCCTCAGTGCGCGAACAGATGGACACCGAGGCCGGTTTCGACCAGGCCGTGTGGTCACAGATGGGCGAGCAGATGGGCCTTCAGGGTTTGCACATCCCCGAGGCGTACGGCGGATCGGGTTATGGCTACGTCGAACTCGGCGTGGTGCTCGAAGAAATGGGCCGTTCGTTGTTGTGCGCCCCGTACTTCGCAACTGTCGTTTTGGCTGCCAACACCTTGATTCACTCAGGTGACGAAGCCGCCAAGAAGAAGTACCTCCCCGGCATCGCTGCTGGCGAGACCATCGCAACCCTCGCTTACACCGAGCCCTCGGGCAAGTGGGACGAGAGCGGCATCACCATGCAGGCTTCGGGAAGCGGATCAGCTTTCACCTTGAGCGGCACCAAGATGTTCGTCCTCGACGGGCACACCGCCAACTTGATCATCGTGGCTGCCAAGACCGGCAAGGGAACCAGCTTGTTCGCCGTTGACGGCAACGCTGCTGGCCTCACCCGCACCGCACTCAGCACCATGGACCAGACCCGTAAGCAGGCAAAGCTTGAATTCAACAACACCCCGGCCGAGCTCATCGGAACCGAAGGTGCTGGCTGGAGCATCTTGTCAACCGTTCTCGATCTTGCTGCTGTTGGCCTCGCCGCCGAGCAGGTTGGTGGAGCCCAGAAGGTGCTCGACATGGCTGTTGAATACGCCAAGGTTCGCGTGCAGTTCGGTCGCCCGATCGGTTCGTTCCAGGCCATCAAGCACAAGTGTGCAGACATGTTGCTCGAGGTCGAATCGGCCAAGTCGGCTGCCTACTACGGCATGTGGTGCGCCAGCGAAATGAACGACGAACTCGCTTCGGTCGCTTCACTTGCCAAGGCTTATTGCTCAGAGGCGTACTTCCACGCAACCGCTGAAAACATTCAGATCCACGGTGGTATTGGTTTCACCTGGGAACACCCAGCACACCTGTACTTCAAGCGTGCCAAGTCATCTGAATTGTTGTTCGGTGACCCGACGTACCACCGCGAGTTGCTCGCACAGCGCATCGGTATCTGAAGTCATTCACATATCTGACCTAACTGGGTCGGTTTCGAGACGTTGATCGTCTTGAAACCGGCCCAGTTTTTTTTTGTGCCATTGATTAATTGAATTTCTCCACCTTTAACTGTTTCCTAGTTTTCTCGTCTAGGAAGTTGTGCTAACTTAAACTAACGGTCCAAAGAGAATTGGGCCCTGGTCTAAAAGCGAGTAGCACACATGAGCACCCCATTGCGCAGAATTCGTCGTTCCCTACTTGGATTGGCGGTGATCGCGTCGTCGATTGCCGTGGTCCCAGTGGCCGTGCATGTCGCCACCGCGTCTGATGGCACCATGGACAACACCAACTGGGGTGCGGACGGCGGTGGAAGGGTTCTGATCAATCAGGAATTCACAGAGTCGGGCGGCAACGTCAGGTTTACGGCAACAGCCGGATTCTTGATGGACAACCCGAGTGGCGCTCTTCTTCTCGCGGGTTACACGGGCACTGCAGGCACAGACAGTCAGCGATTTGCCAGTCTCGTTCTCTCAGCCACCGGCGATCCATTGAATACCTTTAATTCGAATGGATTGACCGTGTACGACCTTCCGAATGGTGGTTCTACTCAATATGCGCGAGGTGCTGCCGAAAAGATTTACAAAGTAGGCAACGACTATGTGCTTGCGGGTTGGGTCGGGCCCAACGAAAGTAATGGCAATCCGGCAATGCTTCGGGTAGTTGGCTCCAACATGGCGAAAAACGTGACGGACTGGTCCGATGCATTCAACCCAGGCTGGAGAATTGTTGATGTTGGTATCAAGGTGTCGGGCGGCGGGTCGGACTCTGGCGTTACGATCCCAGGAGCGAGTTTCGCGTTAAGCGGCGCTTCAACCGGCTTCGTCATGTCAACTGACACGAATGACAGCGCGTTGACGCGCGTCAGTCGGTACAACTTGCTCACGGGCGCTGAAGAAAACGTGGGCATGGGTTCGGGAAGCAAGACTTTCAACACCGCTACGCAATTAGGAACCAACCGAGCGGTGTCGTCATTCACGCCGGCAGTTACTGGCTCACTTGGTGTGCAACTTTTGGTGGTGACGAAGCCGACGACTGCTGCGTCCGTGAACGATCGAGCCGAGTTGGTGGGTCTCGACGTTTCTGGTCCGGCGCCCACACGTGCGTCAAGTTACAACAGTGGTGCAGCCATGACGACAACGATCCGTGCGTTTGCTCTCTCATCGATCACGAGTCTGGACAGCAACTCTTTCATGCTCGCAGGTTCGGATGGATCAGATACTTACGTTGTCAAGATTTCCAAATCGAATGTTTCGGTAGGTACTCCTGTTTCCATCACAAATTTCGATTTGACCACTGGGGGTGTGGCTGCATCGATCATGAATGAGCCGCTTTTGGTCGGTCGCGGTTCGGGCCTCACGACAGTTATGCGACTAGATGATGGCTTGAGCCCCGACCCGATGTTCAACTCTCTCGCTGACGTCACACACGTTGTCGGTGCACGCCGGATTTCTATTGCCTGTAGTGCGAGTGGGTATTCGTCAATGATCATCCCAGGAACGAGTGACAACTTCTGGGTGTTGCAGAAGCAGTGGGGGACGGGCAATTCGGAGTATGGAGCAAGTGTGCTCAAGTTCGGTTACAACGGAATGTCATCCACTGCCTGCCCCGTAGTTCCTCCATTGACAGTCCCTGGAATGTTCTCGATCAATGGATCGACGGGATCGACTGCCAATATGTCGACGCCAA
>JBAXIP010000116.1:0-6538 GCA_037138315.1 Actinomycetes bacterium
CCTGGACGGTCTAGATAATGCCAACGATGAATTTGCCCATCGTGACTTGGCACTTCAACGGTGTGTGACCACGAAGGATGAAGCCCAATCTCGCCCAACAATTGTGCGGACGGAGCAGACATTGCTACCAAAGAATTTCTGAAAAACTGGTATTTAAACCAGAACCAATTCCCATACACAAGACGCGTTGGCCGGGTTGAATTTGATCTTGCACGCTGGCCAAAGTGATCGGCACTGCAGCCGGGCCAACGTTTCCGTATTTCGGGAATGTCAATGGAACCTTTGACGAATCAATTGCCAAACGATCGCACAACATCGTGGTGTGCACTTTGCTGACTTGATGGAATATGTACCAATCAAGTCCCTCGGTCCAGTCAAAATCAGTTTTCGATGCTTCCCATGCATCAGCAGCAAGATCGAGACCTGCAACCAAAAGGCCGTGCGTATCGGTCGTCATGCGATCGAGGCTGCCAATACACAGCGCGTTGTGTTCGGTTCCGGCGCGACCAACTCCGCCAATGAGACGATGCACATTGCCGTGGCGATTCTTTCTGGCCATCACCATGGCCGCAGCACCTGAACCAAGAGTGAGTGATGCAAACTCGGCGAAGACATCGCCAGCAGTTGAATTTGGATGACGCAAACGTTCGAGAGTTGTTTGCTGGGTGTGGCGGCTTCCTTCTCCGTCGACGATGAGTGCGTACTCAACAGTTCCGGCATCCAACATGGTGGCTGCCAAATGCATCGCGTTGATAAATCCGAGGCATGCATTCGCGATATCAAAATTAAGGCACGACGTGGAGAGGCCTAATTGATGATGAACTGCGCAAGCGACCGAAGGCTCAAGATTTTCTTTGCAGACTGAGGTGGAAATCAAAATCCCAATTTTTGACGGATCAATACCCGCTTGCTCAATCGCCGCACGACCAGCCATCGCCGCGGCATCAGTGAATGACACATCGTCATCCCACCAGCGACGTTCTTCGATGCCAGCAAGACCCGCAAGTAGACCTGGACGCAAACCGTTGCGCTGGTAAGTTTCGGCCAGTTGCTCGTCAATCCAGTCAGATGTGACAACACGGGGTGCCTCAATCGCCGCCAGACTCAGGATTCCGCTGTGTTGGTGCCGGAACACCGAATTCTGATTCATTTCCAGCCTTCCAACATGATGTAGATCAGGTTAATGAAACACTCAGGCAAAACGTCAGTCGTTCCAGAAACGTTGTTCTTTAAATGGATCGGCGTACATGTGATAGCCATTCCGCTCCCAAAAACCTGGGGCATCCTTCGGAATGAGCTCGATCCCCCGAAGCCATTTGGCGCTCTTCCAGAAATACAGATGCGGAATCACGATGCGAACTGGGCCACCATGTTCGGCGGTGATCTCTTCACCTTCAAAGGCGTAGGCCACTAATGCTTCGTCGGTCGTGATGTCGGCAAGCGGGACATTGGTGGTGTAGCCAAACTCGGCGTGCTCCATCACGTGAGTCGCTTCAGGTTGCACGCCAGCCATCTCAAAAAGATCTCGTACTCGTACCCCGCGCCATGTGGTATCAAATTTGCTCCATTTGGTGACGCAATGAATATCAAATGTCAGCGACACACTTGGCAATGCCTTCAATTCATCGAGTGTCAAGGTGAATGGCCGATCGACAAGGCCAAAAATGTTGAGGTTCCATTGACCAGGTTCGTAATCGGGGATATCGCCCACGTGAAGTACTGGGAAACGATCCGTTAAATACTGACCAGGTGGCAGACGGCTCGCGTCTAGGCCTTTGGCAGAAATTTCCTGCCTATTGCGCTCAAAGAAACTCATAGACGTATTCTGACCCATATTCCATAGGAGAACACCGCCCGAGTATGTGGTTTTTCGGCTGTAGTTTGAAGTCATGGTCGAAGTGTCCACCATCTACCTCGTTCGGCACGCCAAAGCTGGCGACCGTTCTTCTTGGGATGGCGACGACACCATTCGCCCCCTTTCGGGAAAGGGTCGCCGCCAAGCGGTGGCGATCTGCGATCGGCTCTTTGATTTAATCGCAGTTCATCCAGACGCCCAACTCATATCGAGTCCCCACAGACGTTGCATGCAGACGCTTGAGCCACTCGCTGCCCGTCTGCGTTCTCAGGTTATGCCCGACCCACGACTCGCCGAGGGCTACGACCGCGAGGGTGCTCTTGAACTCATCTCCACCCTTCCGAATGGCTCAGTCATGTGTAGCCACGGTGACGTGATCCCCGATGTCATGGCCGCATTGCAACGACGTCGAACCGAAATTATTGGCGACCCGGATTGGCGTAAAGGTACCGTGTGGGTCTTGGAACGCGAGGATGGCGAAATCAACGAGGCATCAGTCTGGGCACCGCCTGCTACTGATTGATCAGTGACGTGTCACGGAACAGTTGTCGTTGTTCCGGCAACTGCGTCATTAATTTGCGTCATTAAACCCTGCACCATTGATGCAACTTCTGCTGGCGGATTGGCATCTAAGCAAGCCGTCATTTCGGGCTGCGCTGCTGCGGCGTCATCGATGAAGCGAAAGAAAGAAATTCCTAAGAAACAATGGGCATCTGGGTAAGTCGAATCGGTAATTGTGGCTTGGCGTAACAGAACCATGCCGTTCTGTAATCGAGTTGCCCCGGCGCTTGCGTCGGCTTCCTGCGTTGATGACAAAACAGTAAACCAACCGAAATAGGTCAACGCCTCAACATTGTCGGGTTCAATTGCTAAAACACGCGAATACAAATCAAGCACTGTGGGGATATCGCTCATTCCCATTGAACGAGCTTGCACCAATAATGAACTGACGCTTCCATCAGCAATCGGCCCATTCATACCTTGACCAGGCAATCGCTCGCCAGTGTTGCGGGCGACCACAATTCCGGCGGTAATCGCTAACAACAAAATCAATGCCGACCATGCCAACGGACGCCAACCAATGCGTTTGCGAACCCGTGGTTCAGAATCATCAGATAATTCACGGATGATGGTTGCGGCCCGAGCCGTATACGAATCCTTAAGCGAGGCATAATCGTCGGCGTCAACGTCACCAACTGCAAATTCGCGTTCTAGATCAGCCAACGAAGATAATAAGAATTCGCATTCTTCTTGCAGTTGGTCGCGACGTTCAGGAGTCACGATCTTCGCTCACTTGCCGCAATGCAGATTCAACAAGATCTCGGTCAGCGTCGGTAGCAGTTAGTGACCCTTGCAATCTCCAACGTCTAAAGACCACAATCAATCCAGCGACCGAAACGATGAGCAACACAATCGGCAACACCCAAATCAAGGCATCAAAACCGGTTCCACCAGGAACGAGTTTTAAGTCAGCCGCGTAACTATCATCAATCGCTTTCACGATCTGACTATCGGTGAGTTGCCCATCGGCTACTTGACGGACTATTTCTTGGCGAATTGCCTGCGAAGCTGCTCCACGAGACTCATACACACTCTCGCCATCGCAGGTCGGGCACGCCATTCGCTTTGAGACGCTTTCAACTCGCTCTTGCGGTGTTGCTGGGCCTGAATCACGCTGAGTCCCAATCAACATCAGTGCCACGGCGCAGAACAACATGACGAACCAAGTTGGCCAACGCTTCAATTTGGTATTGAACTGATTTTTCATGATGCATTGTCCTGGGTCATTGAGGCAATTGCCGAACCAAGAAGTTCAGCAGTCACCTGACCAGTAAAACGTTGCGCCACAACTCCAGTTGGGCTGATCAGCCAGGTCTCGGGAACTTTCGCAACTCCGTAATCTACAGAAACATTGGCGTCTTCGTCATGAACGATGGGCCAGCCACCGCCCTCTTCATTGAAGAAATCACGAACTGCCTGTTCGTCATCGTCATTGACGATGGTGTATAACTCGGCACCAGTTCCGTTAAGACTTTGTTGGGTCTCAAAGAATTTCACCAGTTCGGGATGTTCACGCTTACACGGAACACAGGTGGAGTTAAAAAAGTTCAAAACCACCCAAGAACCACGCCGGCGCGACAGCAAAAAAACATCACCGTCGTAAGTTGTGCTTGTAATCTCTGGCGCTGGTTTCAACATCAACGGGGTGACTGCAGTGTCATCTTTATCATTTGACGAAATAGCCAAGATCACAATAAAAAAAACCATCACTGCAGCAACTGCTACCGAAATGATCGGAGCGATTCGGCGCGGTGCCTGCTCAGACATGATCACCAGAGTTTGAGTGAGCCAAAACTGAATCGGCCGAAACCGGTGCAGTTGGTTGGCGACGTTTGCCGGGGAATGCAGCAAGTACCGTGCCTAATGCCATTAGCGCACCGCCAATCCACAACCACAGAATGAGTGGCTTCACAAAAATCTTGATGCGAGCTTCAGTATCAGAGGGGCGAACATTACCTTCGAGTGTGATGTACAAGTCATTTATAAAACCCGACTTAACACTTGGCGTTCCGATGTCCATTCCCTGCTTGATGTACTTACTTCGCGCCGGACTATAAACAGAGTCGCCGTCAATACGTATTGCAGCCTTCACGCTGGTCTTGACGTCATCAGATTCGAGTGAGAGTCCTTCAAAGGTAAAAGTGTGATCGGCAAAAGTGACCGTCTCACCAACTTTCATGACAAATTCTTGAGTGCGCGTGTATGAAGACGATGCGCTAAAGGCCACGGCAATAATGATGACGCCGATATGCACAACCATGCCACCGTTTGCCCGTCCAACCACTCCACGCCAACCCTGACGTCGACTCGCCAACGCGATCTGTCGCAACGCCGCACCAGCGGCAAAACCGCCGAGGGCAAATGCGGCCAGAGAAGCCCAGCCATCTGCGCCAACGATGACAGAAAGCGCAAGCGCCCCGACGCCACACCACGCCGGCCAAAATAAACGATCGCGTAAAACTTCTTGGCTTGCCTTACGCCATGGAAGCACTGGCGCTACGGCCATCAAAAATAACAATGTCAATCCAAGCGGCATGGTCATGCGGTCAAAGAATGGCTCACCGACAACAATACGACGATTGTTCAAAGCTTCAACAATGAGTGGGAATACCGTGCCGAGCAACACAACAAAGGCAAAAATACTGAAAATAACATTGTTCGCCAAGAAAGCACCTTCGCGACTCAGTGGTGAATCAATAGCGCCTGGTGAACGCAGTTGATCTCCGCGTCGACCAACCAAAATAATTGCAACGACAACAATGATTGCAAAGAACGTCAAAAGCCACGGACCAACGCTTCCAGCGCTAAATGCATGCACACTATTAATAACGCCAGAACGAGTGAGGAAAGTTCCAAGGATCGTCAAGCTAAAAGTCGCGATGACCAAGCTCAAGTTCCAGACGCGCAACATACCACGACGTTCTTGCACAAGAACCGAATGCAAATATGCAGTGCCCGTAAGCCACGGTAAGAAGCTGGCATTTTCAACTGGGTCCCACGCCCACACACCACTCCAGCCGAGAACTTCGTAGCTCCACCAACTTCCAAGAATGATGCCGACAGTCAAGAAGCCCCAGGCGTACAAAGTCCAGCGACGAGTTTCAAGCAACCAGCCTTCGCCGACTCGACCAGTAATGAGTGCGGCCATCGCAAAGGCAAATGGAACCGTGAAACCCACGTATCCGATGTACAAAATCGGTGGGTGGAATAACACCAAAATGTGATTTTGCAATAACGGGTTTGGTCCAGGACCATCGTTCACACCAAGGGCACCCATGGCGAAGGGGTTTGCTGGTCCGAATGACAATAAGAAGAAGAACAAGCCAACGACAAACATGACCACCATGGCCCAAGCCAAAAGTTCGTCACCGACGCGAGCCCGAAACTTACGAGCAACCGCTGCGATCAAGCCAGTTAAGGCAAGTAGCCACAACAGAATTGAACCTTCAAGCGCACTCCATACCGCGGTGAAATTAAACAGTGCCGGCGTGTCTCTTGAACCGACTTGTTGCACATACTTCATCGAGAAGTCACGAGTGATCAGAGCCCGTTCCATCATGATGAATGCCAAGAGAGCAGCACCAAATGCCACATATGCATAGCGGGGAGCCGACTTCAGTGCACGAAGATCGTGCTTACGAATTCCCGCAACCGTGATCGCGATTCCTGACAGGCACGTCAAGAGACCGAGCAGAATCGCACCCCGGCCGATTGCTGCGTTAATGCTTACTGCGAGCACGCGGTTCCTTCAGAAGTTGAGCCTTCGTTCTTCACTCGATTTGGGTTGGCGGCCTTGTAATCATTTGAGTGCTTCACTTCAACCCGATCACCCAAGAAGACGCCATCGGTCAAAATACCGTGCACAACTACCGGAATACATTCTTTGAAAATGCCGCCGGGTTCACCGTCGTACGTCACTGGAATCGTGACTCCGCCAAATGACATATCAAACTTGGTAGTGACGCCATCGTTTTCAACAGAACCCTTGTCAACGACACCTTGAACGCGTAAACGTTGTCCGGCTTCGCAGCCCGACTTCGCGCCAATCTCGTTGACATTGCAGTAATAGTCGATAGCCGAAGTCAAAAACTTGGTGAGGACTATGCCGCCTGCTGCAACGAC
>JBAXIP010000117.1:0-6493 GCA_037138315.1 Actinomycetes bacterium
GAAGAAGGCGGACTTGGCAAAGGCTTCTATTACCAAATGGAAGGTTTTGAAAATGGCCGTCTGCAAACTGCTGCTCGCGCCGTTGGATTGATGCAGGCGGCTTATGAAGCCGCATACGACTACGCCAACAACCGCAATGTTTTTGGCAACAACATCGCCGACTATCAATTGACGAAGGTGAAGCTCGGTCGCATGGCCGTACTCATTCAGGCTGGTCGGCAATTCGGCTATCAAGTTTCAAAGTTGATGGCTAAGGGCGAAGGCACAACTGAAGCCAGCATGGTCAAGGCATACGTATGCAAGGCTGCCGAATGGGTTGCTCGCGAAGCAATGCAGATTCACGGTGGATACGGATACGCCGAAGAATATTCGGTAAGCCGCCTGTTCGTTGATGCACGCGTATTGTCAATTTTTGAAGGTGCCGACGAAACCTTGTGCCTCAAGGTCATCGCTCGCCGTTTGGTTGAAACCGCTTAGGTTTTCTGGTGGCGAAAACGTGCGGCAATTCGCACGTTTTCGCCACCAGAATAACCAATGGATTCAGGGTTTTTGGTGCAACATCACCGTGTAGTCGTCTCCATCGGTCGATGGATTTTGATCCCACGTTGAATACACCGCAACTTCTGTGAGTCCAGCGGCTAACGCATCACGTTGATAATCGCGACGCTCATACGCATCGGGTCGTGTCTCTAACGAGAAGCCAGAGATCAAGTAGCCGCCTCGATCTAAATGCTCGGCCAATGATTGGATGATCGCTGCTTGCGAACTTGGCGCGCAGAACAACGGAATATTGCCGGCCATGACGATCACATCAAATTTGTTGGCAAGACTCATTTCAGACAAATCGGCAACATGCCAATCAATGTGTGGAGCTTTCGTTGCGGCGCGATCAATCATGTCGGGGTCAAGATCTGCGCCAACTGCATGGTGGCCTCGCTTCACCATTTCAATCGCTAAACGCCCCGTTCCACATCCTGCATCGAGAAGACGGACTTTGCGATCGCCAATTAAACGCTCGACAAAATCAGCTTCTCCATGAATCGAATCACCGCGTGCCGCCATCGCGTCCCAACGTTGGTCGTACTTAATGAGGTCAACCGTGCGACGCCATTCGATCCAACGTTCAGAAACTCCAGAACCTGGAACGTCACTCATGACAACAGTTCGAGCAAAGACTTCACCCGATAAAAGTCTGCTCCAGCATGATCGTCATACGGGTCAAGAAGAACTGGAACGAGGCCGGCGTTACGCGCTCCCCCAATATCCATCGTGACCGAATCGCCGACATACGCAATTCGTGAACGTTCAAACTCGGTGAAAGCGGCGAGTCCAAAATCAAAAATTCGTGCGTCGGGTTTTGAGACTCCAACAACATGGCTGTCAATGACGATGCGAACTGGAACGCCCATGCCTTCACCAACTTGGCAGACCGCCGATCGCGACAAGATGTCCTCAATCTGACCAGACGCGTTACTCACGACGCCGATGGGCACATTGCTCTGGTGGAGTTTTCGCAACGCTTCAACGCTGTCGTGTAGCGGCCAACGCCAGGTGTAGGCGTTACGCGATCGCCCAAGAACTGTTGCCGCTTCGATGACATCATGACTCGGAACCCCAATGGTTTCAACATAAGCCACGTTGTAAGAATCCCAGTTGGACTCGCCTGATCCATCTGCTGATTTCGCAGCCATACCTCGGTAGTGCGCACGGTGATATCTCGCCAAGTCGGTCGTGGCGCCGTAGTAACTCAAAAGCGGAGCCAAAACGGTCGGGTCAGGGATCACGAAGATTCCACCGGCATCAAAAAGCACCGCGTCGATTTCATGATTTCCGATGATGAGAGCCGTCACCCAATCAAGAGTAGGCGGGCAGATTGCCACGAGGTATTTGCCAAGTCATCTTTCTGGCAACTTTTTGGTCACGAGGCTTACTAAGTGGGGTCAAAAAGGCGTACCCTCGCATTGTGCGCAGCGCCAAAGACTTCTTCAAGCCCCTCGCCGTCGGAGCCCCCGAGCCCGTCCGTGAGATCCCCTTCCGCCCGAGCCGGATGATTCACTTCTTCCCGCCGTCGAACGAAAAGATGGTTGCCAAATTGGGCGACATCATTCCGACAGTCGACATCATTCTCGGCAACCTTGAAGACGGTGTGCCGGCAACTGACAAAGAAGCAGCCCGAGCTGGTCTTGTCAATGTTGCCAAGACGGTTCCGATGGGCACGACACAACTGTGGACCCGCGTCAACAGTCTTGATTCGCCGTGGGGCCTTGACGACATCACCACACT
Source organism: Actinomycetes bacterium (assembly GCA_037138315.1). Taxonomy (GTDB): domain Bacteria; phylum Actinomycetota; class Acidimicrobiia; order Acidimicrobiales; family Ilumatobacteraceae; genus Casp-actino8. The sequence goes on from JBAXIP010000117.1 coordinate 2,284, forward strand.
CGTCACCGAAGTCGGCGACAAGTTTGATGTCATCATGATCCCGAAGGTTGAAGGACCCGAAGACATTCACTACGTCGATCGTTTGCTCGCACAGCTTGAAGCTAAGGCTGGGCTCAAGAAGCCGTTGTTGATTCACGCAATTCTTGAAACTGCTCGCGGGGTTGCCAACGTTGAAGAGATTTGTGGAGCGTCGCCTCGCATGCAAGGGCTTTCACTCGGACCGGCCGACCTTGCAGCAAATCGTCGCATGAAGACAACACGTGTTGGTGGTGGCCACCCCGACTATGTCGTGCGTGACGATCCGAATCCCGAGAGTCCTGATGCGCCGCGCAATACCTATCAACAAGATTTGTGGCACTACACGTTGGCTCGCATGGTTGATGCCTGCGTGATGCACGGCATCTTGCCGTTCTATGGTCCCTTTGGCGACATCAAAGATGTTGTTGCCTGCGAAGATCAGTTCCGCAATGCCTACTTGCTTGGTTGTGTTGGCGCTTGGTCGCTTCACCCCGCACAAATTGATATTGCACGTCGAGTGTTTAGTCCACGTCCAAGCGATGTTGCTCATGCAATGCGCGTCATCAATGCAATGGGCGATGGCACTGGTGCAATCATGCTCGACGGAAAAATGGAAGACGACGCTTCAGTGAAGCAGTGTCGAGTCATTGTGCAATTAGCTCGCGAACTTTCAGCACGCGACCCCGAACTCACTGCCGCCTACGGCTTCTGATAAATACAACAAGGAAACTTTCATGTCAGATCTACGTCCCCGCCGTTCAGTTCTATATATGCCTGCCGCCAACGAGCGGGCACTCGACAAAGCAAAGGGCATTCCTGCCGATGCTTTGATTTTTGACCTCGAGGATGCAGTTGCTCCCGATGCAAAGCCTGATGCGCGGCGCAATGCAGTCGCAGCAGCGTTGAGCGGAGAATACGGAAATAAAGAAATCACGATTCGTTGTAATGGCCTTGACACACAGTGGGGACATGAAGACCTAGTGGCGGCAGCGATGGCCAATGTTTCGGCTGTCGTGATTCCGAAGATCAATTCAGTCAAAGAAGTTGAAGCTGTTTCGTCGGCACTCGCAAGCGCTGGAGCGCCAGGCTCAATGAAAATTTGGGCAATGATTGAAACTCCAACTGCCATTTTTGATGTGCGACAGATTGCTGCTCACCCCCGCGTTCAAACATTGGTGATGGGCACCAATGACTTGGCGAAAGAATTGCGTGCTACTCAAGTGCGCAGCCGTGCTCCGCTCACACCGCACTTAGCGACAGCGCTTCTTGCTGCTCGCGAAGCCGGAAAAGTTATTCTCGATGGCGTCTTCAACGATGTCAAAGATCTTGATGCGTTCCGCGATGAATGTGTTCAAGGTGCTCAGATGGGCTTTGATGGCAAGACCCTCATTCACCCGTCACAAGTTGAAATTGCTAACGATGTGTGGGCGCCTTCTGCTGATGAAGTTGATTACGCACAACGCGTGATTGCTGCATTTGAAGAAGCCACTGCAGAGGGTCGTGGTGTCATCACTGTTGATGGCCGCATGATTGAAAACTTGCATGTCGACAATGCACGGCGGGTACTTGCAGTGCAAGCTGCCATTGAATCATTGAGCTGACATTTCGGTGAAGCCGATGACTGATCAGTTAAAACTCATCGCTGGTGCAAGTGGTGCTGTCTTAGGTTTGATTGTTGGTATCGGGATTGGACTGATTGTGAATAGCGGTGGTGGCGAAGAGCCCATCCGACCAGTTGTGTCTTCATTGGTGGTCACTACGTCGACTCCCCTCGTCACAACGACCGATGCACCAATTGCTGCTGCTCCGTAACTTGTTTAGAGAGTTGTTCTGAAGAGATCGAGCGTTCGATCAAAACTCATCTGTGCGGCCGCAGCATCGAAAACTTCTGGACGTGCATCATTAAAGAATGCGTGCTGGGTTCCTGCGTGAATATTAAGAGTTGCATCTTTGCCAAGTGTCTTGAGTTGTGCTTCAAGCGCCTTTACAGTTTCTGGTCCGGCGAAGTCATCAAGTTCCGCATACTCACCAACAACTTTGGCTGCAAGCTTTGACCAATCGGGTTGAGCAGATGGCCACGGAATAACCCCATAGTACGGAGCTGCAGCTGCGACAGCATCAGGTCGCTGACACGCCAAAACCAAAGTGAGCCCACCGCCCATGCAATAACCAACCACGCCAACTTTTTGCTGACCAGTTTTCGCCTGCAAGAAATCAACAGCACCCGATAGATCTTTGGCAGCTTGTGCCAAGTTGAGTCCCATCATCAACTTGCCGGCACCGTCGGGTTCGGTCGACGATTCACCGTGATACAAATCGGGTGCAAGAGCAGTAAATCCTGCAGCAGCAAATCGATCAGCGACATCTTGAATATGGGGTACGAGTCCCCACCATTCTTGAATCACAATGACGCCTGGTCCGCCTCCGTTCGCAAGGTACCCATCGCATGTTCCGCCGTTTGACTTGAAAGAAATTCGCTCGCCCATCCCTCTGACCGTAGCAACAATTCGTGCTTTACGAATCTTCATTGTCCTGTGACAATGCACAGTCTGTACTCCCTGATGTGTAACGAATAGTGTGAAGTTATGACCATGACCTCCTCGGCACTCAACACGAATCCCGATAATGCACTCAAGAGCGATCGCTCGCATGTGTTTCACTCATGGTCGGCTCAAAGCCTGATTAGCCCGATCGTCGTTACCAAGGCTGAGGGCAGTCACTTCTGGGATGAATCTGGCAAGAAGTACCTCGACTTCTCGAGCCAACTCGTCAATGTCAATATCGGACATCAACACCCCAAGTTGGTCGCGGCTATTCAAGAGCAGGCCGAGCGCTTATGCACGATCGCTCCGTACCACGCCAATGATGCGCGCAGTGAAGCCGCTCGCCTGATTGCCGAACGTGCGCCTGGTGATTTGAACATGGTGTTCTTCACTAATGGTGGAGCCGAAGCAACCGAAAATGCCCTTCGTATGGCGCGCTTGCACACCGGACGTCACAAAATTCTCACGACTTACCGCAGCTATCACGGTGCAACTGGTGGAGCGATTCAGCTCACCGGTGATCCGCGTCGTTGGCCAAGCGAACCGGGCTTACCAGGAGTGGTCAAGTTCTGGGGCCCGTATCCATATCGTTCGGCATTCCACAGCAGTAGCGACCTTGAAGAATCACAACGCGCCTTGCAACACTTACGCGACACCTTGATGGTTGAAGGTGCTCAAACGGTTGCCGCCATCATGCTCGAAAGTGTTGTTGGTACAAACGGAATCTTGGTTCCGCCGCCTGGCTACATGGCTGGCGTACGCGAAATCTGTGATGAGTTCGGAATCGTGCTCATCGCCGATGAAGTGATGTCGGGCTTTGGTCGATGCGGAGAATGGTTCGCAATCGACAATTGGAAAGTCGCACCAGATTTAATTTGTTTCGCCAAAGGTGTGAACTCTGGTTACTTGCCACTTGGTGGAGTCATTATTAGCGATCGCATTGCTGACACTTTCCGCGAGCGTCAGTTCCCGGGTGGACTCACCTACAGCGGCCACCCGCTTGCTTGTGCGTCAGCTGTCGCAAGCATCAATATTTTCGAAGAAGAAGGCGTCATTGAGAATGCTCGCCATCTTGGTCGCGACATCATCGGACCCGAACTTGAGAAGTTGAAAGCGAAGCACCCGAGCGTCGGTGATGTGCGTGGTGTTGGTGTGTTCTGGGCTATCGAATTGGTCAAGAACCGCGAGACCCGTGAGCCTTTGGTGCCGTTTAACGCAGCGGGTCCCGCCAATGCCCCGATGGTTGAATTGATTGGTGCGTGCAAGGCTCAAGGCTTGTGGCCGTTCACCCATTTCAACCGTATGCACGTTGTTCCGCCGTTGACGACAAGCGACGAAGATGTGCGAGCCGGCATCGCCGTCATCGACGAAGTCCTCACCCTCGCCGACGCCCACTACACCGGCAATTAATCGCCACTTTGGAGTTGAGTTGCCGGTAGGCGGCAGCCATATTCCAAAGTGGATCAATTTGTGCGGGTGGTGAGGGCGACGCCAACCAGGGCCACGCCGAGTCCCACGACCGCTAACACTCCCAAACGTTCACCAAACAAAACTGCACCTTCAATCGTGCTCAGTGCTGGCGTCAAAAAGAACAGACTGCTGACCTTGACCGCTGCCTGACGTTGTAACAGCCACAGCATGATCAGCAC
>JBAXIP010000118.1:0-6447 GCA_037138315.1 Actinomycetes bacterium
ATGCTGTTCCTGATTGCCCAACAAATCCGCACCGGCGCAGCCCCGAGTTTTGGCTGGCCATCGGTCTTTCGGCGTTCACATCGCCCCGTTTTGCTGGGAATTGTCTTGCTTTCGCTCTCAACTTGGATCACTGCCCGTCCCAATCCGAATGATCCTGCCGACCCAACCGCTAGCGTTTCCCCATTGTGACTACCAAAGTTCGCCCCTGCCTGAGCGTGGTTATCCCGTGCTACAACGAAGAAGCAACGATTCAGTCCCTCATAAATTTAGTCCTTGCTTCAAAATGGGTCGCCGAGATCATCGTTGTTGACGATGGATCCAAAGATCGGTCCCGTGAGATTTTGGCGAGCATTGACAATGCGAAGGTGCGCGTCGTGCTCCACGAAGTCAACAAAGGCAAAGGGGCTGCTCTTCGTACCGGCTTTCAACATGCCACGTCCGAATTTGTCATTGTGCAAGACGCCGACCTTGAATACGATCCGTCGGAATACCCGCTCGTGCTTGAGCCATTGCTTGACGATCGAGCCGATGTCGTTTTTGGTTCACGCTTTTTAAGCGGACGCCCTCATCGAGTTTTGTATTTCTGGCACAGCCTTGGCAATAAATTCTTGACCTTGATGTCCAATATGTTTACCGACCTCAACCTCACTGACATGGAAACTTGTTACAAATGTTTTCGACGTGAAGTTATTCAGTCAATCAACATTGAAGAAGATCGATTCGGTTTTGAACCCGAAATTACCGCAAAGCTTGCGAAGTCACGGGTACGAATTTTCGAAGTCGGGATTTCGTATTCAGGTCGAACTTATGACGAAGGCAAGAAAATCGGCTGGCGAGATGGCGTCCGTGCGGTGTACTGCATTGTGCGCTACTCAAAAGTAGGCGACAAACTCGGACCGCTGCTCAAGCGTTAGTTCTTTCGATCGCGAAACTTTCTCTGCACTAATTTCACGCTCTGATTCAAACGGTGTGAAATTCCCCACCGGGTCACAAGCAACATCGACTCGGCGATGATTCGTCCAGACATCTTTGACGTTCCATTTTCACGATCAACAAAAAGAATCGGAACTTCACTGATCTTCATTCCACGGCGCGACAGGCGGACAACTAATTCTGAAAGAAACGCGTATCCCTCGGCCTTGGTTGTCTCCGGAGCAATTGAAGCCAACGCTGTTGCTCGATAGGCGCGAAATCCGGAGGTGCAATCGCGAACTTTGACGCCAAGTACCGCTGCGGTATACAAATTTCCCCAACGTGACAACAACCGGCGATGAATCGGCCAATTCTTGGTGCCACCTCCGTTCACGTAACGCGAACCAATGACTGCATCTGAACCAGATTCAATTGCTGCAAGCATTGCCGGAATCGAAAGTGGGTCGTGCGAGAAATCGACATCCATCGAGACAACGACGTCAACGCCCTGCGAAATCACATGGGCAAAACCTTGGCGATAAGCGCTACCGAGTCCTTGCTTGCCGGGTCGATGCAAAACTTCAATTCCGCCTAATTCGACCGCACATCGCTCGGCAATATCGCCAGTTCCGTCAGGGCTGTTGTCGTCAACTACAAATAAGCGACTATCGGGCAATACCTGCCGCAGTTGCATCAGCAAACGAGCGATATTTTCGCTTTCGTTATAGGTGGGCAGAACAACAGCAACAAGCACAAACCACTACTTTAGTGATTCAACTGGCACGCCAGGCGCCACTGAGTACATTGCCACTGGTTGGCCCAAAGAAATCAATTGCCGAACGACGGTTGCGATGTAGTCCGGTAGAGGTGGTTCGGCAAAGATCAACGAGGCGCCTGGCGTCTCTAAAGTAGAAACCAATTCGCCACGTCCAGCATCAGTCAACAATTGGGCAATATCTGACAACAGTTTTTGCGCCAGCAATTCTTCAGATGCCGATCGCGGGTTTGCTTCGCCAAGTTTCGTTAATGCTGGATCAGCATCGGCGATCTTGATCGCTGGACCAACGACAACCCAAAGAATTTCGTCAACTTGATCCTCAAACCGCACGCGAGACGGAAGTGCGGCAGCAGCTTGAAATGATTCAACTCCAACATCAAATCCTTGCCGTTCAAGTTCAAGCACCGACCCAAAGCCCGTTGCGTTCAAGGTGTACGGGTCATACATCCTCAATAGATATTTTTCATCGCGTTGCAATTTGGGAGATACTTCCGGAATGAGGTCGGCCAAAATGCGCGACTCGGTTCTTCCCGGAAGCTTGACTCGATCGGCGGTTTGTAGACAGCTCATCACCAACAGGCCCGACACCAGCACTGCGGCGCCCGCAACCAACGTTCGCATCGATACAGGCGATCTGCGCAACCTCTCCAAAACTTGGTATGTCCTGACCAAGAAAAATATTGATGTGATCGCCGTCAGAGCCGAGAGAATCCAGAACCAACGCACCGTGTACTCGTAGTACGGCCCGAAAATTCGCAAAATAGACAACGAACCGAGAAGTACTAAACCCGCCATCATCAACTGCCAGCGCAGCATCGTCGCTTGTTTTGTTTGATTAACTTTCCACGTACACCATGCCCACAATCCAATGAGTAACAAGCATCCGATGTAACGCGCCCAACCTTCGGCTGGTGCATCAGCACCCGGACCCGATAGCCATAGCCCTAAGAGATTGAACTGCGTGGTGATCACTCGCACTGCTGCACTCAAACTCATTGTCGGCTCAGAAGGCGTCACAAAATGTTCCCAAAGTATGGAGAGATTGCCAGGCGATCGACGCCATTGATCAATGAACACCGGCGACCAAACTATGAATAATGCGATGGTGCTGAAGAGTAAGCCGCTTTGAATTTTCTTCCTCGATTGCGAGACACCTAAAAACTTTGATTCTGTGGTGCGGCATTCATCACGCACCCACACCACAATCGAAGCCACCAAGGCACCAACAACCAAAACCGCATAACCAGCGTGACACTGCAAACAGTAACTTCCGACGATGACTGCTGCGATCAACGAAAGCCGTTTTTGTTTCGCACTTGCAATCGGGGCAACAACTTCACCAATCAGAAAGACGAAAACTGCAAACGGCAAGATGGCCAACCACGGATTCCAAGGTTCAACCATGAAATCTGGGCCAGAAGCTCGAATGACCAATAACGCAGCCAAAGCAGTCAATGCGGCCAAGAGCCGCCCACCTCGATGAAACGCTAAACGAACCGCGAGCACAACAGAAACAATGTGCACGCTGGCGGCCGCCGCTAAAAGCGCATGACTACTGCGTCCACCCACTACGTAGACCGGCAACATTGCGACCCACAACCCCGGACCTGGGTGTGAACCCTGGAACCCTGTGTCACTCACGATGCGCCCGGCGGCCCCAACCAAAGGCGGGTGGTTGAAAAACCCGCGCATGTGCAACTCGGCTTGAGCCATATCTCCTGCGGGATACCAAGCGTGCCCCCGTAGCAGTACAACGAGGGCAATAATGATCGGTGTCACTGCAAAGGTCGAAGCCACAATGACAAATAGCCATGTGGCTCGACGGGACAACTCAGCCACTGCAGATGACGACATCTGTGAAGAATACTTCACGACGAGCGACCAACAACTTGCAGGTAGAGAGGTCGCAATACCCCTGCCGCCAGAGCGTCCCAGGTCAACGTTCGCGCGCGCCGTTCGGCTTGTTGCGCCAATGTCGTGCGAAGTGAATCATCAAGCAACACGTCAGCGATCACTCGACCGAGATTTTCTAGTGATGCAAGTAGACCCGTTTCTCCATTCAAAATTGAACATCGGTGACCGCTGATATCGGTTGCCACTGCTGGCGTCCCGCATCCGGCAGCTTCGGTGAGTGCCAGCCCCCAACCTTCGGCCAACGATGCGCTCGCGATCACCCACGCTTGGCGATACTGATCACGGAGTTCATCTCTGGTCACTCTGCCCAGCAATGTCACCCACTCGTGGGCTCCGTTCTGCTCAATCCACTCAACTATTTTTGCTCGATCGGGACCATCTCCAACCAAGGTCAAAGTGGTTCCTTCAACAAATTGGCGCGTGTATTGCACCTGTTCCATGAGTTCAATAAAACGCTTCACCGGTGCTTGACGCCCGACCGCCAACACCGATGGGTGACGTGTCTTGACGCCACCAGCTGAGAAAAATTCATCAACTCCTACTGGACCAGTTGTGACGAGTTCTGGTTTCCAACCCAAGTGAATCAATTCTTCGCGCGTGTCATCCGACGTGGTAACAGTTGGAGTCCGTCGATAAAACGGAGGAGCAAATTTCGTTTCTAGTCCCCGACCAATGGCCGCTAGCGGCGGAGAAAACATCTGATTCCACATCGGACCATGGACGTGATGCAGAATCAAAATTCGTGGACGTCGACACCACAACGGCGACAACCACGGAACACCATTCCAAATTTCAACAAGAGCATCGTATTTGCCCATTCGTCCGAAGGTTTCGCTCACCATGGTTCGCGGGAAGACCGACATTCGGCTACCACGGCGGATCACCTCATAGCCACTTCTCACTGCCGTGGACGGTTGACCGACGGCGTGTGAAGTTCGATGCAACACCGAGAGCCCAGCCTCTTGCCAGCGTTTCATGAATTCATGGGCGTGGTCCTCAGATCCGCCCGCCTCGTCGTCATCAAAGTCGCGCCAGGCCAACACGTGAACGCGCTTAACACCACGGCTCACCATCTCGGCTGCCATCTCTGAAACAGTTAAATCAGACATCACAAAACATTCGCCACGATCATTCGGGCGACTCTTTGTTGACCAGCAAGAGTCAACCCATTTGCATCACGGACAATCACGTAGCCAACACCATTTTCGTCAGGCAGACAGTCGTCCCACCACAAACAGTTGACATGCTCATCAACGTCTGCCAACAAACTCGAAGGATCAACGACGCGTACATCAAGTTTCTGTAGAGCGGCTACTACCGGATCTGCTGCAACCGACAACCCAGTGACAACTACAACATGGTTGGCATCAAATCTCCGTAACGCGTCGACGACTTTTTGTGCAGCCACATCTGGCGATTCGTCGCATGACTTGAATGAAATCGGAGAATTCAGAGAAATAACAATTCCGAGAGATGGTTGAGCGTTAACGCTCGCCAAATCGCCCGGCACATCGCACCACGATTCGGGAGCATCGACCCAAGCCACTGTGAGACCCTCTTCAATCAAGCGCCGACTCACGACTATTTGCGCCTCTTTTAAGTCGCCGTTTCCGACAACCAATACTGCCGGAGCATGCGCCAGGTCGCTCGAACCCACGATTCCGGGCCACCACCAGTACACCACCGCAGCCAACGCAATCAATAGTGATACAGCCACCCTCCAACGGGGTCGCGCGATGGAGAGAAAAGGATGACGAAAGTTATTCACGACACCACGAAAGTACCATCCGGTTAGCCATTTTCAGGTCATTCCAAAGTCCCAGCCATCGACATCCAGGTTCATCGACCGAACTCCCTCAGCCAACCTTTGAGACTGTCTAACATTGAGCAATCAGTCCGTCCGCCCTTTTCTCATCTATTCGACGTCCTGCCGCATTCGTGGGAGTTCTTGGCTTCATTCGACTGTGCGCCATGGTCGCACGCCTCAACGAAGGCGGATCGCCCGGCCACTGGCTGGACATCATCATTTGTCTCGCTACTTTTTATCCCCTCTTTCTCATTGGTCAATCGTGTCTTAAGTATTTTTGTCCCAAGTCCTCAATTCGTCGTCGCATCGCAACTGCTACCGCTCTGACGTATGTCACGTGGTGGACAGTTTTGGTTGGAGCACTTGCCGCCCAACCTCAACTCAAAGTCACGCCTCGCCACCTCGTTGCAACTGCACTTCTCTTTCGCCACAGCCAACCTTTCGTCGGACCTGCCGTCGGTTTATCGATTCTCGTTGCGTTCGCAGCACTCATCATCACCACCATTCGTGGTCGAACTCCATCAGATGTTGACCACACCCAACCGCTGCTCTCATCAAACTTTTCTCACCGAACGATTTCTGTTCTTGCGTACCTTGCGCCTGGCTTTTTTCTGTTCTCTCGAATCTCAGTTGATCTCATCACCCGCCAACATGTTGAACGAGTCATCCTCAATGCTGACGGGAACGTAAAAACTCTTGTTGGTCCGCAATTCACCAGCTTCCTATGGGCCGCTTGTACTTCTGCAGCATTGGGATTACTGCTGGTCATCGGTGTTTGGATGATCGCCAACATCATCGCCAATAACAAGTTGGTGATTCCACAGTTTCGAACGTCGTATCTTGGTCTGCTCGCCCTCGCGCTCGTTGTTCGTCTGGGCACGTTGCTGGTAGTCGCTCCCACTCGCACCGACGGCGGAGACCCACTCTTTTATCATTCAACGGCGAATTTGCTCGCTACAGGTCACGGTTTCCCCGAACCATTGAACTTCATCGCATATCAACAATGGCACGCGAGTGCATTACATGGTCCGCTATA
>JBAXIP010000119.1:0-6426 GCA_037138315.1 Actinomycetes bacterium
CGTGCGGGGGTCATCTGTTACGCTGAGATATCAGTCAAAATTCGTCGCCGTCAGCAAACTCAGTCATTCGCGTGTCACAAGCACAGGTCCCTACCGAGTGGGGAATGTTTGTATGTACAGCCTTTCGCGATGCAACGACCCAAATCGAGCACGTCGCATTTTCTGCAGGCGATATTACGTCATCTGAACCAGTTCTGACTCGTGTACATAGTGAATGCCTCACTGGTGATGTCTTCGCCAGCCGGCGCTGCGACTGTGGTCCACAATTGCAAACATCGATGGCACTCATTGCCCAAGAAGGACGCGGCGTTATTGTGTACCTCCGCGATCACGAAGGACGCGGCATTGGTATCGCCCACAAGATCAGTGCATATTCGTTGCAAGATCAGGGCCGTGACACCGTTGATGCAAACACCGAACTCGGTTTCGCCATTGACGATCGTGACTATTCAATTGGCGCGCGCATCTTGCGCGATTTCGGCATCAAACAGGTGCGCTTGATCACCAATAACCCCGCCAAGTTTGAAGGTCTTGAAGCTGAAGGTGTTGAAGTTGTTGAGCGAGTACGCCTCGACCTTGCACCCACCGAAGAAAACTTGCGCTATCTCCAAACGAAGCGCGATCGCATGGGTCATCTACTTGACCTACCCGAATCAGCAATCTAAATCTTTCGCCGTTTCACTGAACTCCTCCCCACATTGATTGTGTCGTTGCAGCAGCAACTCATATATCAAAGGAGGGCGACTTGGGTTTCGTACTCAGTCTCCTCGTGGTGGTCTCGAGTTTTTTGACCGCTCCATTGTCGGGTCACGATCCTGTTCGTGATTCGAAGCGTTTAGAGACTTTGGTGTTCTCCACAACATTACGAGACTTCGTCGCGCTATCGCATCAACACTCTGACGCAGACGATTGGTTTGATTGGTCAACCGATTTATGTTCGGCTCCGCTCATCGGAAGTTCTGGTCGAACGTTTGATTTCACTGAACCATGTTTGCGACATGATTTTGCCTATCGGAATTTCAAATTGATGGACCAGCGTTATTCATGTGCGACCCGTACCGCTCAATTGGTTTGTCTTCCAGGGACTGGCAAATACGGTAAATGGTGGAACAGCAAGATTCGGCTACGAATTGACACGCGCTTTCGTACAGACATGCTGAACCACTGTGCGTCGCGCTCGCTGCTTGATTACTTGCCTTGCAAAGCATGGGCAACTGTTTTTTACAAAGCCGTCCGCACTGCAGGAGGTCTCTAACGTTTGGGTCGGTCAGAGAGTTTTTCGATATTTGATCGACATCACTTCATCCATGAACTCTCTGGCCAAGCCCCACCCGCGTTCAACCTCAACAAAGCCGGCGCGCTCAACGGTTCGTCGTGAGGCCGTATTTTCTTCAGCGATATAGGCAACAACTGAATGAATGTCTTCATCAGGCGTGATTGAGGCAATCAACAATTTCACAGCAGCCGAAGCGGCTTTCATTCCGCGACCCCAAGGAGCCACCCAATAGCCCATAGGAGCTTCGCGAGTGACTTCATCAATCTCGTGAATACTCACCAAACCAAGGGGCATTGAAGACTCCGAATCCTTAATCACCATCGTCACGTACTCGGGCTCGTTCTCAACGAACCATTCAGCATCTTCCAGCGAATATGGCCGCGGAATCATGGTCCAACGTTGAATAGCTTCATCTTGACAAGCATCAAAGATCCACTCGACATCGTCATACTCAAGTCGGCGCAATTGAAACATGTTCATATTCTGATCTACCAGTTCGGTAAATCAAACTGATTTATACCATGAATAACACATAACAATTCATGCAAAATACGAGCGGTTGCGCCCCAAATTGTTTCATCATCGAGATGAAAGAAAAACATCGGGCGATCACCTGTCGATTCGGCACGATCAAATGACCACCATTCCCACGAGAAGGTATCGGCCCGCACGAGTTCGACAAGCGGCACCCATAACGCTCGATCAACTTCATCAGAACTAATTGACAGCTCAGGCTTTTCAAGAACCGTTGCAAGTACGGGCACGATATAACTCCGACTGACGAAAGTTGAAAGTGGACTGAGTTCAGCGTGCACCGTCACAAGTTGCGCCGGCACTCCTACTTCTTCATAGGTTTCGCGCAATGCTGCTTCGACAATTGATTCGCCGCCGTCAACGCGCCCACCCGGAAAACTCATTTCACCTTGATGGTTTGAAAGTTTTGTCGAACGCCGAGTGAGCAAAATTTCAGCACCATGTGCGCCTGGTGCAAGCAATGCCAGAACTGCCGAAACCTTTTCTTCAATTCGAGGTGCTTTGTGGGTTCGTTCGTCAACTTGTTTTTGTTTGACTCGTTGCACAACTGAATCAAGATCAAATTCAGCTTGTTGTTCGCTCCACATCGCAGCACCACCACTGCGGCGCACCGTCGGCGTTGGTATTTGTTGGGCTCCGCCAGCGCGGCGCGATGAACCCGTTGACATCACAAATCAGGCGACGACAGTTGGCTTCCAGCCAGACGACTGGAGTTCTTTCAGAATTTCGGCCAGACCAGCCTTCTTCATATTCGTCATGGTCTTACCCGGAGCTTCTTCTCCCCGTTCCCATTCATCCCACGCGGCAATGATCTTGTTCAGGTCGGCATCTGGACGTTCGAATGATGAAGTCATGACCAAAGTTTACGCCTCAGTATCGCAAAGACTCGCGTTGCGATACTTCGCTCAATCACGGGTCAATGAGGTCAATGGCTCGTGCCCGGCCACCCGTATATCGCACATCAAAGTTCTGCTTCTCAAACCGCTCACGGCCAACAAGACGAAGTATTTGTTGAACAACGACACGAGCGTGTTTTTCGGTGTATTTCTCACAGAACAACACATGAAACGCCGTCTCTTCTGACATTGTGGTTTGAGCAACAAGCAACGGAAAAATGGCATCGAACGCATTGGCAAAGTCGTGCACCCGCGTTGAACCATCGAAGTCAACAACCTCGAGGCGACCACCTTTGATCACCAGTGCTGCAAATGAACCAGTGCCAATCGGATCTGTCCACACCACCAAGCCAGTGCCATCAGGAAGTTTGAAACGCTTGGGTTTAGGCACAGATTTTTTCGGGGGCTTATTCATGATTGCTTGAACTCTCGACTCTTGTCGCGGATTTTGCTGGCCCACGTTCCCGCAGTATGCCCAGCAAAACGCCCGATTTCATCGGCTTTACCGTCGGGGGTCGCAGAAACTGGTTGTTTGACTTTGGGCGCCGGCGCTGAGTAATCAGTTCTCAAGATCACCACGGCCAACACGATCACAATCAATATCTGAACTAATCGTGTCGCCACGTCCATCCCTGGAGCAGCACAGGCCACTATCGCCACGCCTAAGACGATGTAATCAAGGATTCGATGTATGCGACGACCCACTAATCGAAATGCCCCAAACGGGGCGTCAACGATTGCGGTATTGACCAAGATCAAAGTTCCGACAACGGCTGGGACGAGCGGTTTGGGACTTTGTAATCCCGACGCCAACATCGCCCCACCGACGATGTATTCAGCCAATTGGTGCAGCCAAAACGAGCGCTTTCCAGGGGCGGGCATAGTCACAGGCTAGTTGGCAAGTTGGTTGGGCAATTTGACCCCCGTATGTGGGGGTGTTTCGCGCCCAATGGGGAACAGCAAAGGGGCCGGTGGATTGCTCCGCCAGCCCCTTGTCGTATTCAGTTATGTGTTCGGTTGTATTTAGTTGAAAGTGTGTTGACGGCGAACCGTCAAATCACATCATTCCGCCCATGCCACCCATGCCACCAGGCATGCCGCCACCCATACCGCCGCCGCCGCCCTTTTCAGGCTTGTCGGCTACGAGGCATTCGGTGGTAAGGACCAAAGCAGCAATCGAGCCAGCGTTTTGCAACGCAGCACGAGTCACCTTGGCGGGGTCGATGATTCCGGCCTTCACGAGGTCGACGTACTCGCCAGTTGCGGCATTGAGTCCCATCGCGCCTTTTTCGCTTTCAACACGCTGCACCACAAGGGCGCCTTCCATGCCGGCATTGTCGGCGATGTTGCGAGCTGGAGCATCAAGGGCTTCCCACACGGTGCGAGCACCAGTGGCCTCGTCACCAGTGAGCGAATCGACAACGGCCTTCACCGCGGCACGGGCCCGCAACAATGCGGTTCCGCCACCAGGCACGACGCCTTCTTCGATTGCTGCACGAGTTGCTGAGATGGCGTCTTCAATGCGGTGCTTCTTTTCCTTGAGTTCGACTTCGGTGGCTGCGCCAACCTTGATCAAAGCCACACCGCCGGCCAACTTGGCCAAACGCTCTTGCAACTTTTCACGATCCCAGTCGGAATCGGTGTTTTCGATTTCGGCCTTGATCTGGTTAATGCGACCTTCGACGTCAGACTTTTCGCCATTGCCATCGACAATGGTGGTTTCGTCCTTGGTCACGATGACGCGCTTGGCACGACCGAGAAGATCGAGCGTGATGTTTTCAAGCTTGAGGCCAACTTCTTCGCTGATGACTTGACCACCAGTGAGAACTGCCATGTCTTGCAACATTGCTTTGCGACGATCACCAAAGCCAGGAGCCTTCACAGCAACTGACGTGAAGGTGCCGCGAATCTTGTTGACCACGAGAGTGGCCAAAGCTTCGCCTTCGATGTCTTCGGCGATGATGACGAGCGGCTTACCGGTCTTCATCACTGCTTCAAGTGCGGGCAACAAAGCCTGAACAGTTGAAATCTTTGAGCCGTACAACAAGATGTAAGCGTCATCAAGAACTGCTTCTTGACGTTCTGCATCTGTGACGAAGTAAGGCGACAAGTAACCCTTGTCAAACAACATTCCTTCGGTGAAATCAAGTTCGATTCCGAAAGTGTTGCTTTCTTCAACAGTCACAACGCCGTCTTTGCCGACCTTGTCGATGGCATCCGCGATGACATTGCCGATTGCCGAGTCAGCAGCCGAAATGGTTGCAACGCTGGCGATCTGAGCCTTGTCTTCAACTTTTTGCGCCAACTGCTTGATGCTTTCGACAGCAGCAGCAATGGCCTTTTCAATGCCCTTCTTGAGACCCATCGGGTTCGCTCCAGCAGTCACGTTGCGTAGACCGAAGTGCACCATTGCCTGTGCAAGCACAGTGGCGGTGGTGGTGCCGTCACCGGCAACATCGTTGGTCTTTGTAGCAACTTCTTTGACTAACTGAGCACCCATGTTTTCGAATGGATCTTCAAGTTCGACTTCTTTAGCGATGGACACACCGTCGTTTGTGATGGTGGGTGCACCGAACTTCTTGTCAAGCACAACGTTGCGGCCCTTAGGTCCGAGTGTGACTCGAACGGCATCGGCCAACTTGTTGACACCTGCTTCGAGGGCGCGACGCGCTTCCTCGTCAAATTTCAGCATCTTCGACATGGTGGTTTACCTCACTTGCCGACGATGGCAAGAACGTCACGGCTGGTGAGGATCAAGAGATCTTCGCCTTCGATGGTGACTTCGGTGCCGCCGTACTTCGAGTACAAAACGGTGTCGCCTTCTTTGATCGCGAGGGCGTGATGCTTACCTGCATCGTCGCTCCAGCGGCCAGGTCCGACGGCAAGGACGGTTCCCTGCTGCGGCTTTTCTTTGGCGGTATCGGGGATGACGAGACCGGAAGCTGTGCGCTCCTCGGCTGCGTTGGGCCGTACCACGATGCGGTCATCGAGGGGCTTCAGGTTCATAATTCAAATCTCCGTGGCTAGATAGTTGTCGGATAAAAGTGGCCGATGTGAGCGTTAGCACTCGCACCTGCCGAGTGCCAAGGATAGGGGTCAAAGTAGCCAGTTAGCAACCGCCAACCGCGAGTGCTAACCCCAAAGGCGCCCCCAAAGAACAGGTTCCGAACGGGTTCAGCGTAGGGGTGCGCCAAGGGCGGCGCAGATCTCGGTCAGGCGCTCGATCGGAAGCCCAATAATGGCGTTTAACGACCCTTCCACCTGCTCAACGAAGCTGGCAGCGCCACCTTGGATGGCGTACGCGCCAGCCTTGTCACGGGGTTCGCCCGAGTCGACGTAGGTGATGATCTCTGGAATCGGGACCGATCGAAAGGTCACCGTGCTCGACACCACTTCAACGTGACCGTCCCAATCAACGCCCCGGCAACCTGGTCCAGCCACCGCGACTGCAAAGCCCGTGTGCACCTGATGGCTTCGTCCCGACAACGCGAGCAACATTTTCACAGCCTCGGCGTCGTCGACGGGCTTGCCGAAAATCACGCCATCAACATCGACCGTGGTATCGGCGGCTATCACGATGGCCCCAACATTTACGCCACCGACAGTTTTCATGACTGCATCTAATTTTGCCGATGCCAGACGTCGGACGTAATCAACGGGCAGTTCACCATCAAGAACTGACTCGTCAATGTCGGGCGACACCACGCGCGGCTCGACACC
>JBAXIP010000120.1:0-6366 GCA_037138315.1 Actinomycetes bacterium
GGTGATTCGCCAGCGATTGTTGTTCGTCGTAGCTCGCGACGAAATCCGGCATAGTCATTCAGTGCGACGTGCTGGGTTGAGCGGTTGTCCCAAATCACTACGTCTCCGGCCTGCCAGCGATGTCGATACATAAATTTCACGTCGGTCGTATGCAAGTGCAAGAAAGCCATCAGAGATTGTGCTTCATCTGACGGCATGTTTTCAATCTCGCGCACATAGGCACGATTAAAATACAAAACCTCTTTTCCAGTTTCTGGATGCACTGGTACTAACGGATGAATTTCATATTCATTAGCCGACTCATCACACACGATTTGCATACCACTCATACCGGTGTGCAATGCCTGCATTTTTGGTGAGTAAGCATCGCGAGCCGAATGAACAGCATGCAGTTCGCGGAGACGATCCTGCATTGGTGCGTGAAGTCCGTTCCAGGCCGCCGTCATTGAAGCAAAACACGTGTCGCCGCCCCAAGCCGGAACATCGACGGCCGACAAAATTGTGAACGAAGGTGGTTCTGCCTGAAACGAGAAGTCTGAGTGCCAGGCCCCACCAAAATTGAATGCCGCACCCTCATCGGCTTCTTTCACGACCCGAATAACTTCGGGGAATTCATCCATCGTCGCGATGAAGGGAACTTCACCACATGACCCAAGACGAGCAGAAAACGCACTTTGTTGTGCCGGTTCAAGCGACTGACCACGGACGACCAGGACCTCGTGCTCACACATTAAAGCCCGTAATTCTGCAAGCTCATGGTCACCGAGGGAGGCAAGATCGATGCCTAAAACTTCAGCAGCAAAAACTCCCGTTAATGGTTGGGCTTTGATTGGCATACTTCAACCCTAACTGTTCTAAGGTTTAGGTATGACAGCGTTAGAGATCCCAAGATTTGGCGAATTACTGAGTCCGTTTATTTTAAAAGTTCCCGACGGCACTCGGCCCCGATTTTTGGCATTACTTGAACGCGGTGCAGCCAATCGTTATCGCATGTGGGCAGAACAGCTCCCTGAACATTCGGCTGTTCTTCTTGAGTGCGCCGAAAGTGAGGACGAAATCGCCAATCGTATTGAAGGAGCCTTTGCTCTCGATGAAGCTTTACGCGATGAACTTCTTGCCCCACTTCCTCAAGCAACGCAGACCTATTACGACGCATTTGCTCCTTACGACGTTTGGGACCAGTTGCGTATTCAGGCCAACGCCGAACGTCAAGGCGCAAATGCCTGGCGATCAATTGCTGCCAATCATCCAGATGCATATGTGGTTGAGGTCTTGCATTCGTGTTCGGCACTTGAAGAACTGAGCGCCGATGCGCTCGATGCGTTGATTGCCACGCACGCACCTGCGCCAGCACACTGATCAACAACTAAGGTTCCTTTCTATGCCTGTGAAGCGTCTCTTTCGTACGCTTCAACTCGCGACGTTGCTCATGTCATCAACGTATGGCGTGATGTTCACCATGCTCGATGACTACCGCGACAAATACGGCATCAGCGAATCGCGACTTGGACTAGTGCTTGCTGCTGGATTCTTTTCGGCATTCTTGAGTCAAATTTCCATTGCACCACTTGCCGACCGCGGGCGCGCCAAAATACTGATGATGACCGGGTTTCTACTTGTCATCATCGGCTGTTTATTCATGGGATTTGGCCACAATTTCGTCTTGCTATTGATCGGTCGTCTATTGATGGGCATCGGCGGCGGCATGTCACTACCAGCGTTGCGAAAAATAGTGATTGTTTCTGATCCCGAAAATCTCGGTGGCAATATGGGTAAGTTGCTCAGCGTCGATATTGCCGGCTTTGCACTTGGTCCAGTCATTTCAGTTTTGACAGTCGACACCATCGGTATCGCCGCACCGTTCGTCATCATTAGCGTTGCGGTTTTTGCAGTCACTGTTGCACTGAGTCGAGTTGCCGTCCCCGAAACCGCCAAAGCCGATCGACCGAGTGAACGATTGGCATTTGATCTCCTGAAAATCCCTGCGGTTTCTGGAGCGGTATTGATTGGTGTTGCACTATTCCTCATGATTGGAACCTTCGACTCATTGTGGTCAATCATGATGGACGACTTAAAAGGTCCTGAGTGGATGGCGAATGCTGGCGTCAGTCTCTTTGCGCTACCAATGATTTTTCTTGGTCCCATCGGTGGCCGACTCGCACAAAATAAGGGTGCATACCGAGTTGGCGCGATTGGCGGCATCGTGGGTGCTGTATGTATGACGATGTATGGCTTCTTGCCAAGCCCATACCTCATGATGGGCGTGTTCTTTTTCCACATCGTGAATGACGGGTTTACTGTAACGAGCGCTGGCGTTGCAGTCGGCCAGGCGGCTCCCCCAGAACGCCAAGCTGGTGCCCAAGGTTTGCTTGGTGGCTTACAGACTCTCACCGGAGGAATTGCCGCGAGTTTTGCCGGTTGGAGCTACGACCACCTTGGTCGAGGACCGACCTTCTCAATGACAGCAACAGCGATGGTCATTTTGGTTCTTGCTGGTTTCGCACTTGCTGGCCCCGAACACCGCACCGCGCCTGTCGCTGTGCCAACATCTTGATCATGGGTTTGCGTGACGGTGACGGTTGGGTCTTTTGTAATTGTGGCTATCGCCATTGGGGCCTTCATGGTGCCGCCGGTTTATTGATGGTGCGCTTCGATATGGGCGAACCACATGTGTTGTTGCAATTACGTGCGGCGTGGACACATGGTGGTGGCACCTGGGCCATTCCGGGCGGTGCTCTCGACTCACATGAAGATTCGATTGAAGCCGCCGTGCGCGAAGCATACGAAGAAGCCGGAATTGACGCGCGTTTCTTAGATGTCAAAGATATTTACTCTGATAATCACGGCAACTGGCGTTACGACACGGTCATTGCTCACGTCACTGGCGATGTCGGGGCGCACGAGGCCAACTACGAAAGTGATGAAGTTCGTTGGGTCGGACTGTCAACTGTCGAAGGATTTGATTTACACCCCGGCCTGCGCAGTTCGTGGCCGCATGTATTGCCGAAGCTTGTTGCTTCTTTACCTAACGAAGGATGAATCATGGGACAGCACATCAGTTATGAATTAGAGGGTGTTACCTACATTGGATACCTTGCGCTTCCCGAAGGCGAAGGAAAAGCTCCCGGAGTTTTGGTGTGCCATGAGGGCCCCGGAATTTCCGAGAACACTTTCACTAAAGCCGATCGTTTAGCCGCCCTCGGTTTCGTTGCCTTCGCACTTGATTATCACGGTGGCGGCAAGATGGTTCCGCTTGAAGACATGATCACCAAATTGATGGCACTCATTACTGCGCCTGATGAAACTGTGAAGCGTGCCAAAGCTGGACTCAATGTTTTGTTAAGCCAGCCACGGGTTGATACCGCTCGCATTGCCGCAATCGGTTATTGCTTCGGTGGAACGATGTGCCTTGAACTCGTACGAGCCGGAACCGATCTTGCAGCCATTGTTGGTTTCCACTCGGGCCTCAGCACGTCAACCACAGTTGCCCCTGGTGCGATCACCGCAAAAGTCTTGGTGTGCATCGGTGCCGATGACCCGATGATCCCGCCCGACCAACGCATTGCCTTCGAAAAAGAAATGACTGACGCCAAGGCTGACTGGCGCATGAATGTGTACGGCGGCGCACAGCACAGTTTCACTAACCCTGGAGCCGATGGTTCACGGCCCGGTGTTTTGTATGACAAGAACGCCGACGAGCGTTCGTGGCAAGCAATGCGCGATGTTTTCGCCGAAGTGTTCTGAACTACTTTTCGACACACACATTGCGTAATGTGCCGATGACTTCGGCACCGCTGTCGATGACGTCGCCAGCTTTCAAGAACTGACCGCGTGCTGCACCAACACCATCGGGTGTACCCGAGAAAATGATGTCGCCAGGTTCGAGAGTGCAGATGCTTGAGAGGTACGAAATCAAGAACGGGATATTGAAAATGAGGTCGGTCGTACGGGCTTCTTGCATTCGTTGACCCGCGACATCACACCAGATACCGATGTCGTCAGGGTTGCTGAACGAATCAACCGATGCAATCACTGGTCCAATTGGACCAAACGAGTCAAAGCTCTTGCCCAAACTGAATTGCGGCGGCTTACCAGTCATCTGCACCATGCGGTCGCTGATGTCTTGACCAAGAGTGATTCCGGCAACATGGCTCCACGATGATGACTCGGCGATATTCTTGCCGCCTTTGCCAATAACAACAACAAGTTCAACTTCCCAGTCGACTACTGGACCAGAGAGCACCACGTCATCATTCGGTCCAACTAAGCACGATGGGAACTTGGTGAAAGTCAAAGGTGCTGGCGGAACTTCCATTTCCGACTCACTTGCGTGCGAACGATAATTCAGACCAATTGCGAAAACCTTCTTGGGGTTCGGAACGCAGACACCAATCGGACCGCTAACAGGCGAGCCTCCAGAGCGGGCTTTATCACTCGCCGAATGCAACTCGCTAAATCGCGCAATCGCATTCATTGGATCGGCCAATGATTCATCGCCAACGACTTTGGCTAGATCGTGAAAGACATCATCAACTTCGATGGCCGAACGATTATTGATATTGGTGAGACGAAACATAAATTTACCTTTTGCTGTTGGGTACAAAATTCAATAACGATCAAATGACTGGAATGACCTGCCTTGCGTGAAGCACGATACGACCCTAGGGCATTGGTGGATTTAGATCAATTATCCATAGATTTTTCAAAATTCTGATCAAAAATCACCCTGACGCCAACAACGGCAAGTAGACATTGATCGATGAATTCATCGGTCGGGGCAATAAACGAGCGGTCCGCTCAGTATTTACCCGGTCTTGATGGGCTGAGGGCTCTCTCGGTACTCGTTGTTGTGGCCTTTCACAGCGGTGTCATCGATGGCGGTTGGATCGGCGTTGATGTTTTCTTTGGCATCTCGGGCTTTTTGATTACGGGTTTGATGGTTGCCGAGAATCAGCGCACTGGTCGTGTTGCTCTCGGCGCATTTTGGATGCGACGTCTTCGTCGCTTGGTGCCAGCTCTCATTATTTTACTCGGTCTCGTTGCCGTACTCGTTCAGTTCAATCAAGTTGAAGTCACTGCACGAAATATTTGGGGTGCGCTCACCTACTCAACAAACTGGGTGCACATTTTTGGGGGCACGAGTTACTGGGATCATTTTGCAACGCCAGACCCACTGCGGCATTTGTGGTCACTCGCGATTGAAGAACAGTTTTATGTCGTGTGGCCAATTGTTGCTTGGTATGTCTTAAAGCGACGTTCGCCTTCGACACTTGGAAAAGTTGCAGTATGTGGTGCTGGTGTTTCGGTACTTGTCCAAGTCATAGGTATTCACGCAGGTTTGTCGATCGACCGCGTGTACCAAGGAACCGATACCCGTGCTGTTGCCTTTTTGTTTGGTGCCGCAATCGCGACTCGAGGTTGGCCACCCAAGAAATTGGCTTTGCCATCGTGGTTGCTGCCAGCTTTCTCACTTGTTGTTTTAGTGCCGGCGGCAATCTGGTTACCAGGTGACCGTAATTGGGTGTTCACCGGACCGCTCATTGTGGTTTCACTCGCGGGTATCGCTGCAGTTGTCTGCAGCACCACCCAACCCAATCGACTTCTATCGTCACCTGCATTACGACTCGTTGGTCGTTGGAGTTACGGCATTTATCTGTTCCACTGGCCACTCGTTATTTCGCACAAGTTTGACAATCTCAATTGTGTTGTGCGGTTCTTGGTAGTCACCGCAATATCTATTGTCTTATCTGGCCTCTCGTATCGGTTCATTGAGTCACCGATCCGACACCGCCGTCTTCCGCGGGTCAGTCTGTTCGCGGTCGCGGCTATTGCAGTTGCCATCGTTGTCGTGAGTTTCGTTGTTTCGACTCCCACCGCACCTGCTATTGATGTCGAAGTTACGCTTGCCCCACGACCAACAACCGTTGACTCAGTGCCGATTGATTTACCGCAACGCGTCATGGTGTTTGGTGATTCTGTTCCCGCAGTCGCAGCCGATGAATTGCAAGCCGAAGCCACATCTCTCGGAGTCGAAATCGAGGTGCGCGCCGATCCGGGATGCGTGCCTTCTGAAGATAGAAAAGATCAGTACGGCAAACCTGAATGCGTGACTTTTTTGCAAGGTACTCGTGCCCGAGCCCAAGAACTTGATATTGATACGGCAATCATTTGGTGGGGCGGAACTGGTGTTGGATTCGTCGAGCACGGAACACCGCATTATTTCTGCAATGCCGAAGACCAACAACTGACGCGGGATCGCATTCGCCGTCTCGTTGCCTACTTTGATGGAGTAGCAACCAACATCATTTTGGTGGCTCCAGTCCCCCGTTTAGATCAGACCGCCAAAGACGTTGAGGGCACTGAATG
>JBAXIP010000121.1:0-6356 GCA_037138315.1 Actinomycetes bacterium
TGCAATCGGGCGTTTCGTTGTGGGCCGAGCAGGATTTGAACCTACGTAGGCAATGCCGGCAGATTTACAGTCTGCTCCCTTTGGCCACTCGGGCACCGACCCATATGTTTGCGAACTCAAATCGTATCGCCCACGACCTACCGCTGACACCTGCCCGATTCAGGTAGTTGGGCGCATTACGATCTACACATGCCCACATTTGATGTTGTCTCCGAAGTTGATCACCAAGAAGTCAAGAATGCGGTCGACCAGGCCCAGCGTGAAATCGCCACCCGCTTCGATTTCAAGAACACCGAGTCGTCGATTGAGCAAAAAGACCTCGTGATCACCCTGCGTACGGTCAGCGAAGACCGCTTGAACGCTCTCAAAATCGTGCTTGAAGAACGGCTCGTCAAGCGGGGGGTTTCGCTTCGGGGTCTCGAGTACGGCAAGGTCGAAGAGGCCAGCCATAACTCGGTTCGCTTGGTCGTCACCATCAAGGTCGGAATTTCGTCCGACAAAGCCCGCGAGATCAACCGCCTCATCAAGGAAAAGGGTCCCAAGGGAGTCAGCAGCCAGACCCAGGGCGACACCATTCGCGTCACCAGCAAAAAGCGCGACGACCTTCAAGAAGTGATGAGTCTGCTCAAGGGTCAAGACCTTGAGATCCCGTTGCAGTTCGACAACTTCCGCGACTGAGTACCAAATACATATCAATTTGATATATTTTTGGCATGACTCATGCCAGTGTTCTTGATCGCCTGACCAAACAGGCCAGCACTTCGCACGGATACGTGACACCCGAAACTGCCAAACAATGCGGCGTCGAACCAAATCGTCTCCCTGTACTTGTTGCGCGTGGCCGACTTGAGCGAGCTGGTTGGGGCGTATACCGCGTCCCCACATTGCCACGGTTACCACTCGATCGCTTCGCAAGAGTTTTACTTGAGGTTGGAACGCCAGCAGCGTTTTCGCATACGTCGGCTATTGACCTACATCAACTCACCGATAGCGGACTACCTCTTCACATCACTGTGCCGGTCGGACGACGCGTTCGTCGAAAGTTCAACGACGAAATTGTTTTTCATTTCTCCAATCTTGATGCGAGTCAAGTCGTACAAGTTGACGGCATGTCATGCACCACTCTTCGTGATGCCCAAGACGCATGCGCGCAGGACGGTCTTGTTGCAACTCGTCCTCCGCAAGTTATCCAGGGCCGTTCGTTACTGTCATGGGCCAACGTCATCGCCGATCACATTTTGGCTACTACTCAAGCGACAGAGGTACGACTCTTCGGATCAGTTGCGCGTGGCGACGAACATGCCGATTCTGATATCGACTTATTGGTGATCATTCCATTCGAAGGACGGCACATTGATATCACTGTTGCTCTCCAACGGGAATTGAAGAATTACCCAGTATCAATTGATGTCATTGCCGTGAGACCAGAAGAACTTACGAACAAAAAATCTCTCAGCTTGATGACAACGAACGCGATACACAATGGCCGAATCCTCGTTTCCCGCTGAAGTCATTCGCGAGTTTGATCATTGGATGTTGATTTCTCGCCAAGACTTAGACGCCGCGCGTTTCATCCATCTAAGTTCTGACGAGTTTCATCGAGCAGCATGTTCTTGGGCGCAACAGTCTGGTGAAAAAGCGCTCAAGGCAGCCGTGTTCTTAACGAATCACATCCCGCCAAAAATTCATAATCTTCGACAACTCGCGCGCCATGTTGATCCAAAACTTCAGGGTGCCCTTGAGCAATTAGACCTTGAACTCTTGACCTATTGGTCAATCGAATCTCGCTATCCGTCTATTCATCTCGACATCAATTCAAATGATGCAGAACTCGCGATTTCTATCGCCCACGAACTTTTCGAAATTATCCAACAGCACTGTTTTCAAATTCTTGGTCGAATATAAGAAGTCTCTTGGGAGAACTGACCACCGGCTTCGGGGTGTTCTCGCGCCCAATCAGTCTTCGGCGGCACGCTTCTGTGATTCTGGTGCAGAATAATTGCTATATACGCAACAATCCTGAACCAGTTTCACAATGAACGGTTAGTTAAAAAGCCCGCACTGGACGCACATGCACCGGCTCGACCTTGGGGGCGAAGGCAGAACCGCCGCCGTCGAAAACCTCGCCCCACGCGATGGTGGCGTCCCACTCAGAAGAACTCCAATAGCCGTCAGTCGAAAAACCACCTTGAAATTGCCCACCACTACATACGGTTCCAGCTCCTGCTGCCTGTCCTGTGTTACGAGCATATTTACACACCTCGTTCAGTTCATCTTTAGAAGGTAGGAACCAATCTGATGCTGTCGCGGTTGTGTAGGCATCAGCAACACCCGCCGCATATGACGCCTTAGGAACTGTGCCAGCATTATGGCGAGCAATAATCGCTGCAGTTGCCGCACGACCCGTGCCAATCGCTACATAGTTGAGTGCCTCACCAGACGTCGTCAAATACGCCTGTTGGCAGTCTGTACTTTCGGTCAAACCACACTGCGCCGTTGTCGTTGACCACACCACACCAGTTGAAGCATCTGTAGGGGCGACTTCCAGGTAATCAAAATCGTTATATTTTCCTTCGGTATCAACATAAAAGACTGTTCCACCACCAGGGCCTTGCACACCAACAGCACACAAAATAGTTCCACTTGATCCGCACACACTGCGCGCAGAGAACGAAGAACCAGCAGTACCAGTGTCGCCCTTCGCACCAGCAGCACCAGGGTCGCCCTTCGCACCAGCAGTACCAGGGTCGCCCTTCGCACCAGCAGTACCAGGGTCGCCCTTCGCACCAGCAACGCCTGTCTCTCCCTGCGGACCAGCAGGACCTGCACTGGCGAGTTCGTAATAACCCGCGATATCAATCAATAGTTCTGTTGACCCAACTGTTGTTCCTTCGGCTTCATACCAGACTTGAATCTGACCAGCGTAAGTACCCGTCGTCGGAATCGTGATCGTGGCCCCATTCGGGAACGTGCCACCGGCTGTCACATTCAACGTCGACACCGTCGGTACACCAGCCGCGTCACCAGGACGCAACGACACATACCCAGCCGATGTTGGATTCACTGCAGTCACGTTCAACACCACCGCAGTCGCTCCCGCAGGTACAACCACTGCGTTGACGACACCGTTAGATGTTGCAGTCGGAATTAAACCCGTGACCTTCAGCGTCCCAGCCGCACCATCGGTCACTGCAACCAAACCAAGATCGCTACGCGTGTCCAACACTCGCACCGGCGACACCGGAACAAACGAACTTGCCGACGACGAACCAGAAGTAGCCCGCACCACCGCCAAACCACCCACACCAATAACCGACGCCACCACAATCCCGGCAACAAAACCTCGCACACCACTGAAACGACTCATTTCATTACCCTCTTTATAATTTTTTATGAAGGTATCACAAGTCATTTAATGAAAGCAATGACTTGCACCTATCAAGCACCGGATTCGGGGTGTTATCGCGCCCAATCAGTCTTCGGTGGGAGCCTCGGCGGCACGCTTTTGTAACTCGTTCACCACACTCGCGTCGGCCAACGTGGTGGTGTCACCAAGATTGCGTCCTTCAGCAACATCGCGTAACAACCGACGCATGATCTTTCCACTACGCGTCTTGGGCAATTCGGGTGTGAAGTAAATCAGCTTCGGCTTCGCGATTGCACCAATTTCTTTGGCCACATGATTGCGCAATTCAGTTTCGTCAGCTTCATAACCACCACGCAAAGTCACGTACGCAATGATTGCTTGACCTGTCGTCGGATCATTTGCTCCAACAACTGCAGCTTCGGCAACTGCTGGGTGCGATACCAAAGCGCTTTCAACTTCGGTTGTTGAAATGCGGTGACCGCTGATGTTCATCACGTCATCAACACGACCAAGTAACCACAAGTAGCCCTCAGAGTCGAGCTTGGCTCCATCGCCCGCGAAGTAACGACCTTCAAAACGACTCCAATACGTTTCTTGATAACGCTCGGGGTCATTCCAAATTCCGCGCAACATTCCGGGCCATGGTCGAGTCAACGTTAAGTAGCCGCCACCATGATCAACACGATGGCCTGCATCATCAACAACTTCAGCCGAGATACCCGGAACTGGGAATGTTGCTGAACCTGGTTTCAGAGTTGTCGCGCCGGGCAACGGACTAATCATGATGCCACCAGTTTCGGTTTGCCACCATGTGTCAACAACCGGACATTCGCCGCGACCAATCGTGTCGCGATACCACATCCAGGCTTCGGGGTTAATCGGTTCACCGACCGAACCAAGCAAACGCAACGTTGACATGTCGTGCTTTGCAGGTTCGTCATCGCCCCACTTCATGAAGGTACGAATTGCAGTTGGTGCGGTGTAGAAAATCGTGACGCCATACTTTTCAACGATTGACCACAAGCGATCATTCGCAGGATAGTTAGGCACACCTTCGTAAATCACTTGTGTCGCACCGTTCGAAAGTGGTCCGTACACGATGTAACTGTGACCGGTAATCCAACCAACATCGGCAGTGCACCAATAGACGTCGCTCTCGGGATGAAGATCGAACACATACTTATGTGTGTAGGTCACGTGAGTGAGGTAGCCACCCGTAGTGTGCATGATGCCTTTGGGCTTTCCGGTGGTACCCGAGGTATACAACAAGAACAACAGTTGTTCACTGTCCATCGGTTCGGCCGGACAGTTTGCGTCGGCCGTGGCCATCAGGTCGTGATACCAATGATCGCGACCAGCAACCATGTTCACCTTGTTGCCACCACGCTTCACGACTACAACATGTTCAATCGTTGGTGTTGAGGCAATTGCCTCATCGGCTGCAGGCTTTAACTCAAACACTTCGCCACGGCGATATCCGCCGTCGGCGGTGATGAGAACTTTCGCTTCAGCATCGTTGATGCGGTCGGCCAGCGCCTGCGACGAGAAACCGCCAAACACAACAGAGTGTGCAGCACCAATACGCGCGCACGACAACATTGCCACTGCTGCTTCGGGAATCATTGGCAAGTAGATATTGACGCGATCGCCCTTGACAACACCCAAAGACTTCAGAACATTTGAGAACTTTTCGACTTCAACGAGCAACTCTGAATACGTAATGGTGCGCGTGTCACCAGGTTCGCCTTCCCAGTGAATAGCCACCTTGTCACCGATGCCAGCAAGTACATGACGGTCGAGACAGTTGTACGAGACGTTTAACTTGCCGCCAACAAACCACTTGGCATACGGAACGTTCCATTCACAAATGGTGTGCCAATCTTGATCCCAATCAACAAGCTCTGATGCTTGTTGAGCCCAGAATCCTTCGTCGTCGGCTGCAGCCTGGTCATACAAATGGGTTCCCACAGCCAGTGAATTCTTCTTGAATGCAGCCGAGGGCGGAAACTTACGATTCTCCAATAAAAGATCGTCAATATTGGTCTGCTGGTCATCGGCTGACATATTTCCCCCACAAAAAGTCGAGATGTTCAATTCATTTCTCGGTGCTAACTCTAGGCGACTAGACATAAGGGGTCATGTCTGTTGCCCCCGCTCGCCCACAAGAATCGGACCTTCGATTTGGGCCAGCCGAATGGGCTCTGTCGGGCGTCATTTCCTTGGTATGGGGTAGTTCATTTTTGTTCATCGCGATTGCTATTGATCATGTGGCAACCCCAGTCGTACCGATGGCACGAACCTTTTTTGGTGCGTTGGCGTTGGCCTGTATTCCCTCGGCGCGACGAATGGTTGAGCGATCTGATATTGCTCGACTGCTGTTGTTGTCATTCATATGGATGGGACTTCCGTTCTTGCTCTACCCCATGGCCGAAGAAACGACGTCGACTGCAATTACGGGAATGCTCAATGGCGGACTACCAGTCGTCACGGTTGTCGTTGGTGCTATTTGGTTCCGCCGCATGCCCAGCATTTTCCGCATGGTGTCGGTGCTCATCGGTTTCTCGGGTATTGCGCTCATCTCGTTCTCATCGGTGAGTGGCGATGAAAAAGGTGCTTCGGCCGATGTTCGCGGAATTGCACTTTTGCTGTTGGCTTTGTTGTGTTATGGAATCGCCGTCAATATCGCTGCACCATTGCAACGCAAGTACGGATCGCTGCGACTCATGTTGTGGGTTGAATCACTCGCGTGCTTATGGTCGTTGCCACTTGGGATCCCCGCGCTATTTGATAGCCACTTCGCATGGTCGGCATTATTTGCACTTCTTGCGCTTGGTGCAGTTGGTACCGGACTTGCTTTCGCGGTCTACGGAGTTTTACTGGGCCGATCAGGAACCGTGCGCGGCATGATCGGAACGTTTTTCACACCCATTGTTGGAGTTGTACTCGGCGTGCTCTTTCGCGATGAACATATTCGCTGGCCAGCAATCAT
>JBAXIP010000122.1:0-6219 GCA_037138315.1 Actinomycetes bacterium
CCGACAAATTTTTAGTCATGCGTTCGCGCAAGCTGTCGTCGTAGGGGATCATCAGTGTCAGCGATTGATGAGTTGGCTCAGGCGTTCAATGCCATCCCAGACATCGGTGAAGCGCGTGGTGAGCGGACTCAGACCAAGTCGCACAATGTCGGGGGGTCGCACGTCGGCGATGACCTTGAACTGCGATGCCAAATCTTCAACAAGTTGTGTTGCATTTGGATGATGCACCGCTAAATGACAGCCGCGCTTTGATGCATCACGAGGTGTTGACGTCGTTAACTCAAAATGATCAATCACGTCGAGCCCAAATTTGGTGAGCGCTCGGCCTTTCTTGGCGATCGCCGGCATGCCAGCGCGACCCGACAGTGCAATACCTTCTTCGGCGGCGACCAAGCTCAACATATTTGGTGTACCAAGCAAAACGCGCCGAATGTCGTCGTGTGGTGCGAAAGGCTTTTCCATTGCGAACTGATCTTTTTGTGCAAACCATCCTTTGATGGGTTGCTGAATTTGTGACTGCAAGTGTTGCGCAACAAATGTCCAAGCTGGAGCACCAGGACCGCCATTCAGAAATTTGTAACTACAACCAACGGCTAGTTCGACACCGAGTGCGTGAACATCAAACTCAATTGCACCAGCGGTATGTGAGAGATCCCACAAAACCATTGCTCCCTGAGCACGGGCCTCAGCCGTGAAGCCAGCGACATCGCACAACTCGGCAGTGCGATAATCAATGACGCTACGTACGACG
The DNA here is from genome assembly GCA_037138315.1 of Actinomycetes bacterium. Classification (GTDB taxonomy): domain Bacteria; phylum Actinomycetota; class Acidimicrobiia; order Acidimicrobiales; family Ilumatobacteraceae; genus Casp-actino8. Next base: position 752 of record JBAXIP010000122.1, read on the forward strand.
ACCGCAACATCTGAAAGATCAATGTCGGCTGTTAACGGGCGAACGGTCAGTCCAAGATCGTGAGCGATTCCTTCAACAACAAAGCGGTCGGTCGGAAATTCGTCGGCAGCAACGACAACAACTTTGCGGTCGGGGCGCAAACCAAGAGCGATATGGACGCCTTGGAAAATATTGAGCGTGGTGTTGTCGTGCAGTGCGACTTCGCCTGGCTGTGAGCCGATGATGAGGCCCATGCGATCGCCAACTTTGCGCGGCATATCAAGCCAGTGATCCCAACTGTTGATGAGATCGCCGGCCCATTCGTTTTCGACGACCTGTTTGAGGCGAGTAACGGTTGCGAGCGGAGTACGGCCAAGAGAGTTGCCGTCAAGGTACACAACGGCATCGTCGGGAATGAGAAATTCGTTGCGAAAGGGCGCAAGCGGGTCTTGCTGATCTAAGAGTTCAGCGTCGGCTCGTGAAGTCACCCTCTCATTCTGCCCGATCTCTCTTACTTCACCACAGTGAAAGAAGTGTGCATTCCTTTTCCGTAATGGCTAGGTAAGTTGCAGACCAGTTGGTATGAACCAGGTTCTAAGGTGACCGTAAGTTCTTGAATCGTTTTGATGGGGAATTCACCGATCTCTTTGATGACAAGAAGTGACGGATTATTTTCGGAGAATCCATCGCCCTCAATTGGGATGGCTCCGTCGGCGCTGTCGGTACGAACGACTAAAAATTCATGCCCGATTGTTCCTTCATTGGCCACAGTGAAAGTGACTTGGCCAGCGTGGATCGTATGACGATCAACTAGAACCTTCCATTCTTTGACAACTCCATTAACTGCAGTCGCGCCGGGAGCCGCGGTCCCATGAGGTGCATTTTGACCGACAGAATCATCAAGATCCTCGGCACAACCTAAAGTCGAAATGCTCAGTGCAGCCAAGATGACCGCTCTGAATCGGTGGTTCTTCGTGGTCTTGTCCCCCTTAGAGTTCAGCTCGCTGGGTGACTCTGCCGTCACCTTATGCCATGGAAAAACGGTGTTGAACCAAAAGGCGTGAAGGCATGGCCGTCCTTCGTGCGCTGTCGCCTGCAACCAGCCCTGCTTGAGCCACTACGGTAGGAGGCGTGATCTTGTCTGACCGTTCGCTCCGTGAGGCCTTGAATGCTGGCCGAATCATTATCGACCCTCTTGATGAGGCTCTTATTCAGCCGTCATCAATTGACGTCCGTCTCCATCATTTGTTTCGGGTCTTTCGTAATCACACTGCGGGCATCATTGACGTCAAAAAAGACATGACCTCGCTCACCGAGCTTGTTGACATCCCCGAAGATGGCGTGTTCATGCTTCACCCTGGCGAGTTTGTTTTGGGCTCGACGCTCGAGCGAATTGCTGTGCCCAATGATTTGGTCGCCCGCATTGAAGGCAAGAGCTCGCTCGGCCGCCTTGGTTTGTTGATTCACTCAACTGCAGGTTTCATCGACGCAGGTTTTGATGGTCACGTCACGCTCGAACTCGCTAACGTCGCAAGCTTGCCCATCACGTTGTACCCAGGTATGAAAATTGGTCAAGTGAGTTTCATGCAAATGACAACTCCTGCCGATCAGCCGTATGGGTCTGGTGCACGTGGTTCGAAGTATCACGGTCAGCGGGGACCAACGCCGAGCCGTTACTTCGAAAACTTTCGCACCGACTGATAAACACCAACACTAAGGAAAAACATGTCTCAGACAGTGAAGGGCGTTATTGCCCGTGGCAGGGGTTTGCCAGTTGAACTCGTGGATATCAATGTTCCCAATCCAGGGCCCGGGGAAGCGCGAGTGCGAGTGCAAGCATGCGGTGTCTGCCACACCGATCTTCATTATCGCGAAGGTGGAATCAATGATGATTTCCCGTTCTTGTTAGGACACGAAGCCGCTGGCATCGTTGAGTCAATCGGTGAAAACGTCACCAATGTAAAGCTGGGTGACTTTGTTGTTTTGAACTGGCGCGCAGTGTGCGGAAATTGTCGGTCATGTCTTCGTGGCAAGCCGCAATTATGTTTCAGCACTTTTAATGCGACGCAAAAGATGACTTTGACCGATGGAACCCCGCTCGCTCCGGCGTTAGGCATTGGTGCTTTTGCCGAGATGACCTTGGTTGCTGCGGGCCAGTGCACGTTGGTGAATCCTTTGGCTTCTCCGGCCGTTGCAGGTTTGCTTGGTTGTGGTGTCATGGCCGGTATCGGTGCGTCGATGTTGACTGGTGAAGTGCAGCGTGGAAGCAGCGTTGCAGTCTTTGGTTGTGGTGGAGTTGGCAATGCCGCGATTGCTGGTGCACGACTTGCTGGTGCCACGACGATTGTCGCTGTCGATCTTGACGATCGCAAACTCGAATGGGCTCGTCAGTTTGGTGCAACGCACACGGTCAATGCCAGCACAACTGAACCGATTGCTGCGGTACAAGCAGCGACAAATGGTTTAGGTGCTGATGTGTGTATTGAAGCCGTTGGTCACCCCGAAGTTTTGCGCCAAGCTTTTTACGCACGTGATCTCGCTGGCACAGTTGTGCAAGTTGGTGTCCCGACTCCCGACATGGTGATGCCCAATATCCCGATGATTGATTTCTTTGGTCGTGGTGGAGCATTGAAGCCAAGTTGGTATGGCGATTGCCTACCAAGCCGTGACTTCCCGTTATTGGTTGATTTGCATCTTCAAGGTCGTTTACCGCTTGAAGATTTCGTGAGCGAAACAATTGGTCTTTCCGAAATCGAGCAGGCGTTCCATCGCATGGAGCGCGGCGAAGTTTTGCGAAGTGTGGTTTTGCTTTGATTGAGTTAGTGAATACCACCGGAATTTTCGCGCTTGATGGCGGCGAATGGGAAGTAACAAACAATATTTGGTTGGTTGGCAATGATCGCGAGGTGATTGTGATTGATGCTGCGCACGATGCTGCACCGATTGTCGAAGCAATTAATGGCCGCCGTGTGAAAGCGATTGCTTTGACACATGGTCATAACGATCACATCAATGCTGCGATGGCTTTGCAAGATGTTGTTGATGCTCCGATCTTGTTGCATCCCGATGACCTGATGTTGTGGCAAGTGGTCTATCCAGACTCAAATCCCGACGGATCGTTAATGCATGGCAGCATCTTGAAAGTTGCATCAACTGACATCGGCGTTATTCATACACCTGGACACTCGCCAGGAGGTTGTTGCTTCCATGTTGTGGGAGCAACCGGCGATGGTGGCGATGCGATCTTTAGCGGTGACACGCTCTTTTGTGGCGGGCCTGGCGCAACCGGTCGAAGCTTTAGTGATTACGACACCATTGTTGCGTCGATTCGTCGCAAGTTGTTTGGTTTGCCTGCCGAGACAGTCGTTCACACGGGCCATGGTGATAGCACCACAATCGGCGCCGAACTACGGGCTTTGGGACTTAAATAAGAATCTTTTGTTGAGTGGAACTTTTCGGCGGTTCTTTATCGTCTGAAAGATATGAAAACAAAGTTTCCTATTTCGGTCGCGGTGGTCGTGGCATTACTGGCTAGTTGTTCGTCAAGTGAGTCTTCGCCTGATTCTTCGACGAATTCGGACACGACCAAAACTGAAATTTCTACCTTTGCCGGATTCAACGATTGTGCTGGAGTACTTGATTGGACCAGAGCTGAAATGTTGAAACGTGTCGGACCCTACGGGCTTGAGACTTACCCATATATGTATGAAAATTGGAGATCAAATGGGACGGCAGGCGACATGGCGCCTGCCGCAACAGAAGCGCCTTCTGCTGATCCGTCAGCGGGGGCAGAATTCGCTCCGCTGCCAGGAACCTCAACGACCAATACGCAAGAAATGAATGTTGATGAAGGTGACATTGTCGAAACAGACGGCCGATATGTGTACAGCATCATTGACAATCGTGTTCGAAGTGTTGACATTGACAATGCTGTGCTCTTAAGTGAGATCGACTTACCGCAGGGTGATTCGCAAATGGTGCTTGCCGGCGATCATCTTGTGGTTGCAACCATGACCTGGACAAGTGTTGCTGACACCACTGTTTCAAATTTCATAATTTCAAATGGTTCACTTGAATTGAGGCGCCGTGACCACCTTGAGGGTTCACTTGTCTCTATGCGAGCGGTTAACGGACAAATACATCTTGTATTGAATAGTTCGTTTAGCAATCGTGTTGATTTTGTTGCGCCAAGAGATGGTTCACAAGATTCACTTGATGCAGCTGAGGCGAAAAACATTGAAGTTGTGAATGCACTGACGATTGACGACTTTGTTCCCCGTACTTTTGAAGAAGGACTAAAAGGTACGTGGGGAAATAAATCGCCAGCGATTGATTGCGTGAAACTTGGTCACCCCACGCAATTCAGTGGTTGGGGAGTCACTTGGGTCGCATCAATTGATATGAATGCTTCGGCCGAAGTTCCCGTTGGAACGATCGGCATTCTGGCTCAATCAACAAGCAGCTATACGTCAACCGACAGCCTGTATATCTCAACAACCCGTTGGGACGATGCGGTGTACGACAAGTATGTTGCAACTCGACAAGAGCCTCCGTACACCGATATCCATGCGTTTACATTCAGTGCAGATGCATCCGATCTCACCTACGTAGCCTCAGGTCGAGTCATTGGAACATTGCTGAATTCGTATTCAATGTCTGAATACGAAGGAGTGTTGCGTGTCGCCACGACATCGTATGACTACGACTTCGGTGGCGGTCAAGACAACGGTGTACACATTTTGAAGGTGAGCGATTCAATGCTCAAAGAGATCGGTGCCGTGAATGGTTTGGGTAGAGGCGAGACAATTCAAGGGGTCCGTTTTGATGGACGACGTGGCTATGTCGTGACTTTCCGGCAAGTTGATCCGTTGTATGTTCTTGATCTTTCTGATCCCACCACACCTGAACTAGTAGGTGAGCTGAAGGTACCTGGTTATTCAACGTATTTGAAGCCCATAGACGGTGATCGAGTGATCACCGTCGGAATGTCTGGTACCGAGACTGGGCAAATCACCGGCGCTCAGGTCGCAGTATTCGATGTTTCTGATCCGAGCAATCCCGTTCAAGTTGCAACTGCGAAGATTGCGCAATGGAGCGAAGCAACATTTGATCCCCATGCGTTTCTTTGGTGGCCCGAGACAGGGCAAATTTTTGTGCCGAAAGAACTTGTGTGCAATGAAATGGGTGGAGCAGGTTGTGAGTCCGCGGTTGTGCTCAAGCTTGATGGCACCAGTTTGACCGAACAAGGTCGCTTATTTCAGTGGTTCCCGATTCGACGAGCCGTGATTGCACAGAATCAATTGGTGACGGTTAGTGCTGGTGGCACCAAGGTCAATCAACTTTCAGACCTTTCGGAGATCTCTGACACCCGTTTTGATATCCCTGGGACTGATGCAGAAAACAATCTCCCGTAGTTAAGTCCGTACACTGCAGGTCATGACTGGGCCATTACAACTGACATTCGTGACTTCGGCAGTTGATATCAGCAC
>JBAXIP010000123.1:0-6186 GCA_037138315.1 Actinomycetes bacterium
CCGATTGGTGCGTCAGGAATGCTGCGATTTGGTGAGGCGGCGATGCAGGTGATGGGCAAGGCCGGCGAGCATCAGATTGATGGTGCCAAGAAGGCAGTTGGGCACGCGTATGGCGGCGGAAGCCAGTTCTTCGCAATGTGGCTTGTCTCCTCCACCAAACCCTAAAGAGCAAAAATTCCGCCACTTAGGTGTTTGGCTGCCGCTAGGCGGCAGCCAAACACCTAAGTGGCGGAAAAAAGGACGAGGTTGGGGTCAGGTGCGGGTCCAGTTGGGGGAGCGCTTTTCGGCGAACGCTCGCGGTCCCTCTTTTGAATCGTTCGTCGCAAAGATCGGCCAGCCGATTTCAAACTCAAGTTTGAGAGCCTCGGCTTCGGGCATCGCCGCAGTTTCTTGCACCGACTTCAAGATTGCCTCAACGGCCAGCGGGCCATTTGCGCAGATCATCTCAGCCAATTCTAAGGACTTTGACATCGCTTGGCCATCGGGCACCACGTGTCCAATTAAACCGATCTCTTTCGCTTCAGCCGCTGTGTATCCCCGAGCGGTCAGCAACATTTCTAGAGCATTGGTGTACCCGATCTGACGTTGCAATCGAACTGTGCTTCCTCCGACAGGAAACAATCCACGCTTCGCTTCGAACACTCCAAACGTCGCGCTCTCGCCAGCCACACGAAGGTGAGTCGCTTGCAAGATCTCGGTTCCGCCAGCAACGGCGTATCCCTCAACAGCAGCGATCAGCGGTTTACGTATGCGGTAGTGGCGCAACAGTGCCTTCCAGTGCAGATCGGGATCGGCGGCCCAGCGCTCTTGGTACGGGTTGGGACCTGCATCGTCATTCGCGCGGGCTTTGAGGTCCATTCCGGTACAGAACGAGCCGCCTGATCCAGTCAATATCGCACAACGAATGTCATCGTCTTCGTTGAGCCGAACCCAAGCATCGGCCAAGCCCACGATCATCGCGGGGCTGAGTGCGTTCTTGGCTTCGGGCCGGTTCATAGTGACCACCAATGTGTGCCCCACCACTTCGGTCAACAGATGCTCGGTGCCAGACATGATTTCTCCTTAGTAGATGTGAAATTGCTTCCTTATCTTCTACTACGAAGCGCGGTGGTTCGGCTTCATCGACCGCGATGTGCTAGCACACACATATGCCAGCAACGACTTATAACCTCGCCGACCTCTTTGAAGCAGCCGCAGATGAATGGCCAGACCGCGATTACATCGTGGACGAGCGCACTCGTCGCACTTTCGCCGAGATGGATCGTCGAGCCAATCAGTTGGCGCATCACTTGCTGGCACAAGGAATCAAGCCCGGTGATCATGTGGGCATCTACGCCCTTAATCGTGTTGAGTGGGTTGAGGCGCTGTGGGCGATTTTTAAGATTCGCGCGGTTTGGGTGAATATCAACTATCGCTACGTCGAAGATGAACTTGCCTACTTGTTTGACAACGCCGATCTGACATACCTCATTGTCGAACCCGAATATGTTGATCGCGCTCGCTCAGTTGCTCCAAAGTTGCCGATGCTCGTCATTGGCGATGAATACGAAAAGGTTTTGGGAAGCAACAGCGACGCTCGTGATTTTGCGCCACGTTCTGATGATGACATCTATCTTTTGTTTACAGGCGGCACGACCGGAATGCCCAAGGGCGTTGTGTGGCGTCACGGCGATGTGGTGATGGCTCTCGGTGGTGGTATTGACATCATGACTGGCGACAAAGTTTCCTCTCCAGAAGGTTTCGTCGAAAAGGGTCGTACTGGTTTCCCGTTGGTGTCGTATCCATTGCCTCCTTTGATGCACGGTGCATCGCAATGGAGTGTGATGGCTCAGAGTTTTGTGGGCAACAAAGTTGTTTTGCGCGGAAAGTTTGATCCTGCCGACGTGTGGAGCACTGTCGAAAACGAAAAAGCCAACTTGATCATGATCACCGGAGATGCAATGGCTCGACCATTGCTTGACTACGTCGCTGCCAACACTGACAAGCACGAACTCTCCTCGTTGTTTGCAGTCAGTTCAAGTGCTGTTCTCTTTTCGCAATCATGCAAAGAACAATTCATTGATCTTTTCCCGAACGTTGTGATTACCGATGCGGTTGGTTCAAGCGAAGGCGGCGCCAACGGCATCACGATGGTTGGCAAAGGCATGCAATCAAAGGGCGGCCCGACAATTAAGGCTGGTCGAGACTCAGTAGTTCTTGGCGATGATTTGTTGCCAGTAAAACCAGGCGAAATGGGTCGACTGGCACGTGCCGGAAACATTCCGTTGCGTTATCACAAAGACCCAGAAAAGACGGCAGCAACATTTGTCACTGCACCTGATGGAAGGCGTTACGCAATTCCTGGTGACTTCGCTCGACTTGAAGAAGACGGAACGATCACTTTGATTGGTCGAGGTTCGGTCTGCATCAACAGTGGCGGCGAAAAGATTTTCCCCGAAGAAGTTGAGAATGCTTTAAAGGCTCACCCAGAAGTGTTTGATGCTGTCGTTGTTGGTATTCCCGATGCTCGTTGGGGAGAACGTGTCGCAGCTGTTGTGCAGGCTCGCCCTGGTACATCGCCAACGTTAGAAAGCGTGCAAGAACATTGTCGTGCTCACGTTGCGGGTTACAAAGTCCCGCGTCAACTCACATTGGTTGATCAGATGGTGCGTTCACCAGCCGGTAAAAGCGATTATCGCTGGGCTAAGCAGCAGGCGATGACCGACGCTGGTATCGAAAGCTGAGCTCAATGGCTGGTCCACTTCAAGGAATTCGTGTCATTGAACTAGTTGGTCAAGGACCAGGGCCGTACGGCGCGATGATTTTGGCTGATCTCGGTGCTGATGTCATTGCGGTTGAGCGACCCGAGGTTGCTGCACGTGTCAATCGTGATCGTCTACCAACAAATCCGATGATGCGAGGAAAGCGCAGTATCGCTCTCGATTTAAAGAGCCCAACAGATATTGCGACTTTGCTTGACCTCACCGGTCAGGCCGATGTATTCATTGATCCATTTCGACCAGGCGTATGTGAGCGTCTCGGTATCGGACCCGATGTTGTGTGTGAACGTAATCCACGAATGATTTATGGCCGTATGACCGGTTGGGGACAAGATGGTCCGCTGGCCCATACCGCGGGGCATGACATCGACTACATCTCGTTGTCAGGTGCGTTGCATCTCATTGGCTATGAGGGTCAACCACCAACACCACCGATCAACCTGCTTGGTGATTTTGCTGGTGGCGGTTTGGTGTTGGCAATGGGCGTTGCTTGCGCAGTTGTTGAACGTTTCAGTAGCGGTCGTGGACAAGTCATTGACGCTGCGATGGTCGATGGTGCAGCGATGATTCTCGGTCCATTTTTTTCTGCATTCACTAATGGATTTTGGGGTGAACGCGGAACGAATCATCTCGATGGTGGAGCACATTTCTACAACGTCTACGAAACTGCTGATCACAAATGGGTTTCAGTTGGGGCGATTGAGCCACAGTTCTACGCCGAACTTGTGCAGCGTCTCGGTGTTGTTGATGATGCGTTACTACAACCGGCCGAACAGAACAATCGCAAAGTGTGGGCCGCAGCGAAACAACGGATGTCCGATGTCTTTTGCTTAAAGACTCGTGCCGAATGGGAAGCAATCTTTGAGGGATCTGATGCTTGCTTCGCGCCGGTGCTGTCGCCGAGTGAAGTTGCAACTCATCCCCACACTGCGGCACGTGGAACAGTTGTGACGATCAACGGAGTTGTTCAAGCGCAAGCAGCACCACGATTTTCACGCACTGAAGCGAAAGCTGGAGTCCCGTGTCATTCTGGCCAACACAGCGTGGACGAAGTTTTGTCGTCCTGGGCGTAACGAAGATTTAGCGGCAGACGGTCGCGCCGTCAACGAGCAACGATTCGCCACAGACGAAACTGGCTCGATCACTGCATAGCCATACGGCCGATTCGGCAATTTCGGAGGGCTCGCCTAAATACCCACGACCGATTCCGCGGCTCACCATCTTCTCGATCTTGGGATCACCATTGATGAAACCTTCAATCATTGGAGTACGCGTTGTGCCGGGAAGAATCGCGTTGACACGTACACCCTTGGCAGCAAACTCTTGCGCTGCACACTTGGTGAGACCGAGCACACCGTGCTTAGCGGCCGTGTAGTGAGGCAAGCCTGGAGCAGCAACGACACCCGCTCCAGATGACACGTTGACGATTGCTCCAGAACCTTGCGCGGCCATGACCCCGAGTTCGTACTTAAGGCACAAAAAGACGCTCGTGAGATTGGCGTTGATCATGTGTTGCCACTCGTGCAATGGAAGGTCAATAAACGAACCGAACCGACCACTCACGCCGGCATTGTTGACGGCGCAGTCAAGTCGACCGTAATTGTCGATTGCCGAGTTAATGACTGCAGCGACATCATCTTCTTTAGTGAGGTCGGCGGCCACTGCGAAGGCTTCGCCACCACGTTCTTGAATCGATCGAACGACGGCCTGGGCGGCGTCACCGTCAATGTCACAAACGACGACGGCAGCGCCCTCAACTGCGAAGAGTCGGGCAGTGGCTTCGCCAATACCGCGTCCTGCGCCAGTTACAAGAGCAACTTTGCCTTCTACTAGTCCGAGACGTAGCGGGAAAGCTGCGCGCACGAGTTCGTCGGTTTGCTCGCCGGCCATGGGCCAAACGTTGCCAATAGGGGTGGGGTCTTCAATGTTGTCAGCCACACCTTCACCGTAGTTGGTCTACGGTGTCAACATGCTGAATTACGGAGATGAAAGAGCAATCCTCAATTTGTTGTACTCGTATGCCGAACGGATTGACGCCGGTGATTTTGATGGGGTCGCCAAACTTTTTGGAGAAGCGCCTGTTTTCATGGCTGGACCAGATCAGGCAGCCGTGCCAGGCGCACAGGTTGGAGCCGTATTGCGCCATTTCGTCAAAACGTATGAGGGGATACCACGCACCAAACATCTCGTGACCAACACAATTCTCGAAGCAGATTCTTCGAATTCGGTTCGAACCCGCTCGCAATTCACAGTTCTTCAAAATGTGCCCGATGAATTACCGTTACAGGTTGTGGCATCGGGGCGTTATCACGACGAGTTCGCGAAAAATTCGAACGGAGAATGGGCGTTTTCTCAACGCATCATGCTTGTCGACGCTCATGGTGATGTGTCGGCACATTTGAATACAGGAACTGGAATTTCATGAGTGTGAAAGTGTCGGGTGGGGGAGCACTTGCGCAAGTTCTTCGCGATGGGGTGCATTCTGATACACGTAGTGCAGTGATTGTTGTTGACCTTGATGGCGACAACTCAATATCAAGCCTGGCCGAGCTGACTGATGCACAAATAGATGAGTTGTACGAACAGCCGATGCAACGAGTGATCGCAGCGCTTCAAGAAGCGCACTCAACGAATTGTGAACGCATAGTTGTCGTAATCCCGACCACTGGTATGTCAGGCGGCGCTTATTACGCGCCTCAAGCGGCATTGGCCGAATCCGCGCGCATCCTGGTGAAGTCTGCAGCGCGTCAGTGGGGAGCAAGTGGGATCACAGTGAATGCCGTCGCCGTTGAACCGCACTGGTTCTCGATCGACACAAGCATTTCTGGTGCTGTCGCGATTGCACCCCGATCACTGGCTAACGAAGTAAGTCCAGTTGGCGTTGTGACGTGGTTGTGTAGCGAAGCAGCTGGTGACATCACCGGCCAAACCATCGTGTGTGACGGAGGGCTGTGGATGTGAATGCTCGTCGTTTAGAAAATCGTGTTGCCATTGTGACTGGTGCGGGTCAGGGCGTTGGCGAAGGAATCGCTCGTCGTCTTGCTCAAGAAGGAGCAACCGTTGTCGTCGCGGCCCGGCGTGCCGAGACCGGCGAACCAGTCGTTGAGTCAATTCGCTCCGCAGGTGGACAAGCAGTTTGCATCGTGACCGATGTTTCGGTTTCAGAATCGGTTGACGCCTGCGTAGCCAACACTGTTCAGCAATTTGGTCGACTCGACATGATGGTGCACAACGCTTTTATGGGTGGGATTCCGCACAAGTTAGAAAAAGCGCAAATCGATAAGCATTGGACGCCGATGTCTCGTACCGGAGTCTGGGCCAGTCTTTTTTGCGCACGTGCCGCGATGCCTCATCTCATTGCATCTTCGGCACGTCCAAAAGGCGAGGGCGGCGGACGTTTGATTTTGATCACATCACCGTCGGGTGT
>JBAXIP010000124.1:0-6184 GCA_037138315.1 Actinomycetes bacterium
CACCGATCAGGAGAACCAACGTGAATTATCAGATCGACTCTGGCGCGACCGCCTGGGTCTTGGTGTCAACCGCACTCGTGCTGTTTATGACCCCTGGACTCGCCTTCTTTTACGGAGGCATGGTGCGCAGCAAAAACGTGCTCGGCATGTTGATGCAAAACATCTTCGCCATGGGACTCATCACCATTTTGTGGGTGGCCGTTGGATTTAGTCTCGCCTTTGGCGGAACCAATGGTTGGTTTGGCAATTTAGATTTCGCTTTTCTGAAAGACATCAACACGGTTGGTGAGCTTCCTGGATACACCGGAGCATTTGCTTTGGTCATTCCACCAATTTTGTTCGTGGCCTATCAAATGATGTTTGCGGTCATCACCCCTGCGTTGATCACTGGTGCAACTGCAGATCGTTTGAAATTCTCGGCGTATGCGATTCTCATTGGAGTCTGGGCAATCTTGGTCTACCCCACCGTCGCGCACTGGGTGTTTAGCCCGAACGGTTGGTTGTTCAAAAAAGGCGCGCTCGACTTCGCTGGTGGCGCGGTTGTACATATCAATGCTGGTGCTGCCGCACTTGCGGTGATCTTGATTTTGAAGCCGCGTAAAGGTTGGCCACGCGAGGCAATGCCCCCACACAACTTGCCCTTCACGGTCATGGGAACTGGAATCTTGTGGTTCGGTTGGTTCGGTTTCAATGCGGGTTCAGCATTGGCAGCAAATGGTTTGGCCGCTCAAGCAGTTGTAAATACTCATGTTGCAGCAGCAGCCGCAATGTTGAGTTGGTTGCTTGTTGAAAAACTCAAAGCCGGTCACGCAACAACACTCGGTGCAGTATCTGGTGCAGTCGCTGGCTTGGTGGCCATCACACCATGTGCAGGATTTGTGAGTGCATCGTCGGCCATGTTGATTGGTCTCCTTGCTGGCGCAGTGTGCTACCTCTGCTTGACATTGAAGTCCCGCTTTGGGTTTGATGACAGCCTTGACGTGATTGCCGTTCACCTTGTCGGTGGACTACTCGGATCAATTTTGTTGGGCGTCTTTAGTGACGTTTCAATCAACTCGCTCGGAGCTGACGGACTTTTCAACGGCGGTGGCGCATCGTTGCTTGGTAAGCAGGCCCTAGCCAGCATCGTCGTTTTCGCTTTCAGTTTCGTAGTCACTTACGTGGTGGCGTTAATCATTAACAAGACCATCGGATTACGCGTGAGCCCCGAACAAGAACTCATCGGCCTCGACCAAAGTCAGCACGCTGAAACTGCATATCAGGCATAAGTAGTACGGTTACTAGAAGGACACAGAGAGAAGAACATCATGCAACTCATCACCGCCATCGTGAAACCGTTCAAACTTGATGACGTCAAAGACGCTCTCAAGGCCGCAGGTATTCAAGGAATCACCGTCAGCGAAGTCCGAGGTTTTGGTCGTCAAGGCGGACATACCGAGACCTACCGAGGTGCCGAATACAAAATTGACTTCGTCCCCAAGGTTCGTCTTGAAATTGTTGTCGACAATTCAGAAGTTGATCGTGTCGTTGAAGCAATCAAAGCAGCTGCCACCACCGGCAAGATCGGTGACGGAAAGATTTGGGTCACCAATGTTGAACGCATCGTGCGTATTCGTACGGGCGAAGAAGGAAGCGACGCTATTTAGTTGCTGCTAATGCACGCCAGACTCGTTCTGCCGTGCATGGCATATCGATATGGCGAACGCCAAGGTGGCTGAGCGCGTCTACGACAGCGTTTTGCACTGCAGGAGTCGCCCCAATCGTTCCGCTTTCGCCGATTCCTTTGGCACCTAGATCATTCATCGGTGACGGCGACTCCATGTGTACTGTCACAAAACTCGGCACTTCAGCCGCACTTGGAAATCCGTAGTCGGCAAAGTTGCCAGTGAGCGGATTTCCATCAGCGTCATAAATGAATTCTTCATATAAGGCCTGACCAATTCCTTGGGCAAGTCCGCCGTGTACCTGACCTTCGGCAAGCAACGTATTCACAATGCGGCCCGCATCATCGACCGCATACATGTCACGCAGTTTCACTTTGCCCGTTTCGGTATCAACCTCAACAACTGCGAGGTGAGCACCACTTGGGAATGTTCCTGACGCTTGTGCGAAGTCTCCTTCACCATCAAGCCGCTCGCCCATTGCCTGAGCCGTAACTACGATGTCTGCCCAGGTGCGCGTCACCGCAGGTGTGCCAGCCACATGGAAACGTCCATCTTCAAGAACAATGTCATCAACTGAGGCTTCAAGAAGTCGCGAAGCAATTTGACGAGCCTTGTCAGCAACAACTCCGGCAGCACGCCAGACATTTGTTCCACCAATTTGCACCGAGCGAGATCCGCCAGTGATTTCACCACTCTTCACAGCATCGGTGTCACCATGAATCACTGTGATGTTTTCAAAAGGAATACCGAGTCGATCGCTCACCAACATGGCCCAAGTGGTGCGGTGACCCTGACCATATGGAGTGGTGCCCGTAATGACTTTTGCATGCACTACGCCATCGTCGTTGGTTGTGACTTCAACAAAGCCAAACTCTGAACCACCCGACATTGCGGTGATTTCAACATAGACCGCAAGCCCGAGACCGAGTTGAACTTGATCATTGTTTTCGCGCCGTTGTTTTTGTTCATCGCGTAGTTGTGCGTAATGCGAAACTTTCAGTAGTCGTTCAAGTGAGCCTGGGTAATCTCCACTGTCATATGTCGTTCCGGTGCCATTGGTATAAGGGAACTGGTCTTTGGCCACAAGATTAATTTCGCGAACACGCGCTGGATCGATTCCGATTTCGATAGCAAACATGTCAACGACACGTTCGATTGCCGCTGCGGCTTCGGGACGACCTGCGCCTCGATAAGCCAAAGTTGGAACAGTGTTCGTCAACACCGAACGCGACGACATGTACGCATTAGGAATGTGATATGTGCCCGTCAACATGCGACCAGTCATGAACGGCAAGAAGGCACCAAATCGCGCATACGCGCCAGCCTCTTGGATGACCTGCATGTCGTACGCTAAAATTTTTCCATCACGTGTGCCACCAATTCGGATGTCTTGAATCTGGCCACGACCATGACCGAGACCATTCATACTTTCGGTGCGTGTTTCGGTGTAGCGCACGGCGCGCTTCACTCGCTTGGCCAACCACGGCAACAACATGTCTTCGGGATAAAAGAATGCTTTAGCCCCGAAGCCACCACCAACATCGGGTGTGATGACGCGAATTTGTTCGGCGGGCAAATCATAAAACGCGCACAGTTGATTACGGATTGGGTGCGCGCCTTGGCACGCCTGCCAATGTGTCAGACGACTGACTCCGTCGGGACCAGCTTCTTCCCATCGACTAGCTGCCACACGTCCTTCAAGCGGGCTCGGAGCGATGCGTTGATTGATGATTCGTTGACTCACCACTACATCGCACTGCGAGAAGTCAGCAGCTTGCCCGGCTTCTAAGTTGACGATGGTGTTGGTTCCAAAATCGGGGAACAACAAAGTTTGATCGGAGAGTGCTTCTTCGGGGTCGACCACCGCGTGCAGCGCGTCGTAGTCGACGAAGACTTGTTCGGCCGCGTCGACAGCCTGAGCCCGCGATTCGGCGACGACGGCCGCAATCAATTCACCGACATAGCGCACGGTGCCATCGGCTAGAGCGGGCCGGCGAATCCCCGCCGGCAAAAGCGGCATATCAATCGGAACAAAGTTGAGTCCGTCGGCCTTGAGGTCGGTACTAGTAAAAATGCCGAGCACCCCAGGCATACCAGCAGCAGTTGCGGTATCAATGTTGATGATTCGCGCATGAGCCAAACTCGACCGCACATAGACCACATGGCCAGCACCTGGCAGGTCGAGATTGTCAATAAAAGTTCCCCGACCCGTGACTAAATCTGGATCCTCCGTGCGGAGCACACGTTCGCCGATCATTCCCATGGTTTTCCTCAAAATTCTGTGATCATTAGTGCTACTTCGGCTACCCGAGACCGCCTGTCCTCAGCGTAGATTGAAAGCCATGACAATTACCGAGTCTGCACCGCCAAAAGCCGAACGCTGGACCGCCCAGTGGAAAGAACTCTACGAAGAGGTCATCACCACTGGTCTGTGCACGGGTTGTGCTGGCTGTGTTGTTACCTGCCCCCACGATGTGATCGGCTACGAGCACGAAGAAGGCAAGTACAAGCCCTTCCACATTGAAGAAGAACTCGGTCTTGACAATTGCATTCACGGCGAAAAGGGTTGCACCACCTGCACCCGCGCTTGCCCACGCTTCCGCAAGTGGGAAGAATCTGCCGACAGTCATCTCTTTGGTCGAACTCGTCAGCCCGAAGAAATGTCCGGCATCTGGCGTCAACTGTTGTTGACTCGTGCCACCGACAAGGTGCAGCACGAAAAGGGTCAAGACGGCGGTTTCGTCTCGGCCATGTTGATCTGGCTGATGGAGAACGATTACATCGAAGGCGCTCTCGTGAGTGGTGTTGAAGTGGACGACGCATGGAAGGCCAAGCCGGCTCTTGCTCGTAACAAAGAAGAAGTCTTGGCAACTGCTGGCTCGCGATACACCTATTGTGCCAATCCACTCGCGTTGCGTGAAGCTAAAGAACAAGGTCTCACAAAACTCGCTCTCGTTGGCATGGGATGTCAGACATCGTCACCGCCCGTGATGTGGGATCGCAAGGCCGGCAAAGTAGGTAAGCCCTTCTTGTTCAACATTGGTTTGTTGTGTTCAAAGACTTTTGATGACGCGATCTTTGAAGAGCTTTTCGAAGCCAAGTACGGCTTGAAGAAGCAAGACATGGTGAAGATGAACATCAAGGGCGCCTTCCAGATTTGGATGAAGGACGGTTCATTCCACGAGATCGATCTCAAAGAATGTCATCAGTGGACTCGCGAAGGTTGCAAGAATTGCCCCGACTTTGCCGCCGAACACGCCGACATCTCAACTGGCGGTATCGGCAAGGACAACGACTGGACTCTCACCATTGTTCGTACCGAACTTGGCGAAGAAGTGATTTCGCGCATGATCAGCGATGGCGTGATTGAATCTCGTCCTGCACAAGAAGACGAAGTGGCAATGAAGTTGTTGCGCACGCTCAGCATTGTGAGTCGTCGTCGTTGGCCCGACTGGGCCGAGAAGTCAGTTTCTGTTGGTGTTCCACCGCCGAAGAAAAAAGCTGACGGCACTGCCCCCGCCGCCCACTAACCCACATTCCTTTAGTTTTTCTGGTGGCGAAAAATGGCGGTAAACCGCCATTTTTCGCCACCAGAAGCACCAAGGTTGATCTAGCCAAGAGTGGGGTTTTGTTGCGCTGATGCTCGTTGCATGCGCTCAACTGGTGCCTGACGAAAATCGGGATGCGTCAAAATCCAAAATTGGTTAGCGACAACCGCGTCATGAACTTGTTGCGCCACGTCACTCGCTGGTATTCCATCTTCGACTCCAGCCTTCAACATTTCGTTCATCATCGAACTGATCGGATCAGTCGGATCTGATGGTTGAGCACCAAGGCGTTCGCTCCATTTGATATCGGTCGTCAAACTTGTCTTCACAAATCCGGGACACAACACACTGCAACTCACGCCCGAACCTTTTGCTTCGAGTTCAAGAAACAAACCTTCACTCATTGCGACCACTGCATGCTTGGTTGCGTTGTACGGGCCAAACCCTGGCATGGCGATGAGGCCGGCCATTGAAGCCGTATTGACAATGTGTCCTTCGTTTTGATCGAGCATGATCGGCAAGAACGATCGAATACCGTGCACGACTCCGTACAAGTTGATGTTGATGACCCAGTCCCAGACGCTCATTGGTCCGGTCCACTGATCGCCCACGCCAGCGACGCCAGCGTTGTTGCACAACACATGGGCCGCGCCATATTTCTCGAGAGTCTTGCGAGCCAACTCTTCGACGCTTTCGCCCAATGACACATCAACCGTGACCGGAAAAACATCGGCTCCATTCTCGGTGAGCTCGGCTTCAACATTGCGCAACTTGACCTCGTCAACGTCAGCCAAAACGATCTTCATACCCGCCGCAATAAAACGGTCGGTCATGGCGCGCCCAATCCCGCTTGCCGCACCAGTGATGACAGCTACCTTGCCCTGTAGATCTTTCATAAATCCCCTTTAAATCGGCAACCCTAGATAGGCATCAACCCTAGGCGAGGCGTAGCGTCTACGGCGTGGGCTACCG
>JBAXIP010000125.1:0-6171 GCA_037138315.1 Actinomycetes bacterium
CATCTTGGCCTGCACTTCAACAGGGAGTCTCAAGTTTTCGAAGCGTGCCACCCCTATATCGTGCCACGCCGAGGTGCCCAATTGCTCTTCCTTCGCTCTCCCATTCACGATCAAGAACGGGCAGACTCTAGGGGTCATGGCTATTGCTCCTGAAAAATTTCCTATTTCTGAAGCTCGCGTGGCATACGTCGCCCTGCCGTCGGGAATTCGGCTGCGAACCATCCACCGTGGTCCCGACAAAGCCGACAGTCCGATGTTCTTACTCATTCACGGATTGGCCTCAAATGCTCGAATGTGGGACGGCGTCGGAAGAGTCCTCGCCGATAAAGGGCATCGCAGTATCGCTGTTGACCTGCGCGGCCATGGCCGCAGTGATAAGCCCGATGATGGCTACGACTTCGACACCGTGTGCCAAGACCTCTGTGAATTACTCGACGCTCTATCGATCAACACCGCAATTTTTGTTGGTCAATCATGGGGAGGCAACATCGTTGTTCATGCAGCGCTCCGACATCCCGACCGCGTCATTGCCGCAGTTCCCGTTGACGGCGGATTCATTGAACTGGGTCAAACTTTTCCCGAGTGGGACATGTGCGCAGAACGCATGCAACCACCACGTCTTGCTGGCATGCGTGCGAGTCGACTCGAAAGCGCGATTCGCGCGACCAACACCGATTGGCCCGAATCTGGCATCATCGGCTCACTTTCAAACTTTGAGTTTCATGAAGATGGGACAATTAGTCCTTGGCTGACCTTTGATCGACACATGCTGATCCTCAAAGAGCTATGGAAACATCGACCATCTGACATGTTCGCGTCGATTGAGCGGCCCGTCTTATTTATGCCAGCCGACTCAGGCGATGTGGCGTGGACAAGCAACAAAGAAACCGCAATCAACGCAGCCCTCGGAAAATTGAAGAGCGGACGCGCTCACTGGTTTCGCCCGGCACACCACGACCTACATGCACAGCACCCCGAACGATGCGCCGATGTTTTGATCACCAATTACAAGAATGGTTTCTTCTCATGAGTACATCCCCGCGCATCTTGACCATTATGGGATCAGGTGAAACCGCACCCACGATGATGAAGCATCACCGTGAATTGATTGCCCGATTTCCCGGAACACCCAGAGCAGTTGTTCTCGATACTCCCTACGGCTTTCAAGAAAATGCTGCAGAACTTGCATCTAAAGCGGTTGAGTATTTTCGTAAGAGTGTTGGACATCCCATTGAAATTGCTGGGCTCACACGATTACACGGACAAGACACGTTGACGGTCGAACAAGGACTCGCTCGCGTCCGGCAAGCTGACTACGTTTTCGCAGGCCCTGGTAGTCCGACCTACGCGCTTCGCCAATGGGCTGGTACATCTGTTCCTGACATCGTGCGCGGAAAAATGCGCACTGGTGGTGCAGTTACCTTTGCATCTGCTGCCGCCCTAACACTTGGCCGCTACACAGTGCCGGTGTACGAGATTTACAAAGTCGGCGATGATCCCTGTTGGCTTGAGGGTCTCGATGTACTGGGCGAAATTGGGCTGAATGTCGCAGTCATTCCGCACTACGACAATGCCGAAGGCGGCCATCACGACACTCGTTTTTGTTACCTGGGCGAACACCGACTTGCCATGCTTGAGGAACAACTCCCCAATGATGCTCACGTCATCGGAGTCGACGAGCACACCGGCATCATTTTGGATCTCGACGCCAACACGGCAACAGTGATTGGCAACAGCACCATCACCGTACGTATTAAAGGACATTCAACGATCCACAATGCTGGCGATGTGATCTCGATTGATGCACTTCGCGATCCCGCCACCGGCGCAACCAACATTCCAGTACAAATCACTCCGATCGACAATCCTCTAGCGGAACCCGAAAAAGACTCAACGTCTTTAGGTGCCGACACACACAACGCCGAACAGGCATTCAATGAAGCAATGTCTGCTGGTGACGCTGCAGGTGCCGCCCGAGCCGTTCTTTTGCTTGAGTCGGCGATCCATGCGTGGTCGGCTGACACTTTGCAAGGCGAAGAAATGGATAATGCCCATGCCGCTTTACGCTCAATGATTGTTCGTTTAGGCGATGCCGCTGTCGGAGGACTCGCCAATCCTCGCGATGCGCTTGAGCCAATCATGAATGTGCTACTTGAACTTCGCTCGGTCGTTCGGGCTGACAAACGCTACGACCTCTCCGATTTAATTCGTGATCGTTTGGCCACCATCAACGTAGAAGTACGTGACACGCCGCAAGGTGTCGAGTGGGTCATCAACTCGTAATTAGCGCGCGAGCAATCGCTTTTCTAGTTCGTCAATTCGGCTCATGAGTTGAGTAAAGCGGTCGACATCTTCGCTGCTTGGCTTCAAGCGGACCACGATGTGGCCGTTTGGCTCAATAACGCATAGCTCAACATCATCAATTGTTCGCGCGCCAGCTTCGGTGATTGCCTGCTGAATATCTTCAGCACCTAAT
The DNA here is from genome assembly GCA_037138315.1 of Actinomycetes bacterium. GTDB lineage: Bacteria > Actinomycetota > Acidimicrobiia > Acidimicrobiales > Ilumatobacteraceae > Casp-actino8. Next base: position 2,477 of record JBAXIP010000125.1, read on the forward strand.
CTTTCGCGCCGAATCGAACGCTCGCGGGCTTCGCCATCTTTGATTAAGACAATTTCCGAGCCAATCAATAACCGCCGCATCTTGCGGCTGCGTTGAGTGAGCAACACCGCTAGTCCATTGACTAAGAATAAAACTGTCGCGCCGATGATTGCGCCAGAAACAGATTCATCATGTCCGATGATTCCATTCTGTACTGCGTTGGCGACTGCGAGCAGAACAACGAAATCCATCATGTTCACTTGTGAGAGTTCTCGTCGACCCCCGAGCCTGAGACCAACCAATAAAAACAAGTAGATCAATATCGGGCGAACTACCTTTTCAAAAACCGACAGATCAAGATGAATCATGTTGTGCCACATGTAGTTCAGCGTATGACGAAGCACTACCTAAAGACTTGGCAAATACACACAATTAATGGTGGTTAATACCGGCGAGTTGTGTGCGACGTCTTACTCCTACAACCGAGTACGCCACAATGAATACCAAGGTGCCTGCCAAAATGATGACCGCTCCGCTTGGAATATCGGCATACCAACTGATGTACATTCCCACGCCGCCGAAAATTGCACCAAGAACTGGCGAAAGCCACAGCATCCGACCAAACGAATTCGTCAGCATTCGAGCAGTCACAGCGGGAAGAACTAGCAGTGCAGAAATAAGTAGTACGCCGATCACCCGAACGGTCACCAAGATTGTTGCCGAGAGCAGAACCATAAGCACTGCTTCCATCGCTGGCACGCTGACTCCACTGACACCAGCAACCTCGGGATCAAATGTGGCAAACAAAAGTTTGCGATACAAACCAATGATGACAACAACACTTAAAACCCCAACACCAGCAACTGCCAAAATATCGCTCGTGAAAACACCTAAAACATTGCCGAATAGAACGGCATCAATACTTCTTTTGGCTTGGCCAAATCGTGCTTGCAATGCCAACCCCATCGCAAAAGATGCCGTCGTAATCACGCCGATTGCGGCATCAGCACCAATGATGCGCTTACGGGATACCCGGCCAATCATTAATCCAGAAGCAAGGCCCCAGAATCCAGCACCAAGAAAGTAATTCAGGTTCAAAACAGCCGCTAACGCCGCACCACCAAAAACCGCATGACTCAAACCGTGACCGATGTAGCTCATGCCCCGAAGAACAACAAAAACTCCGATGAGTCCGCACAGGGCTCCCGCCAAAGTGGCGATAATCAATCCGTTACGAAAGAACTCATAAGAAAACGGTTTGAGCAAGTCGACGGCGATGATCACGAGGCGCTACTTCGGTTCAAACGGTTGCGCAGTTCATCGCCACCTTGCTCAAGAACAATGGGCATACCCCCATGTTGCAAAACTTCCATCGGCGCTCCATAAGTACGCTCCAAAAAGTACGGTTGCAATACTTCGGACGGAGTTCCATCGGCAATTACCGTACGGTTGAAGCACACCAAACGTGGAAGGTGGGCCGCCAATCCATTCAGATCGTGCGTCGTGAGAACAATTGCGATGCCATCGCCGTTTGGCGGACTTTCATTGAGGTCGGCAAGAACATGAAGTACCTCATGTCGCGTCCGCACATCAACGCCAGCAGTCGGTTCGTCGAGAATCAACATGTCAGGCTTTTGAATGAGAGCACGTGCCAAAAAGACTCGCTGCTGTTGGCCACCCGATAACTCTCGAATATGACGCTGTGTCAAACCACCCAATCCCAAGCGTTCGAGCACATCTTCAATCAATGAAATCTCGGAAGCTTGCGCTTGCGGTCGCATCAATCGTTGCGGTCGGCTCATACCGACCACTTCACCCACAGTGACCGGGAAATTCCAGTCGACTGTCTCTAATTGGGGAACATAAGCCAATCGCAATCCTGATTGCCGTTTCACCGAACCGTGAATTGGCTTCACCGATCCCAACATCGCACGCAGCAATGTGGTCTTACCCGAACCCGAAGGTCCAACGATTCCAACAAATTCACCGCGATGAATCGTGACATCGACATTCTCAATGACCGGAGCAGCACCATATGAACACGACATGTGTTCACATGTCATTAATGCCGAAGAATTTTCTGCAAATTTACTCATTGCGGATATTCCGCCGTGTCAGTACCGACATCAGATGTATCGATTGCTTTCAACGTTGAAGCGTCTCCCCCGAGTGCCTCGATCATAGTGACATAGTCGAAACGCATCAGTCCCAACCATGAATGATCGGCATCACCCGGCGCTCCAAGCAAATCATCGTCACGAAGTACATCGACGTACCGCACACCAGTTTCTTTACCAATTTGCGCGAGAACCGAAGATGGGAAAACTTCACTGCCAAAGATTGCACTGACACCCGTTGATGTGACTTGATCCATTAAATCGGCAATTTCTCTCGGTGTCGGTTCTTCGAAAGACGATGGCTGAATCGCCCCGATGACTTTCCACCCGTATGTTCGTGCAAAATACGCGTAGGCGTCGTGATAGGTCAACAATTGGCGCTGATCTTCAGCAATCGTTGACGTCGCTTGGGCAACAGCCTGATCGAGAGCATCAATCTTGACCGCAAAAGTTTCGTAGTTACTCGTGTACTGAGCCGTATGTGCAGGATCGGCGGCTACCAGTGAATCTCGAATCAACGCTGCCATGTCTCCGGCCAACTGCGGATTAGTCCAAATGTGAGGATTCGGCTTTCCGCCGTCCTTCGGAAAAGAAAAGTCGTAAATCCATTGGTCCTCGGGAAGGATCGTGGTTGCCAGCTCACAAATGACTGAACCAGCGCGTGCATTTGCTCGAGCCATTTGTTTGGTTGGCTCTTCTAGAGATAAGCCATTAATGAAAATGATGTCGGCATCTTCAAGAGTTGCGGCAACACTTGGCGGTGGTTCGTAGGTATGACTATTTGTTCCCTCGGGAACAATTCCCTGAATGACGGTCGGGGTGCCTGCTGCGATATTTGCGGCGATGCTCGTGATCGGCGCCACAGTCGTCGCGATCGTCAACGGACCATCAGTAACTGCCACGTGCATTGGGCAACTTTGGCCACCATTGGAAGGAGAATCTCCACCATCGGAAGTCTTATTTGACGCACAGGCAGAGGTGACAAGGGCACCAACCACCAGCAAGAAAGCCGCCAATCGCTGAATGGAACTGCCTTCACCTCGCACCCTTCAAGGTTACCCGTGCCTCGTTGAGGCTTGCCCGATTGTGCGCGATACTTAGGTGTGACCTAAGGGGGGTTCTCGTGACAACTAAAAGATTTCTAGCCGCGGCATCAATATTGATCCTGTTGGCGAGCGCGTGTTCACAGAAAAGCGACAATTCGCAAACAACAGACGGCGAATCAACCTCTCCGGCACAAACAGAACCCACTTTGGTAGCTCGGGTTATGTCGCCCGAATTTAAAATTCAAGTTGATGAAGCTTTGGCCAATAGCGCCACTGGGTGCGAAGAACTCGACCCGTCACAGTGCATCTTGCCTTTCCCAAGCAACCGGTACACCGTTGTCGATGAAACAACTCCTACAGGTCGGCGAGTTGCAATTCCTGCCGAGGGTTTACTTGTCAATGCGAAGGGGATTTTTATCGACCCCAACGAATGGAACCGTAACGACGGCTTTAGCCCCAACAGTTCAATTTTGACCTTGATCGCCGATCTTGACGCGAAAGCTTCAGATCTTCCAAAATGGACCGATTTAGAAGGTTCCCTTTCCAACGATGC
>JBAXIP010000126.1:0-6101 GCA_037138315.1 Actinomycetes bacterium
TATCCAGGGCACCCTGGCGAATACCCGTTGCCCCGTTCGGCTACTTACCAGCCAAGCCCTCACCCAATCGCTGCCGGTCGAGTTCCGTCAATGTTTGGTGGCTTCACAATGGCGGCCATCGTTGATTGCCCAGCAAATGAAACCGGAATCATCGCCGCCCTTGGCGATCACCAAGGCGGTTGGGCCTTACGACTTGATCACGGCATCGTGCATTTCGATGTCGTGTACGGACATCAACACGCTCATCTCGTTGGTACCGAGAAAATCAGTACAGGCGAATATCGACTGACTATCACGATGAAAGCCGGAGCACTTGCTTTGTTTGTCAATGACTCACAAATTGCAACCGGACATTTCGGTGGCATGTTTATATTTCCTGGAGTCACGACGGCGGCCGGCGGCCTATGGATTGGTCGCCACGAAGGTCTAGCAATTGTTGATCACTACGCGTGTCCGAATGCATTCACGGGACGCATCAAAACAGTCACGATCTCAAGTGGTTCACCCTCGGCAGGCCCATCACTTGCAACCACTATGAGAATCGCTGAAGGCGCCGACTAACTATTTCGCAAAATACGATCGGCGACGTCACGCCCCGATTCAACTGCACCTTCCATATAACCCGTGCATGTTGCAACGTGCTCACCAGCTAAGTGCACTCGGCCCCACGGCTGACGCAAGACTTCCCAAAACTTCGTTACCTGTCCGGGTTCGTACGTGGCATAGGCACCGCCGTAATTCGGCTCGGTCAACCACGCACGTGAAAATGCTCCAGTTGATGGCGCGGTGATCCCGTGAATTGTGCGCATGTCGCGCGTAATCACATCAATGCGCTCGGCTTCAGACTGAGTTGCTAACTCTCGCCCACCGTCGCCACCGCAATACGCCATCACAATTCCTGAATCGCCATCTTGATCGACGCTTGGGTCGTATAAACGCTGCGACAACGAGTCCGTCGTGCCGTAACCAGAATCCCATTCACGATTCGCGAATTGAACCGCGGTTTTCGTGATCGGTCCGTAGCCAAGTCCCCACATCGCCTCGCGCAAAGCAGTGGGAATCTCGGAACGAAAATCAACGTTACGTAATGGAACAAGCGAACACGCCAACACCACGTGACTGGCCGCCAATTCAAAAAGTCCTTCAGAATTCGAGCAACCTACGACAACACCGTCGGAGGTTTGTTCAACCGACGTCAGAGCACAACCCAACTTGAGTGTGAGTCGTGGGTGCTGAATGAGGTCACGGCCAAGCGCCTGAGCGATTTGTGATACTCCGCCCTTCACACGACTCGACAGATTCCCGATTCCTTGACGCTGCACTTCTGACTTTTCAAAGGCGCGTTGCTGGGCAACAAAGAGAGCCGACACCTTGTCGGGCTCTGATGCAAACTCGCCTTGCGAACCGCGTCGAGCAAAGAGTTGACCAACCGGCCCTAAATTACATTCACGAATGAGGTCTGCCAACGAACGGGAATCCAAAAATTCGGCATCGCTATGAAGATGTGGTTGGCTTGGATCGTCCAAAGTTGGTGCAGGAGCTTCACACAGATTTTCGTAGAGTTCAATTGCCTCAATGACATTCGGTTCAAGCTTCGCTATGTCGCTTCCGGTGTAGCGCAAACCATTCCAATAGACCCAACGACGAATCGTGCTCCAGGGCATTCTTTCGCCCAAAGTTTCGATATCGAAACGCTGCATCAAATCAAGCATGCGCCAATGAATTGAATCAACCCACTCGGCTCCACTCTCGGCGTATTGCCCACCGACGTATGCGTCGTGAATCGTTCGTGTTCGTCCACCAAAGCGCTGTTCGGCTTCGATCAATGTCACTTCAGCCCCACCTGCAAGTAGTGATTCAGCTGCACTTAAACCAGCGAGACCTGCGCCAACGACAGCAACGCGCATAACGGCTCAGCTGCCAGCAAGAGTGGCGGCAATATCGCTTGACGATTCACCTGAGCGACGTAGAACTACCGCGACGAACGCGAGTGCACCCATGGTGATGGCAAACAACATCACTGCGCCAACACCCCAGAAAGGTTTAATCGTGCTCTTGGTGGCACCAAGCAGCGCAACTGGGAATGTTGTGCTACCCGCTTCACTCACCAAAGTTGAGATGACAGCGTTGTCAAGGCACAGCGTGAATGACAACAACGCACCCGCGATCAAAGCTGAAGAAATTAACGGCAATGTGATCTGCCTGAAGGCACGCGACGGTGGCGCACCAAGGTCGGCGGCGGCCTCTTCGAGAGATTCATCAAGACCAGCCAAACGAGCGCGCACAATCAGGGTGACCACGGCACTCGCATAGAGCGACTGACCAACCCACAACTTGTTGATTCCACCATTGAATGGACCGAGACCATGTTTGAACACGTATCCAAGCACTGGCACGTCAGAAATGCGCTGGAACCACGTTACGAGCGCGATGGCGTCCATGATCTCTGGCGTCACAAGAATCAAGAAAATCGTCGCCATAAAGATCTTGGTCCACGTACCAGGTCGACGAGCGAGCGCGACACCTGACAAACCACCAAGCACGACAGCAATCACCGTTGCACCAAAGGCCGCCAGGAAAGAGTTACGAATGGCGTCGCCAATACCGGCAAAATCGAAAATGTCGTGGAACCAATCGGATACCAAACCGTTGACGACAAATGCCACCACAAATCCCAATGGTCCGACCCAATTCAACAATCGAGGCGAGATGTGCGACTTGGCCACCAAAATTCGCTTCAGCACCAGCCCAATCACAGTGATGGCAACAAAACGAATGATGACAGCCCACGTCGCCGTGCTGTCAAACAGCTCGCCCCACCATTTGATACTGGTGTGACCCGACCAAATCGAGAATGAAGATCCCTCATTAAACGAATGACGGAATACCAACAAAATCGGGATGAACATAAATACCAGAACGAGACCAGTCCAGACCGCCAACAAAACGCGCATCATTTCAAAACGACGAACTCGGCCAGGCTTTGATGATGTGTCGTGATTTTGACGACGTTCATGCATCGAGCGTCGAACGCTTTGCGTTACTGGCTCGAGTGCTCGAGTGATCCACGGAACAATCCACACGATTAACGCCCCAGCGACTAACGCAACCAACACTGCACCAATCATCAACACTGCCATCGCCGAACCAAGGGGCCAGTTTTGCGCTTGCGAGAACTGCGAGGCAATCATTGAACCGATCATGTTGCCCTTGGCGCCACCAAGCACTGTGGCTGTGACGTAGTCACCACACATCGGGATGAAGGTCAACAACACACCGGCAACGATTCCGGGTCCGGCTAGTGGCAATGTGACGCTGAAGAAAGTAGCAACCCGACCCGCACCAAGATCTTTACTTGCTTCGCGCATGCGGATGTCGATGCGATCAAGTGCCACGAACAGCGGCAAGATCATGAAACCCAAGTAGTTGTACACGATGGCAATTTGCACTGCCGTTGGCGTTTCAAGAAGCTGAATACCACGGTCACTGATCCAACCAAGATCAATCAGCCAACGCGAAAACTCTCCCTTAGGCGCCAGCGGAATTCGCCAGGCAACCGTTCGGATAAGGAAAGAAGTGAAGCTCGGAATGACAACAAGCGCCAAGATAAACGCCCGCCATTTTTCGCTGACCTTGAAGGCTGCGAAATACGCAACTGGCAAACCAATGAAGACGCACAAAATCGTCGCGACAACAGCAATTCGTAAAGTCGCCTTAAACGTTTTGAAAAATGTGTTGCCGAAAACTTCGGAATAGTTACTCGTTGTCAACTTACCGAGATCAACTGGCAACAACTTGTGGGTGTCTTTAGTGCCGAACGAGTAGATAACGACGAAAGCAATGGGGACGACAAAGAACAGCAAGTACCAAATGATCGACGGAAGCGCCAAAAGGAACTTGGGTCCCTTGAACTTCCGTCGACCAGGTGTTGATACTGCTGAGGTCACCCGTTATCAGGCTCCGGCTTTGGCTTTCATCTTGTTCAGAATTTCAACAAGGCGATCAATTGACTCATTGATTTCTTGAGTACGCATAGTGGCCACATCGGCATCGCCGAAGAAAATCATTTCGCCGTTCACCAAATCGGGAGCCAACTCACTGATGAGTTGCGACATGTTCTTCATACCTGTGTTGTAGCCGTGGTACGAAAGGTCTTGGATCGATACCTCGGGAATAAGGTCCCAGTTGATCCATGAGTGTGCAGCTTCTGGGTTAGGTGCTCCGGCAGCGATGCAGTAGTTATCCATCCACAATTCGGTGTTGGGTGAACCGAGAGCCCACTTCCACACGCTCGGATCGCCACCAGCTTCTTCAATGCGCTGATAAGCCTGACGAGCATCACCGTTCCATGCCATAGACAAGGCATACGAACCTTCAGCCAAAGCGGTGCTCGGGTAGCTATCGAACTTCTTGATGTGTTGCGCGAGTTCATCAACAAGGAAAGCTTCACAAGCATCAATGTCAGCAGCGTCGGTCGTATTCCAATCTTTTCCATTAGCCCAGAACCACGCACCACAAATATTTGGTCCAGTGTCAATCACCGAGCAGTTTCCGCTCGCTTCGTTCATGCAGGCATCAAAGAAGTCTTGCCAGGTCACGAGATCTTTGGTGATGATGGTGCTATCCCAGAAGTAACCAGTCGTTCCCCAGTTCTTACACACCGAATAATCGTTGGTCGGATCCCACTCTTGTCCGAGGTAAGCCGGATCAACGTTGACCATGTTCGGAATGAGAGTCTTGTCAAACTTCTGAATGAGTCCCTTATCAATCATCTGCGGAATGTACGGGCCAGTCGGAACGACGATGTCAAATCCGCTACTACCATTGGCCGATGCCAACTTGGTGATGAGGTCTTCGTTGCTATTGAAGTAGTCGACCTTCATCGAGATTCCGATTGCGGCTTCGGCTAACGGGCCAACGATGCCGGGATCGTTGTAGTCACCCCAGGTGTACATCGCCAAGGTTCCGGTTGCCGCGTTGATCACGCGGCTCCAATCGCCACTTGCTTGTACAGCACCGTCGGTCGGAGTTGTACCTTCACCGCCGGTGGAAGGAGTTGAAGAACCCTTATCGTCGCCACCACATGCGGCAACAACAATGGCTAGACCGGCAGCAGCCGAACCCATTTTGAAAATGGCGCGGCGCGACAACTTCTCGCGGAAGCTATCTGGGGCAAGCATTCTGAGTTGTTGGGGCTTATTTTGCTCGGTCATTGTTGTTCTCCTTGCTGGTCCGAAATCTTCGGCTTGGTTGTTAGAAATTTTTTAACTCTCGTCGCTTTCGGTCATCACGATGTGAGCCTGGCGTGCTGAGAATAAGTACACATCGTCGGCTGGCCATGAACACCACACCGTCTCGCCTAGTGGATGACGAATCGAACGACTATCACGCGGCACCAGCACGATGATGTCGCGCTCGCCCGTAGACACCACGTACTGCAAGGCATCGCCGAAGTGTGAGACGCCAGCGACGGTGCCTCGAGTTGAGTTCGCCGAACTTGTTGGCTGCTCGGTTGATAAGTCGATGCTCTCTGGACGCACCGCTGCGAGTGCTTGCTCACCATTAGGTACGTCTTCTTCTGGTCGGCTGGCTAGAAATTCGGTCCCGTCGTCGGAGCGAATGCCGTGTTCGGTGGCCATGCCTTGCCAAAAATTGTTACGACCAATGAAACCAGCAACGAATGCCGACGACGGATGTTCGTACACAGTCTCGGGGTCGCCAAGCTGTTCGATGTGACCGTCAAGCATGATGGCAATACGATCGCTCATGCTCATGGCTTCTTCTTGATCGTGCGTCACGAAAACGAAGGTGATACCCAATCGACTCTGCAACAACTTCAGTTCTATCTGCATTTCTTCGCGCAGTTTGCGATCAAGCGCACCAAGTGGTTCGTCAAGTAGCAAGACACTGGGTCGGTTCACAAGGGCGCGCGCAACTGCGACACGCTGCTGCTGGCCACCCGACATTTGGCGAGGCTTACGCTCGGCCAACTTGCTCATCTGCACCATGTCGAGTGCCTCAGCAACTTTTGCCGCGATCTCCGACTTTGGGACACCTTGTTGGCGCAAGCCATACGCCACATTTTCAGCAACTGTCATGTG
>JBAXIP010000127.1:0-6072 GCA_037138315.1 Actinomycetes bacterium
TTCCGTCAGAACCTTCTCGGAAAGCGCGTTGACTACTCGGGTCGTTCAGTCATCGTGGCCGGACCTACGTTGCGTTTGCATCAGTGTGGTCTGCCCAAGTTGATGGCTCTTGAACTCTTCAAGCCATTCGTGATGAAGCGTCTTGTCGACATTGAGTACGCACAAAACATTAAGAGCGCCAAGCGCATGGTCGAACGTCGTCATCCACGCGTGTGGGACGTCCTCGAAGAAGTCATCCGCGAACACCCAGTGTTGTTGAACCGTGCTCCCACGCTTCACCGTTTGGGTATTCAGGCATTCGAGCCCGTACTCGTTGAAGGCAAAGCCATCCAGATTCACCCACTCGTGTGTACAGCATTCAACGCTGACTTCGACGGTGACCAGATGGCTGTGCACGTGCCGTTGTCAGCAGAAGCTCAGGCTGAAGCTCGCGTGCTCATGCTCAGTGCCAACAACATTTTGTCACCAGCTTCTGGTCGTCCGATCGTAACCCCTAGCCAAGACCTCATCATTGGTGCGTACTACCTCACCAACGAAGGTCCGTGGACATTGGGCGAAGGTCGCGTCTTCCGTCATAACTGGGAAGTCTTGCGAGCACTTGATGAAGGCACCTTGAAGATCCACGCCAAGATCAAAATGCGTAAAACTGACGGCGAAAACTTCGAAACGACTCCGGGTCGTTTGTTGTTCGAAGAGGCATTGCCCGCGACCTACACCGATCGCTTTGGCCATATTGCTAAGCCGATCAAGAAGAAGGAAATGGGCGAACTCGTTGAAGTTCTCTCCGATCACTTCACCAACGCACAAGTTGCCGACGCGCTCGATGCCATCAAGGCGATCTGCTACCGCTACGCATCGCAGTCGGGCCTCACGGTGTCAATTGACGACGTGAAGACTCCTGCTTCAAAGCGTGCGTTGCTTGACGATTACGAAAAGCAAGCCGAGAACGTCGAGAATCAGTTCAAGCGCGGCATCATTACTGACGGCGAACGTCGTCAGCAAGAAGTGAGCATTTGGTCTGAAGCAACCGACAAGGTCAAAGACGCCATGGAAACGGCTTTCAAAGCCGAACTCACCAACCCCGTCTACATGATGATCGACTCGGGTGCTCGCGGAAACATGACGCAGATGCGTCAGATCGCCGGTATGCGCGGTCTCGTGGCCAACCCTCGTGGTGACATGATTCCTCGTCCGATCAAGCGCAACTTCCGTGAAGGTCTCGAAACCCTTGAGTACTTCATTGCTACTCCTGGTGCTCGTAAGGGACTTGTTGACACCGCTCTTCGTACTGCCGACTCTGGTTACTTGACTCGTCGCCTTGTTGACGTCGCTCAAGAACTCATTGTTCGTCAAGACGATTGTGGAACCGCACTTGGTGTGTGGATCGACAACGTTCAGCCCGACACTGCAAACCGCAAGTCGTATGTTGAAACCAAGTTGTATGGACGTGCAGTTGCAATCGACACCACACTTGGTGACGGAACCGTCGTTGCTCGTAACACCATCATCGACGATGAATTGATGTCGGCGATGGTCAATGACAACAGCATCAATCGCGTACGCGTGCGTTCAGTACTCACATGCGATGCCGAACTCGGTGTGTGCGCATTGTGTTACGGCCGATCACTCGCAAGCGGTAAGCCCATCGAATTGGGTGAAGCTGTTGGTGTTATTGCGGCTCAGTCAATTGGTGAACCTGGTACTCAGCTCACCATGCGTACGTTCCACACTGGTGGTGTTGCTGGTAAGGACATCGCCGGCGGTTTGCCACGCGTTGTTGAATTGTTCGAAGCTCGTACACCGAAGGGTTCGGCACGTTTGGCTCGAGCCACTGGTGTGATTCGCATCGGCGAAGACGACGGCAAGGGTATTCCCGTGAACGTGGTTGACGACGCTGGCGAAGAGCACTTGGTGTTGTTGCCGACTGGTAGCCGACCGATTGTCAAAGACGGACAAGAAGTCACCGCCGGACAAGCCATCACCGATGGTCCTTTTGATCCAAAAGAAATCATGGAGATCAAGGGCATCCGCGAAACTCAGACGTACATCGTTGAAGAAGTACAAAAGGTGTACCGCGATCAAGGTGTATCAATTCACGACAAGCACATCGAACTCATCGTTCGTCAGATGACGCGTCGCGTGAGCGTTCAAGAAACTGGTGACACGACCTTCTTGCCCGGTGAGCGCACCGACAACAAGACGTTCCGTGACACCAACCGTCAGATGGTCGAAGACGGCAAGCGTCCCGCCGAAGGTCGTACCGAACTCATGGGTATCACTAAGGCATCGCTCGCCACCGAGTCCTGGTTGTCGGCTGCATCATTCCAAGAGACCACTCGCGTACTCACCGAGGCTGCCATCGATGGCCGCGGCGACTCGCTCAATGGACTCAAGGAGAACATCATCATCGGCAAACTCATCCCGGCTGGTACGGGCATGATGCGTTATCGGGACTTCGGCATCGATGCCCCCGACTACGTGCCAATGGCGACCTATCACAGCGATGACTCGGACATTTCTGATGTCCTCAGCCAGAGCTGGGTCTCCCAAGGTTCAACACCCGGCTGATAATCGGGTCGGAAAAGGTTACAAAGCAAAGAAATATCGTCATATCGAGAAGCCCTACGGGCAACGGGTTGCCGTTGTTCGTGGGGCGCTCGTAACATCTCTAGTCCCTGCGTGTTCTTTGGCAGGTGCGAGAGTCGCCAAGATATTCCGCAACCTCGAGGTTGCGGACAAGCAAAGAGGTCAAAGAGTGCCCACAATTCAGCAGCTGGTCCGTCAGGGACGTAGCACCAAATTTACAAAGAGCAAGACGCCGGCCCTCAAGGGTTCACCGCAGCGTCGCGGCGTGTGCACTCGCGTGTACACCAACACCCCCAAGAAGCCGAACTCGGCTCTTCGTAAGGTGGCTCGTGTTCGTTTGTCGAGTGGTGTGGAAATCACCGCGTACATTCCTGGTGAAGGTCACAACCTTCAAGAGCACTCCATCGTTCTCGTCCGTGGCGGTCGTGTACGCGACCTTCCCGGTGTTCGTTACAAGATCATTCGTGGCGCGCTCGACGCAGCCGGAGTGAAGAACCGTAAGCAGTCCCGTAGTAGCTATGGCGCAAAGCGCGTCAAGTGATCGCAGTAGAGACCAAAAGGAATAGGTGAATTGATATGCCCCGTAAGGGTCCCGCCCCCCGCCGTGAAATGACGCCCGACCCGGTGTACCGGTCATTGCTCGTCACTCAGTTGATGAACAAGGTCATGCTCAGTGGCAAGAAGAGCACTGCTGAAAAGATCGTGTACGACGCGCTCAAGATGGTTGAAGAAAAGACTGGCGCCGAGCCAATCGCAACCTTGAAGCGTGCCATCGACAACACTCGTCCTCCGCTTGAAGTTCGTAGCCGCCGCGTTGGTGGAGCGACCTATCAGGTTCCCGTTGAAGTGAAGCCCCGCCGTGCCAACACCTTGGCGATTCGTTGGGTTGTTGACTACTCGCGTGCTCGTCGTGAAAAGACAATGGCACAGTGTTTGGCTAACGAATTGCTCGATGCATCGAATGGTCTTGGCGCTGCCGTCAAGAAGCGTGACGACATGCAAAAGATGGCCGATTCAAACAAGGCCTTCGCTCACTATCGCTGGTAATCCCAGCGCTGATACGACTACCTCAGCACCCCGGTCTCAACACCGGGGTGCGACTATGTAAAACCCCCTGACACGAACTGCAAACGAAAAGAAAGTGAACGACGATGGCTAAGCGTGAGTATCCACTAGATCGCACTCGCAACATCGGCATCATGGCCCACATTGATGCCGGTAAGACGACGACAACAGAACGCATTCTCTTCTACACCGGTAAGAGCTACAAGATCGGTGAAGTTCACGACGGCGCCGCAACCATGGACCACATGGCTCAAGAACAAGAGCGCGGCATCACCATTACTTCGGCGGCCACGACGTGTATCTGGAACGACCACCGCATCAACATCATTGACACCCCAGGCCACGTTGACTTCACCATTGAAGTAGAGCGCTCATTGCGCGTACTTGACGGTGCGGTCACTGTGTTCGACTCGGTTGCTGGTGTTGAACCGCAAACCGAAACTGTGTGGCGTCAAGCCAACAAGTACAACGTTCCGCGTATGTGCTTCGTCAACAAGATGGACCGCATCGGTGCCGACTTCTATCGCACTGTGGCGATGGTGAAAGATCGCCTCGAAGCAACTGTGGCAGTGATTCACCTTCCCATTGGTTCGGGCGGACCTGAAAGCGCAAAGCCTTTCGCCGGTCTGATTGACCTCGTGAAGATGAAGGCACTCATTTGGCATGACGAAGAACTTGGCGCCAAGTGGGACGAAACCGACATTCCAGCCGACATGGTCGATCAGGCCAATCAATACCGCGAAGAACTTCTGGAAACCATTGCCACATCTGACGATGAGTTGATGGAGAAGTACCTTGCTGGTGAAGAACTCTCGATTGATGAAGTCAAGCGCGCACTTCGTAAGGGCACTTTGGCATTCGACTTCGTTCCAGTGTTGTGTGGTTCAGCGTTCAAGAACAAAGGTGTTCAGCCAATGCTTGACGCCGTTGTTGACTTCTTGCCAAGTCCGCTCGACATTCGTCCCGCACAGGGTGTGTTGCCGGGCGAAGCCGAAACTCCAGCCGAGCGTCCGGCCGATGAAAACGGACCGTTCGCTGCTCTTGCTTTCAAAATCGTTGCCGACCCGTTTGGCAAACTCACATACTTCCGTGTGTATTCAGGAACTATCAGCAAGGGCGACGAGGTGTACAACAGCACCAAAGAACGTCGCGAGCGCCTTGGTCGTATTTTGTTGATGCACGCAAACCAGCGTGAAGATCTTGACACCGCGTTCGCTGGTGACATCGTTGCTGGTCTTGGTTTTAAAGAAACCACAACTGGTGACACGTTGTGCGATCGCAACAACGCGATCATTCTTGAACGAATGATTTTCCCCGAGCCCGTGATTCACGTGGCCATCGAACCGAAGACCAAGGACGACCAAGACAAGTTGGGCAAGGCGTTGAAGTCATTGTCCGACGAAGACCCGACCTTCCGTGTTCGCACCGACGAAGAAACCGGCCAGACCGTGATTTCCGGAATGGGCGAGCTTCACCTTGAAATTCTTGTTGACCGTATGCAGCGTGAATTCAACGTGGACGCAACCGTTGGTAAGCCCCAAGTGGCCTACCGCGAAACCGTCACCAAGTTGGTTGAACAAGTTGAATACCGCCACATCAAGCAGTCCGGTGGTTCTGGTCAGTTCGCAGTTGTGAAGATCAACATGGAACCAAACCCAGGTAAGGGTTACGAGTTCGTCGACAAGATCAGCGGCGGAAAAATTCCTCGCGAATACATCAACCCGACCAACCAGGGTCTGCAGATGGCACTCGATAATGGTGTTCTCGCCGGCTACCCAACCGTCGACGTCAAGGTCACCTTGGTTGACGGCGCATACCACGACGTGGACTCCAGCGAAATGGCGTTCAAGATTGCTGGTCAAGCCGCCTTCCGTAAGGCTGCCGAAATGGCTCGCCCCGTCATCATGGAACCCATCATGGGCGTTGAAGTAGTGACCCCTGAGGAATACATGGGTGACGTCATGGGTGACTTGTCAAGCCGCCGTGGTCGTATCGAAGGTATGGAAGCTCGCGGTAATACGCAGGTAGTTCGTGCTCAGATTCCGTTGTCCGAAATGTTCGGTTACTCAACTGACCTTCGTTCACGTACCCAGGGCCGTGCGACCTACACCATGCAGTTCAACTCGTACCAGCAGGTACCAGAGGCAATTGCCACCGAAATCATCAAGCGCACCCGCGGCGAGTGACCTGAATTCTCAAGATAAAACTGGTTCTTTGAACTGAGGGTGTGACGGCGGAATTTCCGCTGATATCGTTCTCACCTCGTGTGTTTGGTCCTTGGGCCACCCACAGCAATGATCCTTGACACCACGTACCAATCACATTGAGCGGTATACCAAACCAACCAACAAGTAAAGGAAAGTGACAATCATGTCTAAGGCGAAGTTTGAGCGTACGAAGCCTCATGTGAATATTGGAACG
>JBAXIP010000128.1:0-5983 GCA_037138315.1 Actinomycetes bacterium
CTACATGGGGCCTACAAGATCCCCAATTATCCGGCTTCACATGGATGCGTGCGGATGTCGACGCCGGCTATGGACTTCATTTGGTCGGCCGACTTGGCTCCGATGGGCATGAAAGTCTGGGTGCACTCCACGCCACCTGCGGCGTGACACGCTAAGAGAGTGATTTCAGCCTTTAGCGAATTTCGTCCGTGGGTTGACCCGACGCAAGTGTCGATCGGTCGATTGCCAATGCGTCAGGTGATGACGGCCTGCTCGGATGCCGATGAAGCACGAGTTGGACGTGAAGCATCGCCCTGGTGGCAGAGCCTGAACGGCAACTGGCAACTGAAGTTGTGGTCGTCACCCGATGTAGTTCCGAACACCGCCATCAAAACGACTCTCGCGTCGACAACTGGCTGGAAGAGTGTCGCGGTTCCAGGTAATTGGACGGTCCAAGAAACTGGCGACCTGCCGCATTACACCAATGTGCAAATGCCTTGGCCGTTGCGCCCTCCCGAGACGCCGGCTGAAAACACAACGGGCGTGTATCGACGCACATTCACGGTGCCTAGAAATTGGAAATCACGGCGCACAATTGTTCACATCGGTGCTGCCGAAAGTGTCCATGGAGTATTCGTGAACGGGGCATTCGTCGGATACGGAACTGATAGTCGTTTACCGAGCGAATACGACGTCACCGACTACTTGCAAACAGGTAAGAACACACTCGCAATTTTTGTGCCTCGTTACAGTGCGCAGTCATATGTCGAAGACCAAGACCAGTGGTGGATGGCTGGCTTGCATCGTGAAGTCTTTTTAGAGTCGCGCGCCAACGTACATATCGCTCAATTGCATGCACATGCTGATTGGGATGCCGATCTGGGTGTAGCAATGATGAACATTTCGGCGTCGATTGGTGTCACCGATCAAGATTCGCAAAGCCCACTTGGCCGCGGTTGGATAACTCGCTCATGGGTTGAAACTCTTGAAGGGAAAAGGCTTGGAAAAGTACACGCTGCCAAAGTCCCGTATCGACATATTCAGCCTTACGCATTTTCGGGCCATATCGCCGCGACTTCGTTCACCGTTCCAAAAACACTTCCCTGGTCGGCCGAAGTTCCGCAGCGCTATCGACTGCTGTGCGAGTTAGTCAAGCCCGACGGGGAAGTGTCAGAAGTCGTCGGACAGGTAGTTGGTTTCCGTCGCGTCGAAATCAAAGATGGCTTAGTCAGCGTGAATGGTCGAGCCATCACCATCATGGGCGTGAATCGCCATGATCATCATCCCGATAAAGGTAAAGCAGTTTCCGTTGAAGATATGCGCCAAGACATCATCACGATGAAGCGCGCAAACATTAACGCAGTGCGCACGTCGCATTACCCAAATGATCATCGCTTCTACGACCTCTGCGATGAATATGGCTTATACGTCGTGGATGAAGCAAACATTGAGAGCCATGGTTTCAATACGAGCTTGTGTCATGACCCACGCTATGCCGCAACGTGGCTATCGCGTACAGCGCGCATGGTTGAACGCGATCGCAATCACCCGAGCATCATTATGTGGAGTCTCGGTAACGAGTCGGGTTACGGCGAACACCACGATGCTTGTGCCGCCCACATTCGACGAGTTGACCCGAGTCGCTTGTTGCACTACGAGGGTGCGGTTTTTCATGCCGGCTGGAGTGACGGTGGAAAGAATGTCACCGATGTTGTCTGCCCGATGTATGCACCACCGTCGGCTTTAGATCTGTATGTCACGGCAAAACTCGGTGAGCGACCGTTGGTCTTGTGCGAGTACAGCCACGCAATGGGCAATTCAAATGGTGGTCTTGCCGACTACTGGAAGGTGATTGATCAACATCGATTACTGCAGGGCGGATTCGTTTGGGAATGGAAAGATCACGGGTTACGCCAAACATTGAAAAATGGTCAAGAACGCTTTGCGTATGGCGGTCAGTTCGACGATTATCCCAACGACGGGAACTTTGTTGCTGATGGTCTGGTGTCGCCCGAGTGTGAACCACACCCAGCGATTCAAGAGTTGATGTGGGTACATCGTCCAATTGCAGTTGAACAAACCGGTTGGAAAATGCGTGTCACGAATCGCCAATCTTTTCGCGATTCTTCATGGTTGCGCGGAACTTGGGAACTCACTCTTGATGGTGAAATTGTTGAGTCTGGAAACTGGTCACCACAGGTTGAGGCTGGGCAATCGGCTTTGATAGATCCACCCACCAATCTTCTAGAAGCCAAAAAACTCAATGGCGAAGTTCTGTTGACTGTGCGGTGGTACACCAAGAAAGAAATGCCATGGTGTGAATCTGGGTATCTGGTGGCATGGGATCAGATCGTTGTTCGCTCTGCGACTAAGCAGCGACTGCCAAAACGTGCCTCAGACGAAGACCGAGCAGAAATAGATGTGTTACTTGGCGGCAATCCGCGATTGAACTTGTGGCGAGCCGCGACTGATAACGACGGATTCAAGTTAATGCCCGAATTGGCTTCACAGATGGGCATTGGCGGTCGCGCTCTATGGGATTGGTTGGCTGCTGGAATTCATACCAAGCCGGCAAATTCTTTGGTCAATCACCAGTGCGATTCGTATGTTGACGTTGATGGTGCGGTGGTGTTTGATCACACCGTTGTTGTGCCAGAGGCGTTGGCAGACCTACCGCGAATTGGTGTGGTCTTTGAACTCCCCGCAGGTTTCAATGAACTCAGTTGGTACGGACGGGGGCCTTTAGAAAATATGCCAGATCGTAATTCGGGTGCCGTGTTGGGTATTTGGAGTGGCGAACCTGACGAGTTGCCCTACATCGTTCCTCAAGAATTTGGCTTACGCACAGATTGTCGGTGGATGGAGATTATTCGCAGTCGTGACGGCATGCGATTACGCATTGAAGCACTGAATCCGGTGGGCTTGCACATGTCGGCTGTTCATCATCGTGATGAAGATCTTTTTGCGGCGGCTGATGTCACCGAGTTGACGTGGCGCGAAGCCTTGACAGTGCATATTGATGTTGCTCACCGCGGAGTTGGTACTGCGAGCTGTGGACCCGATATTGATCCACGGCATTCAATTGCCGCCGGCGCTTATCGATTTGCTTATCGCTTGCGTTTATTGGGCGCGTCGGACAACTAGCTTGCGATCTTGTGCGGTGAGGCATTCACCGGTTTCAAGATCAAATTTCCAACCGTGCAATGTGCATACGAGTTCGGTACCCGAGCATTCACCAAAGACTGAGAGATCGGCTTTGCGGTGGGGGCAATAACGCTCGACGATGTAGTTGCCAATTGTGATTTCTTCACTTGGAGCAGCTGGTGCAAATTTTTTGACTGCTTCGGCTTCGGTGCGTTGCATACGTTCAACGTTGAGTGACTTGAAGAAGTTGTAGACGTATTCGTTATACGAACCCGAACGCCAGGCCGAGAAGCGACATGACAAGAACAACTTGTCGCTCCAGTCAACGGCATTTTGTGCAACAACTGTTTCAACCAACCGGCGATCAATTTCAAAACGGAATCCGTACGGCTCATTATTGAAGGATCGAACTTCACCATTTGGAAAATCAATCAAGATGTCAAGGTCACCAGCACGTAATAAACATGCGGCTCCAATTCCTTGTCGAAGAGATGGAGCCATTGCAAGCAATGGTTCCCACCATGCTTTCAGCGTGTTCAACAAATCATCGGTGGGCTGCGCCCAATCAGCTTTCATCTCAGCAAGCCAGTTGAGATAGTCAGATTGGTATTGACGAAGGTATGTCAACTTGTCAGAGAAGATCTTCTGCACGTCGGCATCTGGTAGCGGATGATCAACTTGTAACTCGTCACCGATGGTGATGCATGTTCCAGGCATATTCAAGATGCCGTGGCGTGATGCTTCCTGAAGTCGAAAGAGAAACTGAGTTTGGTCGGGGAAAATCGACAGTTCATCACCGGTAATCACATTGAATTGAAAGAGATCAGGATCAAGGAAGCACGGTGGACCAGCTGACGGAACAACCGCCCGCGCATCAAGTGCTTCGACGTAGCGCATAGCCCGAGCAAATTGACTATCAACTTTGAGATTAATGAGTTCACGCATGCGCTCGGGAGATTCTTGATACACCATTGGGTACCAAATGGCGCCAGAAAATTGCAACCAGTGCACATCAATCGGCCCGTGAGCACGAAGAGCATTGAGGTCGCTGGTGCGGCAATCGTTCTGATTGACAAGTCGATGAACACCATCGCTCACAACAAGTGCAGAGTCTCCAGCGGGACCATCGGTGATTGAAGTTTCAACATGTATCGCAACAGTCAGGCCATCGCCTAAGTCGTGGTCGACTCCGTCAACTGTGTGGATAAATTCGGTGAAGCCAATTTTGCGTAGGCGACGTTCAAGTTCGGGAGTCGGGAATCCAGGTAGCAAAATCGGTGTGGCTAAATCGATATTTGCTGACAACCATTCTTCATCCAGGTGATCACCATGGAGATGCGAGATGTACAAGTAAGACGGTTTGCGTAGTGCATCGTAAAAATCGGAAGGCAATTGATCATTACGAGGAAAGACAAACCACGAACCAAAGAACGCTGGGTTAAACCACGGGTCACACAATATTGACCCTTGACGAGTCTCAATAAAAATGCCCGCATGACCGACGGACGTCGCTCGCATCTGAGAAGTAGTCACAGAACCAAACTATCCAAAAGTGACGAGACCACTTTGGTAGTCTCGTAGTCCGTTGGTCACTTAGTGGGCGGATCTTTATACATCACGCCGGCGCGTGACACGTTTTCGGTCCACTTCGACCCGTCCCAGTAGCGAAACTCGTAACGACCAGCAGGATCTTTGTACCAATCTGCAGGAACATTGGGCACGGCTGATTGTGTTGCAACTGGAGTCGAGCCAGACGCCGATACTGGTGTCGGCAAGATGAATGTGCTTGGGCTAGCTGGCGTATTGGTTGCAGCCCAACCAACAGAGTCGCTGGCCGGAGTCGGCTGAACTGCGGCAGGAACTGTTGCAGTTGCGCTGACTGGACGTGACAGGTACGCCACGATGTCGTTGTTTGCTGCGACGATATTGACTACTTGCCAGCCTTGAGCCGACATTGAAGTGAGTTGAGTCGCGAGGTCGGCGGGTGCGTCTGCGGAAACTTTAAGTGATGTGAACTCGAGCATGTCGCAAAGTGTAGTGCTGGTTTTTCAGTCTTGGGTGGCGGTGCCTTCAACGGCAACGAGTCCACGGGCCTCGGCTTGCGATGACTCGCCGTCGAATACCAGAGATCCATCTCGTAAGGCAATTGTGCGAGCTGTACGTGAAACAAAGCTCAGTTCGTGCGTGGCAACGACAAGCGCAGCACCATCGGCCGAGGCTTGGTCGAAGAGGTCGAGGAGCGCTTCTTTGCCGTCGGCATCGAGCCCAACGAAAGGTTCGTCGACGAGCATCAATTCGAACGGTCGAATAAATGCAATCGCAATAGCGGCCTTTTGTTTGAGACCACGGCTAAAGCGAGTGGGCAGATCGTCGGCGCGATCGTAGATGCCAAGTTGTCCTAAGAGATCGGCAGCTTTTTGCTCCCATGTACCCATGTTGTGCAAACGTGCGGTGTATTCAAGGTGTTCCCAAACAGAGAGGTCGTCATAGAACGTCGGTGTGTCGGCGAGATAACTCAGTTTGCTGCGAGCGTCCATTGAACCTGGCTCTTGTCCAAAGACGGTGATCGAACCTGATGCGGGCTCGAGTAATCCGGTTGCCATGCGCAAGAAAGTTGTTTTACCCGAGCCGTTGTGACCGATCAAGGCAACTTTTTCGTGCTCTTCAATTCGTAACGACAATGGATACAACGCTGGACCGTCGCCGTAGTCCTTAGCAACGTTGTTGGCAATGAGTGCTGCGGGCAAGACCGGTTCGGCTTTACGACTTGTTGACGAAGATTCACCCTTTTGTGCGCTGGGTGGTTTGGGATGGCGGCTCATGAGTTTCCTCCGGTACGAGTTTTCTGTCCGCGACTTTC
>JBAXIP010000129.1:0-5947 GCA_037138315.1 Actinomycetes bacterium
CGCACCGAAACCACCACCAATATCGAACTTGCACTCGACCGCGGATATCCCGGAATCATTGTCAACGTTGGTGAGTTAAACGAAGGCGTGACTCACGCGCAGATGAGCGAGTGGATGCAAAACAATTGGGCACCACGTGCGTTCGCGTCATCGTGGGGACCCGATGTTTTCAATTACTCAACGTTGTTGCCATTGCTTGATGATGCACCGCCGGATGTGCCGCGTGTTCCGAAGGCCGATCAACGTTTCATGCAGATTCACTTTGTTGATCACGATCCCGCTGCCGAATGGGCCAATGGCTACGCAAAGTTTGGTGCCGATCTTGAATCAAGCGGACTAGCCAAGCATTTGTGGACGAGCCCATTCAAGAACACTGTGTTTGGTACTGATGCCTACACCGATGAGTTGTGGTGATTGACATGCAACAAATCACTGGCAAAAAGATTTTGGTAACTGGTGTCACTGGTTGGGTCGCTGGCCCACTTGCTGAATCACTCGCGGCTCAAGGCAACACGGTTTACGGAGCAGCACGTTTCAAAGATCCGGCACAGCGTCAGCCCTGGCATGACAAAGGTGTGCAAACAGTCAGCATCGATTTAGAAAAGGGCAAACTCGACGAAGTGCCAAGTGATCTTGATCTGGTTTTGCACTTTGCTGTGGCGAAGAGCAGCAACTTTGATGAAGCATTCGCGTCAAACGCGCACGGCAGTGCCGATCTCCTAGAAGCTGCCGCAAATCAAAGTGACAAGTTGTCATTTTTCCACTGCTCGTCGACTGCGGTGTATGAACCAAAGCATGGTGAAGCACGTAAAGAGACCGATCTTCTTGGTGATAGCCATCGCCCGATGCCCGGAATGCCGACGTACAGCATTTCAAAAATCGCTGGTGAAGTACTTGTGAAGCACACTGCAAAGCGTCTCGGAGTACCGACGGTGATCGCTCGTCTGAATGTTCCGTACGGCGATGCATACGGTTGGATGTCATTCCACTTGATGATGATGGAACGCAATATCCCAGTGCCAGTGCACGTTGATCAACCAACGACCTATACGCCTATCCATGCCGACGACATCAATCGCAGTATTCCGTATTTGCTTTCGTATGCAAATACGGGTGCCGAGATTGTGAACTGGGGCGGAGATCAGTTGGTATCTATTGAAGATTGGTGCGAAGAGATGGGTCGACTAACCGGAATCGTGCCGACGTTTAATCCGACAACGGCAACGATTGCATCCATTGTTCCCGACTTGCAGAAACTGCATGACGTTGGTTTTCAGTCATCGGTTGATTGGCGCGAAGGCATTCGACGTCAAGTTGCGACGATGCGCCCCGAACTACTGAAGAACTAGGCAATCTGCGAATACAACATGGCCTTATGCATGATGAGGTCTTCGGGGTCATCGGGCATTTCGCGTTCGCCGTATGCGACTCCACGAAGTGATGTCCGAATTGCCACGGCAGCAAAGCGTAAACTCGCGTACACGATGTACCAATTGAGATCTTCGATGTGTCGTCCGCCTGCACTCTCGTATGCCTCGATGATGTCGTCGGTCTGACAGAACTCGGGGAAGCCGGGCATCTCGAAAACATCAGCGAGTGACTGAAAGAACTGATGCATGAAAATCAACCAGCCGACGTCAACTCCGGCCGGCCCAACGTTGACCATTTCCCAGTCAAGAACTGCAGTGGGCGTGAGGCCATCAAACAAAATGTTTCCAGGTCGCGCATCGCCCCAGTTGATAACGGTCGGACCGGGGTTGGCGGGTTTGTGACGGGCAAGCCACGAAAGTGCTTGTTCAATCACCGGTAATTGAAGATCTCCGCGCGCCCAGTTGTAGTAGGCGCGCTGCTCAGCAAGTAGGCGATCAATTGCGTCGCCATCACTCGAAGGCAAAAACGACACATCACCTTTTGCTGTTGACAAATTGATGGCATGAATACGGGCTTGAACACGCGCCACCTCACGACCAAGTTCGCGTCGATCGTCAACCGACATCGAATCCATATAACTGCCGCCAAATACGTACGGAGGCATATCTGGCAGTGCCCGACCATTTACTCGATCCATCACTAAGAAAGGTGAACCCAATATCGATGTATCAGTTTCTAGAAACCGAATATTCGGAACAGGCAAATCACTGTTATTGCCAACGAGTTGCATGGCACCCGCTTGAGCGGCCATGTCGTAGATCGGAAAAACGGGCCAGTCATTCATGTCAGGGTTGAGACGAGTCACAACGGGTTCAACAAGTCCGTTGTGATGCAGAGTGAAAAGCAAAGTCTCACTACTCATGCCGGTGCCTTCGGGAATTCCGACATCGGTGATTGTGCACGCATGACCAAACTGTTTGCTGAACCACGCTTCGAGCGTTCGGGCGAGTTCTTCAGGATTACGTTTCGAAGGTAACGGCATGATCGGGCTTATTTGACGTAAGCGAGTTGTTCAAAGCGGTTGCTAATGAGCCAACCGTTTGCTGTACGCACGATGGTGTCGTTATACCACCCGCTGGCCTGCATGTAGGTCGGCTGGTCGCCAGGAATACGCATCGTCATGGTGTACACCGAACGAACTTTGGCGGTGTCGTCATTTTCGAAAGTGATGGCCACATTGCCACCGGCCGAGAGCGACACGTCGAACATTGCCATCATTCCGCTGAAAGTTTCCGCAGCCACCGCGGGCGAACCCACTGGTCCACCAGCAGTTGAATAATCAACATGGGCGTCGGGTGTGAAGACCTTCTGCCAAGCATTCCAATCACGGTCGACGAGGGCCCAGGTATAACGCGACAATAAGTCGGTGATTAAGGCGCGATCAAGTGCTTCGTTTGACATATTTTCCCCCTGGGACTCATGGATGACTGTCACGATCATAAACCTTCGTGATAGCCGTGTCACTTGCTGGCAGAATGGTTATATGAGTTCGTCGACCCGTGAAGGTTCTAGCGTTGTTCTTGGTACGTGTCATCACGACTGTCCAGACACCTGCGGTTGGGAA
This sequence comes from Actinomycetes bacterium, assembly GCA_037138315.1. Classification (GTDB taxonomy): domain Bacteria; phylum Actinomycetota; class Acidimicrobiia; order Acidimicrobiales; family Ilumatobacteraceae; genus Casp-actino8. The sequence continues at coordinate 2,996 of JBAXIP010000129.1, forward strand.
GTCACAGTTGAGGGCGGCGTCGCCGTCAAAATGCGGGGCAATGCTCAACATCCCTATTCGCAAGGCGAACTGTGTCCTAAGGTCAACCGGTTCTTAGATCGGGTTTATAGCCCCGATCGGATTTTGTATCCCCTCATTCGAACTGGAGCCAAGGGGACCGGCGAGTTCCGCCAAACTTCGTGGGATGAAGCTCTTCATCTGGTGGCTTCACGGGTCCATGAAGTTTCGGCCGAGTTCGGTGGTGAAGCGATCATGCCCTGGGGTTCGGCAGGCACGCAGGGTCTGATTCAAATGAATTCGCTTGACCGACGATTCTTCGCCAAGGTTGGTGCATCGCGCCAAGTTGATTCATTATGTGGAGCAACCGCGATGGTTGGATCGACGTTGACTCTCGGATCGCCTCTAGCGAATGATCCGATGGATATTCAATATTCGCAATTGATCTTGTTGTGGGGAACAAATACCCGTTTAGCGAATCGACACCTATGGCCGTTTATTGAAAAGGCTCGCGCTAATGGTGCCAAGGTTGTTGTGATTGATCCATTGAAAACGATCACAGCCGAAGCAGCCGATGTTTTCATTCAGCCGTTACCTGGCACAGATGTCGCATTGATGCTGGCCCTGATGCACATTCTCATTCGCGACGAATTGACCGATGCCGATTACATCGCGAAGTACACCGAAGGTTTTGACGAACTGAAAGAACAAGTTTTGCAATGGACACCTGCTCGGGCTGCCGAAGTATGCGGTATCTCTGTCGACGAAATCGAGTCTTTGGCGCGCGATTACGGAACCACCAAACCCGCATTTATTCGCTCGCTCATTGGAGCCGAGCATCGAGAGCACGGAGTTATGTTCTTTCGTACTCTCACGTGTCTGCCCATGCTCACTGGAGCATGGCGCCATCAAGGCGGAGGATTCTCGCGAAGTGTTGGTTCGTATGCGGCAACAAATGTGGATGATTCAGTCTTTGATGTTCCATCACTGAGTGCGGGCAAAGAGCGTCGGTCGTTGAGTATGAATCACATCGGTCGAGTACTTAATGACACGACACTTGCACCACCCGTCAAGATGTTGTTTGTGTACAACGGCAATCCGCTGGTCACTGCACCAAACTCAGAACTCATTCGTAGTGGTTTAGAACGAGAAGATCTTTTCACGATTGTTTCTGAACAGTTCATGACTGACACTGCAAAATATGCCGATGTTATTTTTCCGGCTTGTACGCAAATTGAGCAACAAGACGTTGTCCCATCTTGGGGCCATCTCTATTTAGGCTGGAATCATCAGGCGATTCAGCCGTTGGGTGAAAGTGTCGCCAACACCGAATTATGGCGCCGATTGTCGGCAGCTTGTGGTTTCACCGAGCCAGAACTTTTTGAAACTGACGAGTCATTAATCATCAGCGCACTTCACGATGTAGATGTTGAGCAATTGAAAACCGATGGCTTTGTTCGGTTGTCTTTGCCAGTCAACTTATTGCCTTATGCAAACGGCGGATTTGAAACAGCTTCTGGCAAAGCGATGTTGATCAATCATGGTTTGCCCGCTGTTGGATTACCGGCGTTGCCGACATATTTGGCTGGCGCTGAAATGGCCGCCGATCCGACTGGTCGGGCGCAGTATCCGTTGTCGTTGATGTCGCCCAAAACTCATGTGCGCTTTTTGAATTCGACGTATTCGCACTTGCCGCATCACGCGAACCCTGAGGGAGAAATGTTTTGTGAGCTTGATCTGGTTGATGCAACTCAGCGAGGGATTGCCGATGGTGATCGTGTGCGAGTTTTCAACCAGCGTGGTGAAATTGATGTCGTCGCACGAGTGGCAGCAAATGGCGGTCGTGTGCGACCTGGCCTGGTGGTGGTTCCATTTGGTTGGGTAGGTGACCGTACAAAAGACACGAAGACGGTGAACGCCTTAACCAATGATTTGTTGGCAACCTTCGGTGGCGGTGTGTCGTTCTACGACACCCAAGTTCAGGTCGAAAAGATCTGATTTACTTGGCGATTTTACCAATACTGACATCGCCATAATCACCAGTGAGTTCAATCAAGGTTGAATCGTCGCAAGCCCAACCATCTTCGGTGATTGTGGCAGTGGGAATCAGGGCCCGATCGGCGTCGGTTGGATTGAGTGGCGGATAGAGGCGAGTGAATTGGCCATCTTTGATGGTGATCATTTGGTAGCACGGACTTGAAGTATTGGTGCCAGGGCTTGACTGCGCATGTAGTCCACCGCCCGTCCACTTATCTACTTTGCCGACTTCTTCAATGATGCATGAGCGGCTCAATACGCCAGCGTTATTAACAATGCAATTCTTTGCAGCTGTTGCAAAGAGTAAGAAAGCTGATGTTCCTTGCATACCAAGGCCCGCAACTTTGCCATCTGGGCGGTATGTCTTCATCATGTCGAGATAATCCCGAACAGCAAGTACGCGGTCGGCTTCTTCAAATAATGAGAAACCTGTACGTACGACGACACCTTCAACGCTATCCCCGCCATTATTGATGAGCACGTCGGCATAAAAACCGGCATCAACCATAATGAGATCGAGTTTGTAACCAAGTTCTTGGAGCGCCTTAGTGAGTTGCGGAAGAACTTCGGGCACTCCCACCAGGCTGATTGCACGTACGCCACTATTTTTCAGCCTTTGTGCAATGGGCAACCAAGAAGTTTCACCGACTGAACTGTACGGAACCTGGTCAACGACGGTGACTCCACCAAGAATGGCAGCAGCTTCACGGTATTGCTGTTCAACAACTTGGGCCGTGAGGATGTCACTGTAGACAGTTGCAAAATGTTGCATCGCTTCTGGATAGGCAGCGACCGCCCACTTGAACCAGCCTTCATCTTTTTTGTTTGAAGGGTTAGGACTCGGGGAATACGTATTGTCAGCCTGTGATTTGCCTGCCGTCACCACGAAACCAGCAATATCGATCATTCCGCACTCGT
>JBAXIP010000130.1:0-5881 GCA_037138315.1 Actinomycetes bacterium
CTGATTCGGCAATTGGTGGTCCAGGTGGACTTTCAGATATTGAAAATCTGAACTACGACCCAACTCGATTTGTTGATGATGGCTACTTCACTGTTGTGCTCAATACAAATCCATATTCATTCCTTGGCAATCGGCCATTGGATTTGTCGCCCGCAGCCGGACTCGACAAACCACTTGTTGCAGTTACCTTCCGCACGATGTCGGCCATAGCAATTATTCGTACGCTTGCCGGCGCACTCAAAGGTGGCGGAGTCACACCGAGCAATCATGTTGCGTGTTTCAACGATGTACATGAACTCATTGTCGAGAATGCGCAACCATTCCCCTATCAAGTTGATGGCGATTACTTAGGCGAATCAACACGGTTGCATTTCCGGCATGTGCCCGAAGCAGTGAAATTACTCTTCCCGGTTCAGCCCGAAGTTCAGTCACTCAAGGATTGATCGCGCACTCGCATTGCGACGTCGGGAACATTCGTACAAATTCCGTCAATGCCCCACGAAATCAGTTCTGCCATACGCTCTGGATCGTCACAGGTCCACGCATTCAAAGCTAGGCCGTGTTGATGACACGCATCAATCGTTTCTTGAGTCACGAAGTTGACCCACGGGTGCAAAGCACTATGTCCACTCTTCACGAGATCAGACAAAACTTCACCAAATTCTTCGGGTCGAACTCCAACTGTCAACCATGCAGTGGCAATCGACGGACGCAATTCCTGACAGCGATCAATGGTTTCTCGGCGGAACGAAGAAATCAACCACCGTTCATCACCTTCGGGACGTCGCACTAAGCAAGCAATCGTCTCGTCGGCTATTGATTCACTCACGTCAAAGTCTGGTTCATCGGGATCATTCTTAATTTCAACATTGACCCACATGGGAACACATGCGTCGAGGGCTTCGTCAAGAGTGCAAACATCATCAGGTAATTCCGAATAATTCACTTGCGAAATGATTTGTCCATCATTGAGTGTCGCATTGTGATGTACGACCAAAACACCATCACGAGTTCGGCGAACATCGAGTTCGGCCGCATCAGAGCCCATTGAAACTGCACGTTTAAAGGCAGAAATTGTGTTTTCCTTCTCGACGGCCGAGGCTCCTCGATGAGCGAGTACTTGAATTCCCATACCTTGAGTTAACTCTGATTACACACCAACAAGCACATTTATTTTTCTTTCTCTGAACAAAAAATTTGACCTGTGACGAAAAACTTAGACCCGACCCCTTGCGTGTTCACCAGTTGTTTGCCAACCTTGCACAGACAGTTAATGCCCAATGTTCTCGTCAAGAGAATTAACCCCCTCAACCCCCTACTTGCCTGGAGCACACCGTGTCAATCCTTGCCTCTTCACTTGCCCTTGGTTCCGCCGATTATTCATGGCGCGATGAAGCCGTCTGCCGTGACACCGATCCCGATTTGTTTTTCCCAATCGGCACGACCGGCCAAGCCCTTCTTCAGATTGACCGCGCCAAGCAGGTCTGCAACGAATGCACCGTTCAAGTGAGTTGTCTTGAATTCGCACTCGAAACCAACCAAGACTCTGGTGTCTGGGGCGGGACCTCCGAAGAAGAGCGCCGCGATATTCGTCGCATGATTGCTGCTCGAAATCGAGCTGCCCAGTTGGCAGCACGTTCTTTCGCTTCCTGAAAATTGTTGAACTAGCGCGGCAAGCGCAAATCAACCACAGTGCCATCGCCGCGACGATGGGCTTCAATACCTACAGCGACAAAATCTTCCGGAGCACCAGCACGGATTGAAATTGAACCATTGAGTTCAGTCGTCACCAAGGTGCGCACAATTGACAATCCAAGACCAGTCGCACCATTGAGATCAAATGAAGGGTCGAGCCCGCGACCATCGTTAATGACTTTGATCGCAATTTCATCATCGTCTCCACCCAACTCAACAACAACCGTTCCGCCATCGCTCCCTTCGGGGAACCCATGATCAACGGCATTTTGTAAAAGCTCAGTCAGTACAACTGAAAGTGGTGTTGCGATCGTTGCTGGCAAACGGCCACCATCACCTTGCACAATAAATCGCACCGGGCGATCTGGCGACTGCAAACCTTCTTCGGCCAAACGCATCAGTGGTCGCACGATTTCAATGAACGCCACATCTTCGCCAGTTTCGCGTGACAGAGTTTCGTGTACAAGCGCAATCGTACGAATGCGTCGCACGCTTTCTTGAACCGCAGCTTTGGCTTCTGGTGATTCAAGTCGTCGAGCCTGCAAACGCAATAGCGACGAAATTGTTTGCAAGTTGTTCTTCACTCGGTGGTGAATTTCACGAATAGTTGCATCCTTTGACAACAGCATTCGGTCACGTCGACGCACTTCGGTGACGTCGCGGATGAGCAACATTCCACCGGTAATCACGTCGGTTGAAATGATCGGGATACAACGCACGAGCAGTGTCACGTCAGCGGTTTGATCAAATTCTTCAATGACTGGTTCAAACCGTTCAAAAGCCTGACGCACTGGACTGTCGGCGAATCCGAGTTCGCTTAACGATTGGCCGACAACATTGGCGGTGATTCCTACACGGTGAAGAGCCGAAACTGCGTTTGGCGATGCGTAACGGATAATTGCATTTTCGTCGAGAACAACTGCACCGTCGCCAACACGTGGAGCAGCACTCAAGTCGGCAGCACGACCCGGGAACGGGAAAGTGCCTTCGGTAATCATTTCGGCGATTCGCTGAAAGATCGACAAGTACGTACGTTCAAGTTCGCCAGGCTGACGACTGGTCTTCGACGACCACTCGCGAGTCAAAACTGCAACGGGACCATCAGCACCTCGCACCGGGATCGCCAGCACATGCACCGAATCAAACATCTCGTGCTTGTGCAATTCGGCTTCGCTGATCGAACCAGTTGACATTGCTTGATTGAGTAACTCAGATTCGGCTGGATTGGCTAAAGACTCAACTAAGTCGGTGCGGTAGATGGTTTGACCAGTAGCCGGTCGCACTTGAGCCCCGACGATCCAATCGCCCTCAAGATTGCGCAAGTACAAGATCATGTCGGCGAAACACAAGTCGGCGAGCATGCCCCATTCGCCGATCAACTGCTGCAGATGAGCGCTGTCGTCTTTGGAAATTTCAGTGTGTTGGCGAAGAAGTTCGGCAAGTGTTGCCATACCTACGAGTCTGCCCGAAAATCGACCCGCGCCGAGTCATACCCCAGAACAGTCATACCCCTAGATCAGGCGGGTCAAAAATATGTCATCCGCCGAAGCCGATGCGGCGATCTCCTTCGACCGATCCGATTTCGACATAGGCGATTTTGGCAGCCGGCACACCGACAGTGCGACCCTTTTTGTCAACAAGCCACAACACGTCGACGGCACCGGACAAGGCTGCTTCAACCTTGGCTTTGGTGGCATCGCGTTCGTCATCAGCCTGCTCTAATGAAATTTCTCGAGCTGCTTGGGTAACGCCGATACGAATGTCCACGATATGCCTCCTGTTAAAGCGATGTTGGAAGATTCTGCTGCCAACAACGTAGATGAGACGCTACCGCCCCAAAGGGTTTGAACTCAGACGGCAGTGGCGCAAAAAGTATTGCCCTGCGCCAAAGATTCCATGGTTGACACATCGGCATCGCCATAAAGCGCGCTCAACATCCCCTTCACCATGCCTCGGTCGACCGCACAAATCACTGGATGCTCAATTGCCACATCACCAAAAGGACAGTGGTTATTAATGATTTGCAATTGGTTGTTGCGCTTTTCGGTATGCGCGGCGAAACCGTGAGCGGTCAGCGCATCGGCTACAGCCTGCATGGCCGAGCGAAGACTGCGCTGGCCTGCCTCAAGATCGGTGTCCGTGAGTGCGGCCGCCATAGCCCGACCATATTCTTGGCCAACTTGTTCGGCAATCACTTCGGCCTGTTCGGTCGGCAAGAGCGCAAGCGTCTTGCCGAGCAAACTGAGCACCAGATCGTCGCTTCGAACCGGGAACTCGCTCATCGGTAATTCAGCCGCTGCCGAATATCGCTTTGAAGGTCGGCCGGCCCCGCCACCTGGTGGGCGAACGACTGCGACGTCGACATAACTGCCTGCCGCCAACTTGTCGAGATGGTGTCGAGCCACATTGGGGTGCAGGTCGAACTCAGAGGCCACCTCGGCAGCCGTGACACCTTCGTCAACACCTCGGACGAACAAATAGATGGCTCGCCGCGTGGGATCGCCAAAAGCGTTCGTAATGGCCGTGACAGACGCCGCAAATCCGCCAGTCGCCGTTGACGGTGACCCGTGACCTGAGGTCTGGAGAGGGCGAATAGAGGTCACGTGGTTATTATACCTATCTGCATAGTGCAAATTAGTCGTGCACATTGATCGTGCAAATTCTGTAATAGGGAGCCCCCACCCGTGTCTGTCACCAGTGAACAAGTCGTTGAAGCCCTTCGCCCAGTCGAAGACCCCGAACTCCATCGTTCAATTGTCGACCTCGGCATGCTTCGAGATGTGCAAATTGATGGTGGAAACGTCTCGATTTTGATTGCTCTCACAGTTGCTGGTTGCCCGTTGCGCAACGAGATCACCAATCGTGTGAAGGGCGCGGTGGCTCCCCTCGTCGGAGTCACCAATGTCAATCTTGATTTCACCGTGATGACCGATCAAGAACGTGAAGAGCTGCGCATGAAGTTGCATGGCGACCCTGGCTCAACCGCCGGTCAGGGCCAGGCGCATGGTCACGCCGAAGGTCGAGCGATTCCATTTGCTAATCCCGACAACAAGACGCGTCCGCTTTTGATTTCATCTGGAAAAGGTGGCGTCGGCAAAAGCAGTGTCACGACCAATCTTGCCGTTGCCCTTGCAGCACAAGGACACAGTGTCGGTGTACTTGATGCCGATATCTACGGTTACTCAATTCCACGCATGCTTGGTGCAAACAACGACCCAGTTGCGATTGATCGCATGTTGTTGCCATCAGAGGCTTATGGAGTTCGTTGCATTTCAATTGGTTACTTCGTTCCCGAAGGGCAAGCAGTTGTTTGGCGCGGACCGATGTTGCACAAAGCACTCGAACAATTCTTGACTGATGTCTTTTGGGATGAACCCGACTTCTTGCTGATCGACATGCCACCAGGCACTGGCGATATTGCGTTGAGCCTCAGTCAGTACTTGCCCAAGGGCGAGGTATACGTCGTGACGACACCACAGCAAGCCGCACAAAAAGTTGCACGCTTGTCAGCGGCAATGGCGACCAAAGTTGGGCTACCCGTTAAGGGGGTCATTGAAAACATGTCGTGGTTCAGCGGCGATGATGGCAAGCGCTACGAATTGTTTGGCAGCGGTGGCGGTCAAGAACTTGCCGACGAACTCAACGTTCCTTTGCTCGGGCAGTTGCCACTGGTTCAGCAATTACGCGAAGGCGGCGATGACGGTCACCCAATCGCTGCCATTGCTCCAGAAAGTGAAACTGGAAAAATCTTCCACGACATGGCTCGCAAGATTGCTGCCGACAACAAGCCGCGCAAGAAGTTCAGCAAGTTTCTTAAAGTCAACGGCTAAATTTCGTACGGCGTGACCTTGTAGTAAATCGCCTTTAAGTACGCGCCGAATTCAAAACCAATCGGATGGTCAACCGCGTGCTCGGTGCGTTTGAATTCATCAATATCAACTTGGGCAGTTCGAGCCGCAAGATATGCCGCATCTGCCAGTTCATCAATGTTCACGCGACTTGAACATGATGCTTGTAACAAAGTACCGCCTGGTGCGGTGAGTCGCAGGCCAAGACGGGCTAGGCGTTCGTACGAACTCAAGGCACGCAAGATTGACGCCTGATTTTGTGCGAAAGACGGTGGATCCAGAATCACAATGTCGAACTGCTCGCCTCGTTCAACCATGTCTTCAAGAACTGCAAAGGC
>JBAXIP010000131.1:0-5850 GCA_037138315.1 Actinomycetes bacterium
AAAATGCTGTCAGCCTCGTCAAACAACAGAACCACATTGCCCGTGTCGGCGACGTCAAATAGTTGCTCGAGATTCTTTTCCGTCTCACCGATGTATTTTGAAACCATTGTCGCAAGATTCACTTTGAAAAGATCAAGCCCCAAGTCGGCAGCAATCACTTCGGCCGACATGGTCTTGCCGGTTCCGGGAGGCCCACTAAACATTGCAACAACACCCGCCGACGGAATCGGCTTGAATCCCCATTCGTCAAGAACGGTGTCGCGGTGACGATAACGCGCTGCCACCATCCGAACTCGTTCAAAATCTTCTACTGGTAAAACCAAATCGTCCCATGAACGAGTGGGACGTATACGTGTGGTCAAGCGATCAAGATCACCAGTGACTAGCCGGCGCGCTGCATGGCTCGGATCTCCGCCAAGTGCGGGCAACGACTTTCGGATTTGGTCGAGTTGCGTAAAGGTCAAACGGTGCCCTGCACCCAAGGCACCGCCCATTTGTTGAAGAACTGATGCCGCGCTCGCAACACGATCATTGATTTGATCATCAACCCATGCTCGATCGGGCAATTGTTCTAAGGGGATTTGATTTTCTGACAAGATTCCCCAACGCAAATGATTGGCGCGTTCAATCCACCATTTGATACGTGGCGGAACTGCATCAACGACATCGACAAGGACTGCTGCACCACACAATGTGGCTTCGCGAACTACCGCAGCCCAATTTGTTGATTCGTCGGTTCCCTTGAGGGCGATGGCCCGTTCGGCACCAAGGCGCATTAGCGCGCGACGTCGACGTGCTGAACGATCTGGACCAGCCACCAAAATCACTTGAGCGTCGCCAGATCCGGCCACACCTGAAATGTGCTCAATATCGATCGGAAGTTCGGGATCACGATCTTGAACTCCGAGCAATGACCACACCAAAGATGGCGCGAGGTGGATTTCGCGTGCAGCCCAGGCTCCAGATTCACTGACTTGAATGAATCCAGAGCGCATCAGCCGACTGTCTGGCGCAGCCGCGGTGAGCGATTCGGGCAACACATGTGAAAGTACGCCAAGAGTGACTGTTCCATCAGTTTTCCCACCAAGACCGGCAACCACGCGACGGCGCTCTGGCCTAATTTCAACAGCAGACAACACAGCAATGAGGGCGGCATCATGTTTGTCAGCGCGAGCTAAGCGAATCGCCGTGGCAAACAACGATTTACTTGACATCTCAGATTCCAACAACTTCCATGCCGAACTCAGATTCTTGTCAGTCTCTTTTTCAAGGGCATCTCGCGATTTGAAACCCGGCAACAGAAGCCCTTGTTTGGCTAAATCGTCACCGACTGGCCCTTGCTTAACAATTCCGAATCGCAAAATTTCGTCAGCGAATAATTCCCATTGGTTGGCATTTTTTGACGATCCGAATTTCATTTCTATTCCAATGATTGCTGGTCGGTTTATTGCTGGTCCATTTATTGCTGGTCTATGAATGGATGAAAACGCAACGAACGAGTGATCTCCATCAGTGTAGAGAGATCATCACCTTCAGCAGTCACCCGGAATTCGTCGTTCGAATGCAGAACCTGAGCCTGCAAAGTGCCGATCCCTAGCTCAGTCATTAATGAAATGTCGTCAAATAACAGTTCGGAGGTGCCCGAAATCGCAGGTTGTGTCGCTCTTTTCAAAACCCAACGGCTTCCTGGTCCCGACATCTCCATGTGATCATCCGAGACTGTCCTCGCCCACCCCTCAGGAGCATCGACGCTCATCCGAAAATCAATGTGTGTGAGCGATGATTTCGCAGCGTGAACGTCGCGAGGGGACAAAAATCGAGCACCTTTCGCGATCATCAACATTTCATCACAACGATCGTCATCTACTTTCCACTCGGCCCGTATAGCGACAGGAAATTCAAGGGGCACGATGGCCAGAAAACCCTTCATCGGCCCGCCGTCGCCATCGCTCACAAAAGTTCGACCTTCACACATGATTCCATCGGCAACAACCTCAATGTCGTCTGCCCATCGAGATACTCGGCCTAATCGTTGAACACACAGTTCAAGTGCAGCGACTCCCCTGATTGTCAATCGTCGAACTTCAAACGTATCTGCAGTATCTGGCCGGTAATCCTCCGGATCATCCCACAGAATGACTGAATCATCTCCGAGTTCGTCATTCATGTAACCGATTGGTGCAAGTACGGACACGCCAATTTCATCTAATGAAAAATGCAATAGGTCGGTCATTTTCAGCAAAAGATTTGCCTAAGGCTTCTTTGGCTGAGTGATGCCTTGGGTGCGGGGACCCAAGGCCGGGGCGACCGTTGCATGCTTCGCCGGAGCGGGTGCTGCCGGCTTTTGCGTGGGGGTTGCCGGAAGTGGTCTGCTGGGCGGCTTCGATTGCGCAGTAGGAGTTGCCGGTAGAGGTTTTTTGGGAGCCGTGCTCTGAGCAGGTGTAACAGGAGCGGCTGCAACAGCTGTTAACGGGAACGGGTCATACTTAACGCTGATACTGGTTTGCGTTACAACAACGTTGATAGTGGCTGTATTAATCAAACTTTCGCCCAACTTTGCCCCGCTCAATGCATCTTTCAAAGATTCCGTCAAGACATCTTTCATGATTCCTAGAACGGCAGGCGCGTCAGGCTTTGCTGCCAAAATTCGTGCAAGCACGCTCTTATACGGCTTTTGCAAATAATCAGTCAACACATCTGCCTTGACGCCACCTTTGCCTTGCTTGGCTTTCTTCTCGACATATTTATTGACGATGCTCATGAGCGGCGCGATTTCTTCCTTGACCCCGTCCGCGTGAACGTCGGTCGCTTTCATCTTTGAGGCTTCAGTGTTGAAGAGTCGACCAAACCACGCCGATACCTTCCCAAATGATCCCTTAAGGGCGGTACCCCAACTCGCAATACGGGCCCCCATAGTCATTGGTTCACCCACCGCAACGATGGCTGCCACTTCTTCAACGGCCGCGTTGTAATCAATCTTTGCATTAGGGTCGCTGGTTAGAGCAGCACTCGTTGAAGCAATAAACTGTTGCGATATTCCGTGCGATGTCAACATTGTGAGAATTGTTGGATCGATTGGTCCTGTTTTGGCACGCACGGGCGCAAACGCCATATTCAAGACTTCTTTGAGAGCGGTGTTGGCATCTGATTTGACAAGTTCCAATTTCGCCTTTTCAAACGCCTTTTTCTTTTCTTCCAAGATCTTTTCCGCTGACGTCTTATCGGCACCGGGGGCCGCTGCGTCGAGGTTCGCCTGAGCTGTTGCAACATCAGTCTCGGCTCCTTTAGATTTTTCTTTCTTCTTGGCGGCGATATGGGAAATCGTCCATTCGGTTGCCTTCTTGACGGCCTGACCACCCAAGTTGACCGCAACCCCAAGCAATGTCACTGCAGTACCAAAAGGACCTGCCGCGAGAGTTGCGATTTGACCAACGATCATCGTCAAGTCACCGACCATGTCAACGACAGCAAAGGCAATCTGCCGACGTTCAGTCGACAACATGGTTTCAACAGCAGCAACGCTGATTGCGTGTGCATTCTTCTGCTCAGTAGTCATGGTATTGACATCTTGCTTTTGTAGATTCTCCAAAACATTTTTGGTCGAACCACTCGCGGTCCACAACGGCCGGAAGGTATTGATCAAGGTGTCAGCGAAGGACATCACCGAAATTGCTAATCCCAAACCAGGGATCACCGCCAGAACGCCACCGCCCAATGTTGAAGCGGCCTTGGCTGCCTCACACGCTGATTTTGACAAGTCGGCTGCCGACTTTAATGCACCAAAAATCGCCCAGCCTTTATCTTGAGTCGTACTCGGTTCGTTAAACACATCCCAAAGAGACGTGATCGATGAAATCGTGTTCAGCGTTGACGACACCAGAGCTAAGCCTTCGGCAGATTCCACACCATCAGGATTTTTTTCGCTTTTCACGAAACTGTCGTTGACGTCTTCCCAGTCCTTCATGCCGGCGGCTGCGCTTGCTCCACCCGAGGCTTTTTCTGCCATTGCCGAGCCTTCAAGGTTAGACGAATCGTTGTAGTCAACACGGCGAATCATTTGTGTTCCTGCAAGAGGCGAACGTGACACGGCCACTGCATTCGGATCAACTCGACGCATCGAGGATCCACCTTGTTGCACAACGTGTGTGAGTTCGTGCGCCAAAAGCCCCAAACCGGACGAACTACCTGGCGTAAATCGACCTTCACCAAAAAATACGTCGTTGCCAACAGTAAAGGCTTCAGCACCAAGCGATCGACTTAATTCGGCAGCTTTGCTATCAGCGTGCAAACGCACACCACCTAGATCCACTCCGAAGAAGCCTTCAAACTGACCACGAGTTGAGCCATCAAGGCCTGAACCCCGTCCAGTTTCACGAGAGATATCTGATTCAATGCTGTCACCAACTGCGAAACCACCAGTTTCCATTGTTCCGTTTGACGATGAACGCGATGTTTGCCCGCTGCTGATTTGTTCATGTGCTGGAGCACTTTGCTGCCCTGCCGATTGTTGCCAACGTAAAAAATCAAGAGCCATCGCGTCGGCTTCAACTTCAGCCGGATCATCGACACGACCAACTTCCATGCGAGCCTGCGCCAACATTCCTAATCCAGCCACAGTTGACTTCAACGCAAATTCACCAAACGCATTTGAGTCGCTTTCCGACCCAGGACCTAGTTGCTCAACCTTGGCGCCGACTTGCTTGTGCGTTGACTGCTGATCTAACTCCATTTTTGAACCTTTCACGATTCTCCGCCAATCAAACTTTTCTTCGCGCCCTCAGGAATGCGCACAAGACTCAATGCCTCATTCACACTCTTATTGTCGGCAGTAATTGCTAAAAATGCGGGAGCGACAGCAGCGAAGTTCGCGGTCACCGAACCTAAAGTTCGGATGACATCAGCTGCCACGTCCTCTTGCGTTGCACTTTCATCGACGCGTACAACTGCACGACACGCTGGCATCTGCAAAACCAAATCAATCTCAAAGCTCACGTCAAGCAACGTGGGGTTAATGAGGCCGATCAATTCATCAAGTTGCGCACGGCACGCGCCGGGATTGCCCACGCCGCCAAAGGCAATCACTCGCACGGTGCCAATATCTTCAAAGACCTGAATCGAACCGCCAACGACCAAACCGTCGTACAACAGTGAAGTTCCGATGGCCAAGGGCGGGCCGTCGTCACGAAAAGGCCAATCAGCCGATTTCAGAGACTGGGTAATAATGTCCCGTAGCCCGCGCACCTTTTGACAATAACACGACAATAGTTGTCGGCACTCAGGCGCAGGCCGAATGCGGTACCCTTCGCCTATGCGCCTCACACCTCCCGCCGCCTGCGTGTTAACGGCTATCGCCACCGCTGCCTCGGTGTATGTCACCCGATTGATTACCAACGAGAGCGTGAGCCAAATCAATCCACTTTTTGCCGCTCTCGGTGGTTTCGTGATTCCCGCCTACGCCCTCAATATGTTCCGGAAGAGTCGAACTCAGGCTAAGAACCCCCAAAAAATCGTCGCAATTGCCGCTCTCGCGATCGTGGTACCTGTGCTCACCATTTTGTGGATCGGCAATCGTGACCACGCCTACAAGGTGCAAATGGGCACGATGTTTGTCGTACTCGGTATCTGCGCCATCGCGTTCATCCCTGCGGCCTTGAAAGCAAACAAGTCCGGCGATTTATGAGGTAACGAGACCGCGCATGCCACCTTCGGCACGCCATTGCTCGAGAACCTGCACAAAGGCCACTGGCCCACCGCCATAGCTGCCACCTTGCACACTGCGAGCTGCTGGTTTGCCCTCGTTGTTGTAATAGCCAGGCGTACATGACTCAAGGAACTTGATGTTGTTCTGCG
>JBAXIP010000132.1:0-5782 GCA_037138315.1 Actinomycetes bacterium
TTGGGACACCTTGTTGGCGCAAGCCATACGCCACATTTTCAGCAACTGTCATGTGCGGGAAAAGCGCATAGTGCTGAAAGACCGTATTGACGTCACGCTTGTAAGGAGGAACACCTTGCACGTATTCGCCACTAATGCGAATAAAACCCGAATCGGGTTGTTCGAAACCAGCGAGCATGCGCAGGGTTGTGGTCTTGCCACATCCGCTTGGCCCGAGTAACGACAAGAATTCGCCAGGCTTGACTAACAGACTGACCGAGTCCACGGCAACCATTGAGCCGAACCGCTTGGTAATTCCTTCTAGTTCGACTGCCCCTCGGTCACCGCTCACCTGTCGAGTCCCCCATTCTGACTGATCTACGTCGTCTAAATACTCGGCACTCGCAAGTGCTCAGATGCGACTATAGGACACTTGGACCGCTGGTGAAACTTATTCTGAACCCCAAGGCACCGAGTTATCCTTGAACCTGAACCCGAGGAGTTTGCGTGAACACCCCCATCAATGATCCGTCCGACCTCATGGCCCTTGGCCAGAGGCACCTCTGGGGGCATTTCACCAATCTGTCGGCCATTCAGCGCCATGGATTGCCCATCATCGACCACGGCGATGGTGCTTATGTCTATGACACTGACGGCAAGCGCTACCTTGACGGTCTGTCGGGACTCTTCACGGTCAATGTCGGACACGGACGATCTGAGCTCGCTCGCGCTGCTGCCGAACAGAGCGAAAAGTTGGGGTACTTCCCTCTCTGGAGCTTTGGCCACGAACCTGGAATTCGCTTGGCAGCCAAATTGGCGTCGCTCGCACCCGGCGATCTGAACCGTGTGTTCTTCACGGCAGGTGGCGGCGAGGCAATTGAGTCAGCCTGGAAGTTGGCGGTGCAGTACTACACGAATATTGGTCAGCCCAACCGCCGCAAGGTCATCAGTCGTTACTACGCCTACCACGGCACGTCGCTCGGAGCGCTGAGCATCACAGGCATCCCCGCAATTCGCGAACCTTTCGAGCCACTCTTTTCGTGGGCCGTCAAAGTTCCGAACACCAGCCAATATCGCTGCGGCATGTGCGCCGAACAAAATGCCTGTTCACTTGATTGCGCCGACGAAGTTGAACGCACCATCTTGCGCGAAGGACCCGAAACGGTCGCGATGGTCGTTATGGAGCCAGTACAAAACACCGGCGGAGCCTTGGTGCCTCCCCCTGGATATTGGAAACGCATCCGCGAAATTTGTGACAAGTACGGGATCTTGCTGGTCTCTGATGAAGTGATTTGTGGCTTTGGACGTCTCGGTTATTGGTTCGGTTGTGAACGTTTCGAATATCAACCCGACATGATTACTTTCGCCAAGGGCGTGACGAGTGGCTACGCACCACTTGGCGGGGTCATCGTCAGCGATCGATTGGCTGCACCGTTTCTCGAAGGAGAAGCCACCGTGTTTTTGCATGGCCTGACCTTTGGCGGTCACCCAGTTTCGTGCGCCGTTGCCCTTGCCAATATTGAGGTGATGGAACGCGAAGATCTATTGGGCAATGTGCGACGCAACGAAGCAATCTTTGACGAGGTCATGGAAGGCCTCCGCGACCTTCCGTTTGTTGGTGATGTACGCGGGTGTGGATATTTCCGAGTCGTTGAACTCGTCAAAGACAAGGCGACTAAACAATCGTTCACCGACGATGAGTGCAACTGGTTGTTACGCGACCAACTCTCACCATTTATCTACAACGCAGGCCTCATCTGTCGTGCGGACGACCGCGCCGATCCGGTTTTGGTGTTGTCACCAACATTGGTGTGTGGCGAAGAAGAACTGCGCTTCATCGGCAAGGTACTTGCCGATGCGCTCAATCATGCCGCAACAGCTTTTAGTACTCGTTAGCTTTCGAGATTGGCCATCACGTGCTTGATGCGCGTGTAATCCTCAAGTGCATACATCGACAAGTCTTTACCGTAACCCGATTGTTTGAAACCGCCATGTGGCATTTCGGCAACCATCGGAATGTGCGTGTTCACCCACACACAACCAAAATCAAGACGCTTGGTCATACGCATGGCGCGACCAAAATCTTTGGTCCACACACTTGATGCCAGACCGTAATCAACTCCGTTGGCCCAACGCACTGCTTCGTCTTCACCATCGAAAGATTGAACGGTAATAACCGGACCAAAGATTTCGGTCTGAACCATTTCATCGGTCTGGCGCAAGTTGCTCACGACCGTCGGTGCAAAGAAGTATCCGGCACCAGACTGACGTGATCCGCCAGCGTTGACTTCGGCATGTGATGGCAAGCGATCAAAGAATCCCGACACCCGTGCCAACTGATTGGCGTTATTCACTGGACCAAAGAGCACGTCTTCGTTATCGGGCATTCCACATTGAGTGGCCTTGGCTTGTTCGGTGAGGGCAGCAACGAAGTCTTTGTACACCCCGGCCGAACACAACACGCGTGTTGCCGCCGTGCAGTCTTGACCTGCATTGAAAAATCCTGCCATTGCAATTCCTTCAGCAGCCGCATCAATATCTGCGTCATCAAACACAATGACCGGTGCCTTACCGCCAAGTTCAAGGTGCACTCGCTTCAAACTCTTTGACGCCGATTCTGCAACTTCCATGCCAGCTCGTACCGAACCCGTGACGCTCACTAACGACGGGGTCTTATGCGACACCATGGCACGACCAGTGTCGCGGTCTCCGCAAATCACGTTCATGACACCTGCTGGTAAAAACTCCGCGCAAATTTCGGCCAACAGGGTTGTGCTTACCGGTGTGGTGTCACTGGGCTTCAACACGACTGTGTTGCCAGCCGCGATCGCCGGAGCGAATTTCCAGACTGCCATCATCATTGGGTAGTTCCATGGAGCAACTTGTGCACACACACCAATGGGTTCGCGACGAATGTAGCTCGTCATGTTGGGCACGTATTCGCCTGCACTCTTGCCTTCAAGGTGTCGGGCAGCGGTCGCAAAGAACCGTACGTGATCAACCATCGGTGGAATTTCTTCCGAGCGAGTCATGCCAATCGGCTTACCGCAGTTTTCAGATTCAAGAGCGATGAACTCTTCGGCCCGAGCCTCAATGGCATCGGCAATGCGAAACAACGCCAGTGAGCGATCTTTCGGTGTCGAGTCACGCCATGTTTCGAATGCATCGGCAGCGACTTGCATGGCCTGATCAACATCGACAGATGCCGACAGAGGAGCAGTTGCATACTGCTCCTCTGTGGATGGATTAATGACTGGGATCGTGCGACCATCGGCCGCGTCGACGTACTTACCATTGACGAAATTTCGGTAGGTCTTCATGGTCCCACTATAAGCGAACGTCAATTATGTAAATTCAGTCCACCGAATTCAAAAGACGATCAACGCTGTCAAAACTCTTGATTACCTCGGGTCACGCCACATACGCCACATGGTTGGTCCGTTCGGATGATGAATCTCACCGACCACCTCAAAACCGAACTTGCGGTAATAAGGGACATTCGTATCCTTCGATGATTCCAAATACGCGCCGACACCCTCAGCGTCGGCTTTTTCGAGAACCGCATTCATGAGTGCCGCCCCGTGACCCTTACCTTGCCTAACTGGATCTGTACCTAAAACCTCAAGATAATAATGTGGTTCTGTCGGATGAAGTTTTTCCATTCGACCGAGAACGGCAAGCGCGCGAAAAATCCCCCATTTGTACGCTCGCAACGTATACGGCAAAGTTTTTACAATCATTTTCACCGGGACTTTCCAATTGTTAGGTGTCCCCCAAAAGGCTGCTGCCGATCTATCTTGATTGGTCAATACCAAACCATGAGACAAGATGTTTCGCCCCAACATTTGAAATGCCAAGGTGGCACGCTTCTCGTCATAAGTGCCTCCCATGAGATAGATGAACACAGGGTCGTCGGCAAACGCTCGCGCCAAACTGGCAGTTACGAGGGGCAGGTCTGAGATATCGGCTTGGACAACGTCGGTCATAGGTGCACAGTATTAGGTTTACGGCATGGCAATTTCCCTTTCAGAACTCGACCTACCGACAGTTGAATTCGATTTTGCTGACGCCGAAGGACACCGCAATGCCCTTCTGGCACTGTCAAAAGAATCCTGGATTGCTAAAGGTGTCTTTGCCTACCCGATCTTTAGATATGAGGACTGTGTCGCCATCTTGCGCGATAAGCGCTGGCATAGTGCCGCGGCCCTCGCTGCCGAAGCCTTTGGCGTCAATGATCCGCGTCTTAAGGAACGCCGTCGCGAATCAATCTTGTCGGCCGAAGGCGATGTCCACACTCGACTACGACGTTTAGTCGCACCCTCATTTTCGCCTCGTGCCGCCGATCGCTTACGTCCATTCATGCGCGAAGTCATGAACTCGCTCATTGATCCCGTCGCCAAAAATGGCAAATGCGATCTCGCGACCGATATCTGTGATCCGTATCCCATCCCGATCATCTGCGAATTGCTCGGTGCACCAAAGAAGGATTGGCAACTTTTCAGTCGCTGGGCCGAAGACGTACTGCGCATTTTCAATGCGACGGCATCTGAAGAACTTGACATCATCTTCAAAGCCCAAGACGAACTTGGCGAATACACCCGTCAACTCATCGCCGATCGCCGATCACGCCCCGCTGATGACCTCATCACCAGTCTGATTGCCGCCGAAGAAGCTGGCGACAAACTCGACGAAGCCGAACTTGAAATGATGGTTGAAGCAGTCATCGTTGGCGGCACCGACACGACGCGCAATCAACTCGGTTGCTCAATTGCACTTTTTGCCGAACACCCCGAGCAATGGAAACTTCTTGCCGAGCAACCCGAACTAGCTGGTAGAGCAGTTGAAGAAACGATGCGCTACTTCGGAGCAGTTCGTGCAACGGGACGATTCGCTAGTGAAGATATTGAATACAAAGGTGTCTTGTTCCCCAAGGGAACACTCGTCACCCCATCATTGTCAATCGCCAATCGTGACGAAACTGTTTTCAATGATGCCAATAATTTTGACATCACTCGTGAGCCGGCTGGCCAACCGCAGATGACTTTCGGATCGGGAATCCACTATTGCCTCGGCGCCGCGCTTGCTCGTGCCGAGCAGCAAGAAGCGTTGCCGATCATGGCGCAACGAATGAAAAACCTCCGTATCAATGGTGCGGTCACCTGGAAGCCGTCAACCGTGGCCATTTTCGGACCAGAAAACATGCCCATCTCATTTGACGCCGAATAGTTTTCGATACTTCAATCACCGGTTGATACGCCTATCGTTGAAGGTATGAGCGCAACCAAGACAATGAAACTCGGCTACAACACCGGCTACTGGTCGGCCGGCCCACCTGCTGGCGCAGACGAAGCAGTCAAAGAAGCCGACCGACTTGGTTTCGATTCCATCTGGACTGCCGAGGCGTACGGCAGCGACGCGTTGACTCCCCTCGCCTGGTGGGGCGCCAACACCACCAACGTTCGCTTAGGCACCGCGATTATGCAGATGAGCGCTCGCACACCAACAGCGGCAGCCATGGCCGCGATCACTCTTGATCACCTGTCGAACGGTCGCTTCATCTTGGGACTTGGTGCCAGCGGCCCACAAGTCGTTGAAGGTTGGTACGGCCAGGCGTATCCAAAGCCCCTCGCCCGCACCCGCGAATACATCGATATCGTGCGTCAGGTTTTGGCTCGCGAAAAGCCAGTCGAGTCACACGGCAACTTCTACGACCTGCCGTACACCGCAGCCGACGGCGCCGGACTCGGTAAGCCGCTCAAGTCAACAGTTCATCCGTTGCGTCGCGACATTCCGATCTTCCTTG
>JBAXIP010000133.1:0-5754 GCA_037138315.1 Actinomycetes bacterium
GCGCTTTCTAAACGTGCCTCTAGTTCCCGTTGCCTTAAATGTGGGAGCACACTTTTCACATCTGAGACTGAGGCCTTCGCAGATACTGAAGAAGTCGTAGTCAAACAAGAAGTAGTAGACAAACAAGAAGTCGTCGGCAAGTTGTTACCCCCAGTGGTTGTTGTGCCTCCTAAAACAACTGATGTCATAGATACGACTCCACAATCAAGTGTTGAAGGCGAATATCAAGTTCTGACTGAAACAGCAAGAAATTTCACAGATTCACTGTCTCAAGCCCGTTGGAATAAAACGTTAGAGCGACAGAGAGAACTTGATTCGGAAAATCAGAGAGTTCAGCGAGAAAAAGCCATCTTAGGAAATCAGTTCGCTGATTTACGGAAAGAGCTATATGAACAGGCCGTATCTTCATTTGTTGCGCTTGATCAACAACTGAAAGAAATAGAAAGCGCCGTAGGCACCGGAACATTTACGCAAGAGGAAATCAATTACGAATCAATAGGTGCTCGGCCAAGAACTGAATTGGTCAGAGTCGGCGGTATTTCTGTCGGCACTAATGCCGAGAATTCTCGTAGGACTCCTTGCATCGTGCCTTTACTCAACGCAAGTAATCTTGTAATTCGAGTTCAACGCACTGAACAAGCGGCCAACCTGATCCAAGGGGTTCTAACCAGGCTTCTCGTGCAAAATACGCCCGGTCAACTTTTATTGAATGTTATAGACCCTGACGTGACGTCCATTTGTTCCCCCTTCGTACGTCTACGCGATATCAACACCGCTCTTGCGCCAAAAATTGCGTCAACTGATCAAGAAATTGATGCACTATTACGGTCAATCAAAGAATCAATGACTCAGAACAGTCAGGTTCTGCAGGGAGGATGGGATTCTCTCGGCGAATTTATTGATGACCGTCGTGGCGAAGAAAAAGTCCCATTCCAAGTCCTGGTTATTTTGGGACGCGAAAAGCAACGTAATAAATCAAGGGACGAATTGCTGCAGATCATTCTTCGTCAAGGACCCAAACTTGGGATATCAACCATTGTGGTGGATTCAGCCGATGTTGGTGAGAAACAGAACCTTGAATTGGACGAAACAAACTCGGAAGTCATCGACCTCAGAGGAAACGCTCGGTGGATGCGTTTTCCGTTGTTGGATTACTCACCAGATCAAGTGCCTTCAAACTCCCAAATCAGGCAGGCGTGTGAGGTTGTCGCCCGATCTGCGTTGGTAGAAAGTGCTCCACTCATTGACCTTGACAAACTCATTCCAACTGATCAAGAGATCTGGCGAAAGAGTTCTGCTGATCGAATTGATGTGTTGGTAGGACGTGGTGGCGCAGAGACAGTTGCATTCACATTGGGAGACTCCAAAGAAAACCTGCACAACGTGCTCATTGGTGGCACCGTAGGAACAGGTAAATCAAACCTTCTGTTAACCATGATCTATTCAATTGCGGCGAATTACTCGCCTGAAGAGGTCGAAATGTACCTTCTGGATTTCAAAGAAGGTGTTGAGTTCGCACGGTTCGCCAGGAAAGATTCGTATCTGCCGCATGCAAAGATTGTCGGAATTCAGGCCGACGCACGATTGGGCCAAGGAGTCTTAAAAGGAATTTTGAAAGAACTTGAAAAGCGATCAAAAATTCTTCTTGAACACAACGTCACGAATCTCGCCAACTATCGAGCAGAGACAAACCAATCGATGCCACGAATACTCGTCGTCATTGACGAATTTCAAGAATTGTTCAATGACGAAAATGTGGCGAGCGAAAACGCCGACCTATTAGAGAGTGTCGTCCGGCGCGGAAGATCATTTGGTATTCACGTTGTCTTAGCTTCTCAGACAATTTCTGGAATTAAGGGTATGGCCAGAAATCAAGACGCAATCTTTGATCAGTTCAGAGTCAGAATCGCGCTTCGCCTAAATCGTGATGAATCTCAGGTTATTCTCGAACGCCAAAATTTTGGAGCCAGTGAACTGAGGAATCGTGGAGAAGCAATTTTGAATACCGAAACAGGCCAACTTGTGGGGAATCGACACGTTGTAGTCGCTTACGCTTCTGACCAGACAGTTAATCAATTGACTCAGCGTTTCCACGGTCGTGAAAAATCAGAACAACCGAGAGTTTTGCAACGTGGTGTTCTTGCAAACCCAGAGCATTACCAACGCCTACTTGATGCCCAAGATTCATCAAAGTCGGGGGTCATCGGATCGTCACTTCTGTTTGCCGAGGGTCCAGTTGAATTCAGTGACATTGGTTCGGCAGGACGCCACATCGTGATGGTTGGCGATGGTGATCGCGAAGCAGTCGGAATTATTCATGCATTCACTGACTCACTGAGTTTCAGAATGAAAAGTGATTTGCAAATCATTGTTTTGAACAAAGCACATGATGCGGCAGAAGAACATTTGAATCGAAGTCTTTGGTTCAAAAATCTGCGCAGTCATGGAAGTGATGTTGATGAAATCGAATGCATTAGTGACGTGGAATCCCTCATTGAAAGAAGGCGCGGAACTACTACTGTGATTCTCGCGTTTGGCATGCACGATCTTCCGGTGGACACAAAAAATGAGAGGATTACTTCCCCAGAAATTCTGAAAGAAATTGCTACCAACGGCCACAACAACGGGATTACGTTTTTTGGCTGGTGGCAAAATATTGCGCCACTTACGCGACAATTCGGCTATGAATGGAATCGTCAGATGCTCGGCCGAATCGTACTAAAAACGGAAGCGTCGACAATTAGAGAGGTACTTGGCTCGGGCTACTTCGGACTTCGGACCATTTCTGCGCGTGCGTTGTTTCTTGATGCGTCTGGCGACGCTTCAGCTGAGTTTTTGATTCCCTATTCGGCAATGAGCGAGGAGTAGATAGCCAATGCCAAATGAGTCAACGAGCTATCAAAATCTTTTAGAGACTATTAAGACAATTGTCGCGGTGCCAAACAAATTGACGACGTTACGTACTGCTGAGACCAAGGCTCTCGAACAGTGTGAACAGAAAAGCCAAGAAAAGATTAAGGCCATTGATATCCGAGTCGAAGAACTGGACGATCAGTTGCGGCGATATTTATCGCAGGCTCGCCAAGTTGTTGAAAAAGTCGGTTTGAAGGAACTTGTTTCTTCAGATCTACCTGAAGTCACGAATAGAAATATGTCCTCACAACCACAGGCAGCATTGCAGTCTTTAGAACGTGCGGCAAATAGTTGGTATCAGAATAAGAATCACATAAATGACAGCAAACTCGAAGCTGAGAGACGGCGAATCGCAGAAGAGGAAGCGAAATTCCGAGCAACTGCGCGCCAACAATCAATACTTGGTGGTGTTGTGCAGTTTGTCATTTTGCTCAGTTCATTTCTTTTGGCTCAGTATTTACTAAAGAACGAGCGTGGTGATTGGTATCTCCTCGCTGCGGCTACTGGAATCTTCCTGGGTGGTCTATTTGGAAGGCCAGTTTCTGTTTTTGTGCACATCACTTGTGAATGGAGCGGCACTACTCGTGCGAAACCGAGTCGGCTTGCAGGATTTATTTCAGCCTGTGGACTTGGTCTGATGGGTACAGGAATCGGCGCAGTTTTTCTTAAATCGGACTATTCGACTGCGGCGTATGCAGTTGGTATTGGTGCATTCTTGATGGTTGTTGCCTTTGATGTTTTGCCAGTCGTGAGAATGAAAGACGAGCAGAATCAGATTCTGGCACCACACCTTTGGGACGGATGGAGCGGCTTAGCGATTGGGGTATTTCTCTTTGTTCCAGCACTCATAACTTCAAAGACATCAAACGACAACACTTTTGTCTGGGTTGCGATCGGAGCGATGATCTTGGCCGCAGCAGTTCGACCTGTCGGACTCATGGCGAGGAAGCTCTTTGGTGTGGTGGTTCGCCGAGCCTTAGAATATGGTTCAACTTTTGGTGTCAACAAAATTCGGCCTGGCGCAGTTTTTTGGGCTTGGATTGATTACGAGTCAGTTGATCAATACGGAGATTCTGGGAAACGACGCCCTGTCATGGTGGTTTCCCTTAACGGCCCGAATTTACAAGCCTTGGCTTTTACGACCAAGGACAAAACCTATCGAGATGATGTCATCACACTGGGCCGGGGATCTTGGGACCGCCAGGGGCGGGATAGTTTCGTGAAACTCTCGACGTTGCATACTTTTGAACAGAAGAAGATTGCTCGTATCGCAGGGCAGGTTGATCGTCAAAGATTTGAAATGGTGATCAAGGAGGCCAGTCGATTCCATTCATCGCTCCTACAGAAAAAGAAGGACGGACCGTCAACCATTTTTTCTAACGGCTTGATGAATTCGCTGGGCCTCGGGCTGTTATGGCTGGTCATTGCCATATTGCTGGGAGAAATTTAGAAATCTTTGATATTGCTGTCACAAATTTGTTGATGAATCGTTATTTGTAAATGAATGTTCAAATTGACTATTGATGTAAGAGGAGAATGTCGATGAGTGATTTCTCAGGATTGATGCAACAAGCTTTGCAGGACCTACGGAGTGCACAGATCCAATGTGGGACGGCGAAAGGATTTTTAGGTAGGGGTAAAGACCATGCCATTGATCTGGCTTCGAGGGTGGGTGGTTCGTCTGACTCAAGAGCCTTAGTTGAGGCATCGATTTCGCTAAGTAATGCGGAAAGGTTGGCTACTCAAGCTGATGAAGCTCTTCAGCAAGCCTGTACTGATGTAAATACATGGGGTCAAGCACAACAACTCTGGTAGAAGTTACGAAAATTCTGGGTCAATCAAAGGGAGCACATGATGTTTAGAAAAAGTCAGGAAGTTAATGATGAAGTACGGAACCTTCGGGAGCGGTGCATGGCTATCGAAGATGTATTGACTGAGGCTTATTCAAAAATCGGCAGGTTTGATCCGGGTATTCAGGGCCTAGAGGGCGCCGAAGGTATTAGCCAAGAAGCGGTTAAGGCAAAGGTAGATGAGGCCCTCGTTGCACTCAGTGGTGCGATTTTTGAAACTCACAACGTCGTTTTCAGTCTCAACAACTGGAAATTGTAGACGACCCTTCTCATTTCGGTAGCGGAGTGAGAATCAAAAAAACTGACATCAGTGCGGCCATGCTGCCGATGATTGTCAAGGTATTGATTCTCATCGAGTGAGCGAATTCGGCACGAAGATTTGCAAATCCAGTGTGCATTTCACTGCGTACGTCGGCGAACTCTGCGCGCACTTCTGCGAATTGCACCGCAACCTCGCTGCGTAAATTAGCGAACCCCAGCTCCATCTCGGCCTTGGTAAGTATGGTCGCCGCGGCAATATCTTCTTTGGTGGCGAAGCGATCCCAGTCGATGGGCGGAATGGCGTCCATCAGCTTGGCCGCGTCTTCGTCGCCAAGGATGCCGACGAATTTGTTCGTGATGCGAAACCGAGTTGTTTCATCAAGAGTAATTGTGCCGTCTTTCTGCAGTCATTTCAAGGCGCAGTTAAAGCTCAAGACAATTACCGACCACAACAACTGTGGGAGAGACACACCTATATACGGCGAAAAAAACTGGTGGCAAGAATGGGCGGGAAACCGCACATTCTTGCCACCAGAAAAACTAAGTCACTCGGGGTCAGAGTCGGGGGTGGTGGATGATCCACCATCACCAACACCAGCGAGTTCAATCGCGGCCGGAGGTTGGAAACCTTCGACTGCCTTGAAGCCCAACTGCTTTTCACCCGGACGCTCGGGATCGTCTTCAACGTCAACGACAATGATCTCGCCGGCAGTGAACTGCTTGTACAAGA
>JBAXIP010000134.1:0-5729 GCA_037138315.1 Actinomycetes bacterium
TTTTGAAAGACACTTCAGTATGGAATGCCGTGCAACACGTGTTGAAAGAAGGCGGCCTAGTTGTTGGCGTCGGTGCATCGGCATCGGCTTTTTGTGATCCAATGATCGACCCTCGCGGTGGCGCACTTGCGCTCGGTCTCGGTCTATTAACTGGCATGGCAATAGTGACTCAATCAGAAACTGTCACCGTTGATCGTCATGCTCGAGCAAAGAAACTTGCCAACGTGCCGTTGGTGTTCTTACCGTCATCGTCGGCTTTGATTCGCCGCGGACATGAATGGGAAGAAGTTGGTCCCAACGAAAAAGTTGGCCAACTACCTACGTGATTATTCTTGCGTTTCGGGTGTGAAGTTTGGATCAAAGATCCAGGCACCCGGGAAGTAGCGATCGCCGATTGGGCTCAGGTCAGCAAGAAACATCACTGGTTCAGAATCAGTCGGAATTTTCACCGAGAATGTTCCTTGATACACCTCTTCAGATTGAAGCGTGTAGCCGCCGAACTGTTCAATACCCGGACCGGCTACCGAAATATATGACTTGCCATCAAGTGTGTAGACGCGAAACATTTGTGGGGCAATCGTGAATGGCTCAAGTGCTCCACTCGTTACTGTCACGTCAAACGAGAAACCATCCTCTTCAGAAGTGGTAGGAACTCCAATTTGGATTTTGACATCACCCAATGCGACGAGGTCGCCAGGCTTGTAAGGAATGGCGTTGATGTCCATCGGAAGCGGCGGATCGGGATTGCCAACTTCAGGGGCAACTGTCGTCGTGGTAGACATTGCTGAATCATCGCCACTACAGGCCACGCCAAACAACGGTGTCAGTGCTATAAGCGCAATCAAGGTACGGCGCTTCATATTTTGACTGACGGGCGGCGACGGGCGGCGATAATCGGCGGTGCAAACACAATGAGCAAGATAGCAATCATGATGAGCAAGTAGACGAATACCGACGTACCCGAACCAGATTCTTCAATCACCACACTTGTTGCCATCGCAACACCAGGAGTCGGAGGTGCGGCATCAACTGGTGCGGCATCAACGACTGCACCATCGGTCGACTCTTCGGTTCCTGTCGTTTCACTGCCGGGCACAACAGTGGTTGTGACTCCGGGAGCAAGTGTGGCGCCAGGAGCAAGTGTGGCGCCAGGAGCAAGTGTGGCTCCAGGCGTCTTGCCAGGCGCAGTGGTGGCACCAGGCGCAGCCGTTGTTGCGACAGTTTTGGTTACTAAGAAGTCTCCGGTGATGGTGGGGTTGGCACATGAATCAATTGCTGGTGCTGCAACCGCTCCAGGGATCTTGGCAGCCGCCGTAAACCCGTACTCAACCAAGTTCTTAGGCAGAGGTGCGTAACCAAGCTGTTCGGCTTTTTGTTGACCAGCACACAAGAAGTAGTAGATGAACGACGACAACGTTGCGCCTTTGTCAGCACCGAATGGCGATGCCTCGCTTGTTGGAACGATCATGTACGAGTAACTCGATACTGGGTATGCCCGAGCATCAGGGTTGGTGTACACGCCGCTCAGAACCTGAGTTCCGTCGTCGTTAATGCGAGCACCCAAAAGTGCAACAGTGACATTGATTGCCGATGGTTGTGCAAATGCTCCAGATGCGTTCTTAACCGATGCAACTGGAAAGCCACGTTCTTTCGCATAGCCGTACTCGACATAGGTGATCGCACCTTCGTTGTACGGGGCCGCAACATAGTTAGCAACACCATCTGAATATTGTTGAGCGGCGAATCCGCTGTTGGGGTAATCGGGATACAACGATGTTGATCCGCAGCCAGATCCAAGGTTTGCCTGTTGGCATAAATAGTTCCAAGAATCAGTTGCTTGACTCGCCAAGAACGCGGTGAATTGTGCTGACGTACCCGAGCCGTCCGAACGGATAACTGGCTTAATGCGTGTCGCGGGCATCACTCGTTGCGGATTGTCCGCAACAATTGCTGGGTCGTTCCACAAATTGATTTGGCCGCTAAAAATCTTGCCAAGCGTTGCAGGCGACAGTTGCAAATCGGTGATCTTTTGTCCATTGGCTTTGAGGTTGTACATGAATGCAGTACCACCAGCGACAATAGGCATGTATGCATATGGACGTGTAGATGCCGACGCAGTTTCGTCAGCAGCGACGTTGCCTGAACGATCAACAAGTGCGGCCTGAAATGGAATTTCAGAAACAGCAAAGTCAACTTGGCCTTGGTAGTAGGCGGCGCGTCCAGCGGTTGAACCGACGCCCTGGAAGTTGATCACAAGACCCTGACGAGCAACGTCAGCACGCCATTGGTCAACAGCAATCTGGCTCCATGTTGAACCAGCACCATCAACGGGAGCATCGGCATGGACGATTGAGGGAGAAATGATTGCGAGTGAGGTCAATAACGCAGCCGTAGCCACAACGAGTTTCTTGATGCGACGCATCAGCCAAACCTTCCGTTTACATAATCGTTGGTACGTGAATCGCGTGGATTAGTAAAGATGTCCTTGGTTGGACCCTCTTCAATAATTCGTCCTGGCTCGTTTTCGGCGGCCAAGAAGAATGCACAACGATGCGAAACACGCTGTGCTTGTTGCATGTTGTGGGTCACGATGACGACTGTGATCGTTTCGCTGATTTCGCTAATGGTCTGCTCGATGCGACGAGTTGATGTGGGGTCAAGAGCTGAACATGGTTCGTCCATCAACAACACTTGCGGGCTCACGGCAAGCGAACGTGCGATACACAGACGCTGTTGCTGTCCGCCAGACAACGCACGACCAGGATCTCCAAGACGATTCTTCACTTCGTTCCATAAGCCGGCCTTAGAGAGACATGACTCAATGAGATCGTCACGTTCAGATCGAGTGGTCTTCAAGCCAGAAAGCTTTAAGCCAGCGAGAACATTTTCGGCAACGGTCATTGCCGGAAAAGGGTTTGGCTTTTGGAATACCATGCCAATACGACGACGAACGTCGGTTACAGGGATTGCCCCGCGGTAGATGTCGACGCCATCAATTAGAATTTCGCCGGCAAGCGTTGCACTAGGAACTAGTTCGTGCATGCGGTTGAGCGTGCGCAAGAACGTGCTCTTGCCACAACCAGAAGGACCGATAAGGGCGGTGACTTGACCAGGCGCCATATCGAGGTTGACACCTTCAAGAACCTTCTTGGTTCCGAACCAACACGCAACATTGGTCGCCGTCAAGCCTGCCGCTTTGTGACCAGGATCGAGCAACGAGATGTCTGACGACATCGTTGATGTGTTCGTTGAAGTGGTATCGATTGACGTCATGCCAATCCCTTTCTCTTGAGTCGACGCTTCTTTAATCGACTGATGTTGTCTGGACCTCGTCCACCAATTGCTCGGGCGATAACGAAGAGAACGAGAACGAGAATGACCAGAACCAGTGCTCCGGTCCATGCTCGTGCAACTTGTGCTTCTTGCGGGAAGCGAATCAAACGGAAAACGAAGTAGGGGAGAGCATCTTGTTTCCCGGACAACGGATTGGCGTTCATGACGAACGCTCCACCGACGGTCAAGATGAGTGGAGCAGTCTCTCCGATTACGCGAGCAACACCCAAAATCACTGCAGTAACGAGTCCAGATTTCGCCGTGGGCAAAACAACTCGTGATGTGGTGCGCCATTCAGTACCGCCAAGAGCGAGTGACGCTTCGCGCAGGCCACCTGGCACGAGGCGTAAGACAACTTCTGAGGTACGTGTAACGGTTGGCAAGAACAAAACCGCAAGAGCGAGCGACCCTGCTAGCCCAGTTTGCTGATTACCGAGTGCGAGAATCCACGCGGCATAGATGAAGAGACCGGCAACAATTGACGGCACAGCACTCATGGCATCGATGATCATGCGGAGGGGTTTGGTGAGGCGACCTTTAACTTCGTTGAGGTACACAGCTGTGGTGATGCCGAGGGGAACCGAAATCAAACTGGCGATACCAACTTGTTCAAGTGTTCCGACGATGGCATGGGCTCCACCACCCTCGGTTGATTCGCTCAGCGCACCAACGAACTTTTGGTCTTGCGTGAAGAATTGTGGACGTAACGAGTGATAGCCCTTGCCGATGACATATGCGAGAACCAAAATGAGGGGCACAACGGCGGCCATTCCGCCAGTCCAGATGAAGATTCGCGCGAGGTGGTCTTTGGCCTTAATTGCTCCACGCAGTTCCCATACGGCAACAGTGGAAATGATGTTGAAGAAGATATACCAGCAGACAAGAAATCCGAGCGCACCAGAAACTGGAAGCAGGATTTGGAAGAAGAAGTAACTCAATGCCAGAGCAGAAATAGCGGAACCGACCATGACGATGACATCAACTATTTCTATGTCACGAATCTTGATGCGCTCTTCGGTGGCAATCTTGACTTCGCCGTCGGTGGTCGGTGCTGTGTTCAAAGTAGAAGTCATGTCAGAT
Source organism: Actinomycetes bacterium (assembly GCA_037138315.1). Lineage (GTDB taxonomy): Bacteria > Actinomycetota > Acidimicrobiia > Acidimicrobiales > Ilumatobacteraceae > Casp-actino8. The sequence continues at coordinate 4,414 of JBAXIP010000134.1, forward strand.
CTCCGTCGAAGCGCCAGACCGTGACTTGCTGACCACGGTAGAAGCCGCTGCGTTGACGAGCAGCGTGATGATAAAGAGTGCAAGACCGGCAGCCATCAAGGCACTAATGCCGAACGTGCTTGACTCGCTGAACTTCAAAGCAATCAGGGCGGCGATGCTGTTTGAACCCTGATCAAGAATTGACCATTTTGCAGTAAATGCGGGCGAAATGATGAGCGTGACTGCGATCGTTTCGCCGAGTGCTCGACCAAGACCGAGCATTGAGCCACCAATGATTCCGCCACGACCGAAAGGTAAAATGACGTCGCGCACAACACCCCAACGCGTTCCACCAAGCGCCATGGCACCTTCACGTTCGCCTGGGGGAGCCTGTGAGAACACTTCACGCATGACTGCTGTGCAAATGGGAATCACCATTAATGAAACGATGACACCAGAGACGAAAGTTGATGATGGGAAAATTCCGAGCGAGGTTCCGTATTGGTCATCAACATGGAAGAAGGGAACCCAGCTCATGTGATCGGCCATCCACTTCGACAAAGTGATCAGGCGCGGCTGCAAGTAGAACAATCCCCACAAGCCATAGATCAAACTAGGCACTGCAGCCAAGAGGTCGATCATGGCGGTGAGAACGCGACGTAATTTACGTGGGGCGTATTCGGTAATGAAGAGCGCTGTTGACAGAGCAACTGGTACTGCGATGAAAAGTGCGACAACGGCAATCTGGACCGTGAAGGGCAAGATTGCGGCAATACCAAATTTGCCGCCTTGGTCGGGGGCCCATTCTGAGTCGGTGAGGAAACCCCAACCGGCGACTTTGAGTGCGTCATAGCCCTTGAGTAACAAGAACCCACCGATGAGGCCCATCAAAATGAAGGTGATGATTCCCGAACTGGAGGCAACCCCTCGAAAAATTCGGTCGACACCGGAACGACGTACTACTGGGTCAACGACATGCTCGGGTGCTGAATCGCCAGCGAGGTCGGAGGCGGTGGATTGACCGATAACTGACACGAGTTACTTCCTAGGACCTCTATCTGTCGTCAAGTTGGCGCAATTATGAACACAAGGTGAATTCACAACCAACGCTCTTTAAGTCCACTGAATGACGGGCTTCGCGCCTCCTATCGTCGGGTTTTATGAAGGTTTCTTCGTTTTCCGTTTCTGGCCAGAATCCGCCTGAGGTTGGCGAGAAGTCATCAATTCGCCAAAGAGTTGCTGTTGTCCTTGCGATGGTTTCTATTTCCATGATTGGGATGGGTTTCGGATCGCACAAAGTCATGGCCGAGCCGCCTGTGCGTGCCGATTCGACGGGT
>JBAXIP010000135.1:0-5689 GCA_037138315.1 Actinomycetes bacterium
TCGTGGCCGAAGTCGCCGAGTCGGAGTGCGCCACCTGATACCTGCCGTTCTCAACTAAGCGATCTAGGGTGTAGTCATGACCGATTCGCAGATCGACGCGCGGCACTTCCGTAATGTTCTTGGGCACTTTCCGACCGGAGTGACGGTCGTGACCGGGCTTGATTCTGCAGGTGCTCCTCACGGCATCACGATTGGTTCGTTTGTGTCGGTCTCACTTGATCCGCCGTTAGTTGGTTTCTTGCCTGGTGTTGCTTCAAAGAGTTGGCAAGCAATCGCCGAATCGGGTTCGTTCTGCGTGAATATTTTGGCTGCTGGCCAAGATGAACTCTGTTGGAAGTTTGCTAAAGAACCGGCCGCTGGTGAAACGAGCAAGTTTGCTGGAGTCGACTGGACTGCATCGGCGTCTGGTTCACCAATTCTTCCGGGTATCACTGGCTGGATTGATTGCGCAGTTGAAGTAGTGCACGAAGCTGGTGATCATCTTTTTGTTGTTGGTCGTGTGCTTGGTATGTCGCATGCAGATGATGTTGATGATGCGATGGTTTTCTTCCGCGGCAAAGTTGCCTCGGTCAACATGCCGACCGCCTGATCTTCATGCTGGGTGTTATTGCTTCAGTCATTCTTGGGGGAGTGATGTGTGTTGCTGGTGGCTCGAAGATTGCGATGGGTAATCGTTGGCCAGTTGAGGCGCAAGCGTTAGGTGCCCCAAAATCAATTGCCCCGATTGTGCCATGGATTGAAATTGCATTAGGTGCATTGCTGATCGTTCAACTAAAACCAGAAGTAGTCGGCGGACTTTCTGTTGCTCTACTGGTGGCGTTCACGTTGCTCATCATGCGACAACTACAAATCGGTCACCGACCAGTGTGTGCATGTTTTGGATCATGGAGTAGCAAACCATTGAGTTGGCAACATGTGGCGCGCAATGTGGGTTTCATTGCACTCGCAGTCATCACGATTGTTGTTTGATATTTAGCCAAGCGTTGCTAAAAGAAATACACTCACGCGGGCCTCTTCGCGCCAACGTTCGTAACGGCCACTCGGGCCACCGTGTCCGGCTCCCATCTCAGTGCGCAATAACAAAGGTGCATCGTTGGTTCGAAGTTCGCGAATCTTGGCAACCCATTTGGCGGGTTCGTGATATGCAACGCGCGGATCATTAAGCCCACCACTCGCGAAGATTGCCGGGTAGGCACGTGCGTTCACGTTGTCGTACGGCGAGTACTGCAACATGCACGTTGCATATGGTTCAATTCGCGGGTCGCCCCACTCTTCCCACTCAGTAACGGTGAGTGGCAATGAAGGATCGCTCATGGTTGTCACTACGTCGACGAATGGAACTTCGGCAACAGCAGCACTCCATAATTCGGGGCGCAAGTTGATGCACGCACCAACCATCAATCCGCCAGCACTTCCACCGCGTACTGCAACGCGGTGTGGTGCAGCCCAACCCGAAGTAATCACATCGTCGGCAACTGCGTTGACATCGTCAAATGTGTTGCGCTTCTTCTCAAGACGCCCGTCGATATACCAACGCCGGCCCATTTCGCCGCCACCACGAGGGTGAGCAAGAACCCACGTCCAGCCGCGATCAACGAGTGACAGGCGGGCAACGCTAAACCACGGCGGCATCGACGCTTCATAACTTCCGTAGGCGTAGACCATGCATGGTGCAGTTGCGGTTGCCTGAGCAGTTTTCAAGCGCACGATGTCATAAGGAACTTTGGTTCCATCAATAGATGTCGCCCAAGCCCGAACCGTTTCGTAAGCCGCAAGAACAACATTTGGTGTGGGTGAACGCTTCAGCATGTTGCGCTCGCCGGTCGCAATGTTTTGTTCCCACACAGTTGATGGAGTCACCATGCTTTCGGTGACAAATCGCAACCACTCGGTATTCCATTCGGGGTTGCTATCGGGTTCAACATCATGCGGTGCCGAGCCAAGATCGATCGGTTGCATTGATCCATCACGAAGCATGATGCGTAGTCGTGGTTGTGCATTGACCCACTCGTGAATCACGAGGTGCGTAGCAAAGCAGTCGGCACGCATGATGCGATTGCCTTCAACGTGGGCAACAAGTTCGGCCCATTCTGAAGGCTGTGACTCGGGCGCTTGCATGATTCGGAAATCAATTGCATCTTCGTTGGTGAGCACAATGAAACGGTCGCCCCAGTGATCGATGTGATACTCAACATCATCGCGACGCTCGCGAACAACGACCGGTTGAGCAAGGGGATCGTGGGATGAAATCAGGCGTGTTTCGCTTGATGTTTTGCTGTCTGCATCAATGACAATCCACTCACCACTGCGCGTGAGATCAATGCCGACATAGAAACGTTCATCGGTTTCTTCAAATACTTTGACATCTTGTTTTTGCGATGTACCAATTTGATGACGCCAGACCGTACTTGGTCGTTCTTGTTCGTCATAGGTGACGTAGAAGATGAACTGTGAATCGGCGCTCCATGCGGTGCCCGCCCATGAAGTGTCTTCAATCTCATCAGCAAGATCGGTGCCCGTGCGCAAGTCACGTATGCGCATCGTGAAATGTTCGCTGCCATCGGTATCACTAGACCAAATCAGTAAGTGCGTGTCGGTGCTGATATCAAAAGAACCCAGCGAGAAATATTCGTGGCTGTCGGCGAGGACATTTTCATCCAAGATGGTTGTCGCTGTTGCGGTCTCGCGAGATGTGCCTCGGCAATGAATGGGGTATTGCAAACCCTCTTCAGTTCGCGTGGCATACCACCAACCATCTTTGAGCGTTGGCACACTTTCGTCGGTCTCTTGAATGCGTGATTTGATCTCGTTGAAAAGAGTCTCAACAGTTTCGGCATGCGGAGCGAACCAAGCTTCGCAGTTTTCGTTCTCGGCTTCGAGATAGGCAATGGTGTCGGGGTCGTCGCGGTTGCTCATCCAGTAATACGGGTCATCCACGTCGCCAGTTGGGCGATTGAGAACGTGGGGAACTTTTTTGGCGACTGGGCCGCGAGAGTCAAAAGGCACGATCCGAGAGTACGCCCGATCAGACACTTTTGGCGTCCTGCCGTTATCGTGCTCGGCGATGCGGGTGTGGATCGATCAAGACTTGTGCACCGGAGACGGTCTGTGTCTCGACCATTGCCCCGATGCCTTCGTGCAACTTGAAGATGGCATTGCCTACGTCGCCGAGGCTGGCGTGGCCCTGAACGACCCCGGTGGATCGGGCAGTCTGGCCTGGGTGCCCATCAAGAATTACCAGGCGGTGGTCAATGCCGCCGAGGCCTGCCCAGGTGAGTGCATTTTCATTGAACTCCCTGCTCAGCCCGTAGGTGAATTGGCGGCGAGCGCCTGAAACGGGGCGCTCAAGAAATCTGCGCCCGGTCTATCAATCGGCGTGGATAATTGTTACTATCGGCGTAGTGTTAATTCAGTTAGAGGGTTCGTGACCAGCGAATCCTGCGTTCTTTGGAGTCCCCCCAATGACATCATTCGATCTCGATCTCAGTAAGTACTCGCTCGGTTGGAGCGACGATGTTGAATACGCGTTCAAGCCTGAAAAGGGTCTGAGCAAGCCCGTCGTCGACCAGATTTCGTGGTGGAAGGGCGAGCCCAAGTGGATGACGCAATTCCGCGAACGCAGCTTGAACTTGTTTGACAAGAAGCCTATGTCGCCTTGGTTCGCCAAAAACATGCCCGACATTGACTTCCAAGACATCTTCTATTACCTACGCCCGGCAACCGCACAAGTTGATGAGTGGGACGATCTTCCCGAGCAGATGAAGGCCACCTACGAAAAGTTGGGCATCCCCGAAGCCGAGCGTAAGTACTTGGCCGGAGTCACCGCACAGTTCGAAAGCGAAGTGGTGTTCCACCGCAACCGTGTTGAACTTGAAGAACAAGGAATTTTGTTCTGCGACATGGACACCGCCTTGCGCGAGTACCCCGAATTGGTGAAGCAGTATTTCGGCACCGTCATTCCGCCAGGGGACAACAAGTTCTCGGCACTGAACAGTGCAGTGTGGTCGGGTGGATCATTCATCTATGTTCCACCGGGCGTCGAATGTGAAATGCCATTGCAGGCCTACTTCCGAATTAACGCTGAAAATGCTGGACAATTTGAACGCACGCTCATCATCGCCGATGAAGGCTCAAAGGTTCACTACATCGAAGGTTGTTCAGCTCCGGTGTACACAACCAACTCGCTGCACTCGGCTGTAGTTGAAATCATCGTGAAGCCGAGTGCTCACGTGACCTACACAACGATTCAGAACTGGTCGCCTAACGTGTACAACTTGGTCACCAAGCGTGCACGCGTTGAAGCAGAAGGTCACATGGAATGGATCGACGGCAACATCGGTTCAAAGCTCACCATGAAGTACCCAAGTGTGTACCTCGTCGGACCAAAGGCAACGGGCGAAGTATTGAGCGTTGCTTACGCTGGCGCAGGCCAGCATCAAGACGCTGGCGCCAAGATGGTGCACGCTGCTCCCGAGACCACTTCGAAGATTGTGTCGAAATCAATCAGCAAAGACGGCGGAATCACGGCATACCGCGGACTCGTGCGTGTTGACGAAGGCGCATATGGTTGCAAGAGCCACGTTCAGTGTGACGCTCTTATTCTTGATGATCAGAGCGAAAGCCGCACCTTCCCATACATGGAAGTTGGCGAGAAGGACGCACAGATCGGACACGAAGCAACCGTGTCAAAGATTGCTGATGAGCAGTTGTTCTATTTGCAGAGCCGCGGCTTGTCGCAAGAACAGGCCATGGGCATGATCGTCAACGGATTCATTGAGCCCGTGACTCGTACGTTGCCGATGGAATACGCCGTTGAATGGAGTCGTCTCATCGAACTCCAGATGGAAGGCTCAGTCGGCTGATTCAATCCTTTTGGATTGGTGAAAAGTGAACTTGACCATCGGGATCGATTGCATCAACCCGCACCCAAGTCCAAAAGGTCTCGGTTCCCGCTTTGAGAACCGCACCAAGCGAAACAACTGATTGATCAACGGCGTCGGTGATTAAGCACCAATTGTGGCCGTTGTCGTCTTCCTGGTTGAGGTCGGCTCGTAAATCGATTGTTGAATTCATCAGTCTCCTTCAGCTGGCTCAAAGTACGGATTGCGGACGAGATAGTGCGGACACTGAACGAATTTTTCAATGAGAAAATTCGGATCAGTGTGAGAAACATCGTAATGAGGTGCAAGTCCGGTGTCTAGAAGTTCTAGGTCAGCCCGTGTTTCTGGTGTCGATTGAGTTGGTAATACCGATGAAAACAACACCAGAATCACAACGGGTAGATTGTTCTGATGCCGATGCGTCAAGAGTGCAAGAACTTTGAAAGTCGCACGTATGGCAACGGCGACACCGTTCGTAAATGCAACCTCGATCTCGCTCCCGATGCCCCGTGGCGTTGTCCCGAAAACTGTCCGGCCTTTGCCCGCCGTCCCGACGCCGGCTGGACCTACGGATCGCTTGTCCCGCCTCGCAACCCTGCCGAACCACCTGGTTTAGATGATGGTTCAGCAGCGGCAGTTTTAGATGAGGCTGAAGACATTCTGAACGCCATTGGTGCGCAGGTTTTGGCCGAAGTTGAAGCCGAACAGGCAAAACAGAACGCCAAGGGTCTGAAGCGTTTCTTTCGTCGTCGACCCAAGGATTGAGTCACAGACTTCGCCCCTCAGGGTGAATTACTACTACGGCGGTA
>JBAXIP010000136.1:0-5667 GCA_037138315.1 Actinomycetes bacterium
ACGTAGTTGTGGATATTGCCGACGGTGAAAACGTGGACGTAGTCGCAGATGCCCACAACTTGTCATCTGTGTTTGAAAACTCGTCCTTTGACTTTGTCTTTTCAACATCTGTGTTTGAGCATTTACTGATGCCCTGGAAAGTTGCCCTTGAAATCAACAAGATTCTTCGTGTCGGTGGATCTCTATGGATTCAAAGTCACCAAACACTTGGACTTCATGATTTCCCTTGGGACTATTGGCGATTCTCTAGCGATTCTTGGGCAAGTCTTTTCAATCAAAATACTGGTTTTGAAATAGTTGAAACTATTTCCGACCATGAGATGTACATCATTCCTTTTCTAGCGCGTACAGAAATGTTTGATGCTGAAAAAGCAGCTGGCTATGAACTTTCAGCTGTTCATGCTGTGAAAGTTTGCGACATAGAGCTCAACTGGGATACGCCACTCACCGACTTAGTTACTACCAAATATCCAGGTTAAGGCCAAACAGCATTGGCCGGTTTAGCCAGAAAATGCATTTAGCCGAAAAGACACGATTCCATCTTTTATCACTACTCAAAAATAGGGTGATGCCACTTTTATTAGATGAGAGAGTTCTTTCACTTACCATAGAAAGTCCGTTGCTGTCTTGCCAATAGCGGACCATTTGAACATTGGAAGGGCAATCCTTACGAGAATAATCGTTTCTCAACATTGAACTGTGATAAAAAGATTTCATCGTTAACCATTGGCGCAATTACATTTTCTTCTTCCTTAAGTATTTCCTTTGTGTGGCACTACCCGTCATACTCGTATTCAACACTATTAACGACAACCCGAAGTTTTCACCGATTGACGAGTTGCCCCACTTCGACTATGCCGAGCGCGTTTACTCTGATGGCGTACCTGCCATGGGTGACATGATTCTTAACTCAAGTGCCAAAGTTGCAAGTTGTTACGGGCTTGAGTTAAAAGATTTTTACCTTCCCGCTTGTGGTTCCGAGGTGACGGCATCCGATTTGCCTGGTTATGGATATCAATATGAAGCACAACACCCTCCTTTTTATTACTTACTCGTCAAGCCACTTGCAGCGTTGCTCGGGACCCTCGGAATCGGCCAGTTAGGCGCGTTTCGCATTCCCGGAGCTCTTTTTTTAGTTGCAGGTTTACTCATTTTAATGCAGGCGGCACTTTTGCTACGAATCAATCGATTTGTGGCTCTTGGAATAGTTGGAGTTTTAGGCTCGGCCCCAGTGGTTGTATATCAAGCATCAATCGTTTCAAATGACACGCTTGTGATCTTTCTTGCTTCGACGGCTTGTTATCTGTTTGCGCGACAACTTGCTCATCGGCCAGTCAAACTTCGCTGGTTTTTGTGCTGGGGCGCCATCAGTGCACTCACGAAGTCAAACTTGATTGTTATTTGCTTTGCAGTTGGACTGCTACTCATTCTTCAAAGCCGAAAGGAGGACAATTCGCCGTTTGCCCATCCAATAATGACGCTACGAAAGAGTTTCGCTGCGAGGGGCGGAGTCGTACTCATTGTCTCTAGTTTGGCAACATCAGCGCTATGGAATCTTTCTGTTAAATCGCGTGCCTACGTTGAACTTCGAACATTTCCTTCGCTAGATGTTTTACGTCTGAACGACGTGTCACTTCCCCTTATTTTTCGAGAGTCCCTCATAGCATTCTCTCCACTCACTAGTTCATACACCCCGTTTAACGGAATGAATCTTGATGTGATGGCGATTGTTGCTCAACTACTCACGTTTGCGGTAATCGCCGCTTGCGCTGCCGCATTCTTTAACTCTGAAACTCACTGGTTCACTTCGGCCGGACCAGTAGCAATGACCACCCAATATTTGGGATCAATCTTTATTGGAATTGGCATGTGGATCACTTTTGACCAAGATCCCGGCGTTCAGGGCCGCCTCACTATGGCAATGACTCCCTTATTCCTGCTAATCCTTTTTGCGGGCATCCGGACAATCCGTGGGTTTGTCGTGCTTCTGTCTTCCAGTTTGGTAATTACATTAGTTTTCACCTTGAACATTTTGCTTTCAAAACAATGAGGATACTTTTCGATTTCCGGGTTTGTCCCTCGTTTAAACGATGACAATCCAACAAACTGTGCAACACCATCATTGCTCACAGGTCGTGTCGCATGCGGTGTCACTCAACTTCATGAATATGCATTTCGGCTGCGCCATCTGCTTCGGCTAATCGTTGAGCATCGACCACTCAGCCAGATACCTTTGGGGTCCGTTAATCGCCGCAGCCGTCGATCCTCATCTTTGGGGTGCAACTAATCACTGCGTTGGACTTTGGAGAGAATTACCCAAAACTCAATTGAATTCCACATGGTCGGGTACAAGTGCGCAATCTCAAAATCGATCAAGTTGAGGTGAAGTAGATCTTGGATAATCCCGCGAAAGCCCCTAGGAGTAAAAAACCATGAGTGCTCGTTGGGGGGCTTCCCGTCAAAACTTCGAAACTCGTCGACCGCACGTTGCAACAGTTCTTTGCGTCCCAACCCCTGATAACTAGGGTTCTCGCCAAGGCAACCATGATCGCCAGCCCAGTGTCTAACAGCATCGTTGTGCGTGAGCAGGGTTAAGCGTTGAACTACTGAACGAGCGGTGTGCCATTGATGACCGTCAAGGTGTGCCCCGAGAACTTCCTCAATCGTGGCAGCGGGTTTGAAGTGGTCAAAACAGTATCTGTGATCAGGAATCGCTAGGAAATAGGACCCACCATCTTCTAGCAGCCGCGAGACCTGCTGAAGATGACTTACCAGATCAGGCTGATGTTCAATCACATGGCTTGAAAAAACCCCATCGAATCTCCCTGCGATCGCAGAAAGGTTTGTGGGTTCAACGACGTAATGAATCTCTGGGACTGAGTGGGGATCGAAGCCTGATGTCTTCGCAATATCACGAAGTTTCTCAGTTGAATAGATGTCCGCATACTTGATCTTCTCACCACGTAAACATGGGAATGCGAAGGGACCAATCTCCAATGTCCGTTCAGGAGCAAGCTGGCCAAACTGCATTCGATCCGAAAGCGAGTGAGATCTCCTCCCTTCATCTTCCCCGAACTCGGAATAGTGATGGACCGCCTGCTCAACCGACATCGTTGCTAAGTCATCGTGCAATGTCCGATAGATATCGACGTCGAATTGACTCGGGCACCCTAAATGATTCATAGAAATAATCTTACTCGTCATCCAAACGTTGACGATCTAACCAACCAAACAGCACTGCCATTGCACGTGGGTCGTGCCGCATTCGGTGCCCGGCTCCTTCAAGCACGCGCATTTCGGCTGCGCCATGTGCCTCTGCTAGTTGTCGAGTATCTGTCGCTGGCACACTCTCGTCATCATCGCCATGCAACAGCAACAACGGGCGTGGCGCAAAGCGTTGAGCAGCTGGCACTGGTCTAAACCGGCGCAACTCACGAGTCCACTCATCGAAGTCTTTCGGAAACTGCGGAGTCTGCACCGAACCGACTGAACGACAGTGATCTAAAAACTTTCGTGGTTGCGCAGCCCAGTCATCAAAGTCGGCCCGCGGGCCCAACAGCGCACAACCTTTAATGCGTGGGTCATCAGCACCGACACACATAGCTAATGAACCACCAGTATTTGAACCTATTAACCACAATCCAGTCGGATTGGTTTCAGAAATCATGTGGTCAATCGCGGCACGTAGATCGTCGACCCATCCCTGAAGCGAGAAGTCTCCGGGACTTTCCCCACATCCGCGGAACGTAAAGCACATCGCCGAAAAGCCCAGTTCGTTAGCCAGACGATCCATCAGTTCGGGGAAACTGCTTGCCGAGTGACGCGCATCAATGGGCCCAAACGGAAACGAGTGCAACATGATGACGCCGGGAGCACCTTCGGTTTTACCAGCAGGTTGAACCAGGTAGCGCGGCAGGCTCAGCGAGCCCGAAAGGATGGTGCCGTTGCTCAGCATCGGCTACGGCAACTATCAGGCACGGGGCTTGAGGTGGCGGCGAGTTTTACCGGGCGTCGCCAAGGTGTAACCGCGGTTGCGAGCCTCAACCAACGTGTCTGGGCCAAAACACAAACCAATTTCGGCAGCCACGATTTCATCAATGATCGCGGGGTCTTCCCAGTTATCGACGTCGTACACCAACTGGGTCCGCTTGTCTCCAAGAAAGCGGGTGTGCTCAAACTTTGTAGGGCGTTCCATGGGTTCTCACGGTACTAGGTTCTTAGTGTGAGCGCCCCACAAAGCGACATTTCGCAGTCAAATGCCCCGCTCGATTTGCCCGGCCATGTTCCAGTCCTCGACGGGATCCGCGGCATCGCCGTGCTGCAGGTTTTCGTCGCCCATTTTCACTGGATTGTGAGCACCGACCCGTATTTCAATGCCGTCACCCCATGGAATTGGCTCAATAAAACCTTAGAACCAGGTTTCCTTGGGGTTGACATCTTCTTTGTCCTCAGTGGTTTCTTAATTACTTCGCTCTTGCTCAAGGACCGACAACGAAATCAGTCCGGCATGTTTCGGCGGTTTTATATACGACGAGCACTGAGACTGCTCCCAGCCCTCTACGCAATTCTCATCGTCGACTTCTTTGTGGCGCGTTGGGAAAAGTTCCCCATGGATATTCAGTGGCGTACAACCTGGCACGCTCTGCTCTATCTCAATAACTGGAATGTGGTGTGGCATCCAGATGCCGCACAAAATGACCTAGGTCATCTTTGGAGCCTGGCAATTGAAGAGCAGTTCTACATCATTTGGCCAGCGATTCTGATCGCTCTCGTGGCTCTCAAAATTCCGAACAAAGTCATGATGGGCTTAGTCGCCATCACCATCGCTGTCATTGCTTGGCACCGCAATGAGTTATGGAATCAGGGAGTCTCATGGCTCTTTTTATACATTCGTACCGACACCCGTGTTGATTCTTTATTGGTCGGTGCTCTTTTCGCCCTGATATACCGCCACATACGAATCAATCAAAAACTGTTGAATTATTCAGCAACCATTGCATTTCTCGGAATCGTGTATATCAAGTACAACTATGCAGGATCGTTCATATACAAGGGTGGCTTTACAGTCATTGCACTCCTTGCCGGAGTCGTGACTCTCGCCGCTGCCGAAAATGCCTGGATTGGTAACAGCGTTTTGACGTGGAAGCCACTCGCCATACTTGGCAAGGTTTCTTATGGTCTCTATCTCTGGCATATGTTGATCTTCCAGGTGATGGGTCGCCATTTCACGTGGGGACCCAAATCGGTGCGCATTGTGATTGGAATCATGATCGTTTCTGCTGTCACAGCAGCCTCATGGTTCTTCGTAGAAAAACCATTCCTTCGTCTCAAAGATCGGCGGTTCAGCAGTGCCAAACCAAGTTAACAAAATCGATTTCTTCTTCGACCCCATGTGCCCTTGGGCGTATCAAACGTCGTTATGGATCCGCGAGGTTCGTCGGCTGACTGGCCTTGAAATCAATTGGCGTTTCTTCAGCCTTGAAGAAGTCAATCGTCCCGAAGATAAACCCCATCCGTGGGAACGACCTCTCGCCTATGGCTGGAGCCCATTGCGAGTCGCTGCCCGCCTAAGACGTCGCGACATGGCACTGTGCGACGCCTGGTATGCAGCCTGTGGCAAGGCTCTTCACACTGATGGTCGCAAGCCTCACGACCCCGCAGTGGCCA
>JBAXIP010000137.1:0-5603 GCA_037138315.1 Actinomycetes bacterium
CGCCAATGACTGACACTGCGATCGGAATTTCGATTGTTGTTAGACCGGGGAGGCTAAAGGCTTGCTGGTCGATGACTTCAAGTGACTCCGGTAGCGACACGGATGTGACCAGACCCCCGTAGAAGGCACCCATGCGAAGCTTTTTAACACCAGTGGGAACTGTCACGGATGTTGCAGTGGCGCCACCTGGGTAGGCCACGAGTTCGGTGCCATCTTTGGTCATTAGCGTTCCATCCACACTCTTGAAATGCTGTGACAATGGGTCAACTGAAAATTCAGTAGCTTTCGATCCACCAAATGCATATCCATTGATAGTTGTCACCGATGCTGGAATCTGAACTCCACGGAGGGTGTTGTCAAACCAAAAGGCACTGCCTCCGATCCCGACCACGGGCTTGCCGTTGACAACGCTCGGAATGACGACTGGATCAGCGCACGCTGCAACACACCCAGTTACTTCCCATGATCCCTCGATACCGTTAAAGTCTCGGAATACCAGACCATCACTATCCAATGCTTGGGCTAATCGGGGAGATGCACTCGAACTGACAATCACCGTTCCCAAAATGACAGCGAAAAGGACTGCGCATTTTCCAGCAAGTCTTTTCGTTGAATCGTTCCTCTCATTGCTAAAAGAGATGGGGTAGAGGAAAGGCAGGACCATTGTCACACTCTATTCACTAAATTAACCAGTGGTTAACAAAAATTAATATGAGGTTAAAAAACGCAACAGGACCACTCATATCCATTCTTTGACCATTGTGAAATCAAAATGACAGCTGATTTTGACGCGGACCGTGCAATTTCCGGCTTGATTATCGAGTAGCGAATCCTGCGGACGCAGTCAGATTTGCGAACTGTTCTTACGCCTTGGCGCGGGTGCGTCGCAGAATTGGGTCAGCAATTCGTAACGCATTATCGGCAAGTCGCATAACTTTGCCAGCAGCACCTGGAGTCGTTGAGTCAATTAGGTTACCCATCACGGCAAGTGTGATATCGGCGGCAACTTGAGTTCCGACAGCAACGCGTAGACCAGGGCGCAATAACCACGGATGACCAATGATAAAACTGAAGCGTCGGCCGGTACGTAAGAACGAATCGAACCGTTCGCCCACCTGTGTGTCGTACGAACTTGGTGCGGTAGCCGGATTATCAATGAAACACTGAACAGCAAGCATCCCCGACTCGAGTGCGTAGTCGATGCCTTCACCGTTCATCGGATTCACAAAACCCGCGGCATCACCAACGGCAACCCAACCTGGTCCGTGGCGACGTACGCAACTCATGGGCAATCTCCAGGCACGAGGCTTGTCAACATAATCACCCAGCGACCACGGTTCGCGCACAATAGATGCGTACTGATCGAGCAACGTATTGAGATTGAGTTTTTTGAAACCCTTCATCGTGCTCAATGCGCCAACACCAATGTTGACGGTGCCATCACCGGCAGGGAACATCCATCCGTAACCAGGAACCGGAGTTCCGTGTTCATCGCGCAAACTTAAACACGCTTCAAGGTGGCGTTCGGCGTGTCGAGGCGTTGGCGCATAGGCGCGAATAGCCAAACCAAAAGTTTCGTCTGGGTCGCGAACTGCGCCGAGCATCTTTGCGGCCGCACCCTGAGCGCCAGTGGCCAAGACCACAAGTGACGAACGCAAGACCTCGCCGTTAACTTCTATCCCGACAACTTTGCCGTCTTCAAGAACGGGCAGTGCTTCGCTATTGAAACGAACATCGGCGCCAGACTCAATCGCGACGTCAAGAAGGTGATTGTCAAACTTTTTTCGTGGCCACACCGCACCATGGTTAGGAAAACGATCGGTGGTTGGCCATGACAATTCGCGCTGCTTCTTGCCAGCGATCATGCGTAGGCCATCAATACGGTGGGAAATTGAATGATCAATGTTCAAGTCGTTGAGAGCCCCAATAGCGCGTGGCGTTAGCCCATCGCCACACACTTTGTCGCGGCCATACTGAGCTTTTTCAAACAACACCACTCGAAGTCCGGCGCGTGCAGCTGAAATTGCGGTCGATGAACCTCCTGGCCCACCTCCGATAATTGCGATGTCAAACTGCATACCTTGAGCCTGTCACGCTGGCTTCAGTGATGCCAACATTGGCGTTCCGTATCAACGACCAGAAGTTGAATGTCACATTCCAACCCATAGAGGTGTCGGTGCCTATCTTTGGGGGAATCGAGCACGGAATGAAGCAACCGCGGTCTGTGACACCTGATGGATAAATGCATTCATGTCATCAATACCCTCAAGTTTGATTTCGAGCGGACCATCAAGGGGCAGCGTGCTGGACCGTGTCCGACCGACCATGTGAAGGCGGTCTGCGTTTTGACAACGTCACTATCGGCACTGTTTTCGAGCAGCGACTTGACATAAGTCGTTGCGCATCATGACACGAAAATGCCCAGGGTGTTGTAATGCGAAGTGCCGATACGCTTCGCACGAGAAATATAAAGGGCCAACTGGTTTAGTCCTTTAGAAATTCGTGGGAGTTCTCTAGTTGGCACGACTGCGGGTCTACGAATTTCTCTGTCACAATGAAAATGTGAACATGTCCTCATCTTCGACACCCATCTCCTCAACTGTGAGCAAGCTTCTTGACCTCGCTGTTGTTCCGGGCTTTTCGAAGATCGGCTTTTTGATTCGCAAGAAACTCGGTGCGTGGTCGGAAATCTCAGATTTTGATCTGACTGGCAAAACTGTCGTCATTACTGGTCCAACTTCGGGTCTTGGAGCAGAAGTTGCGCGGTTGCTTGCGCCCACCGGTGCCAAGTTGATATTGGTGGGACGAAATCCTGAAAAGTTGGCGGCCATCATTGCTGAAGTCGGACCCAGTTGTGTGGGAGGAAAACCTAAATCTGTGATTGCCGAAATGGGCGATCTCGCCGCGGTCCGTCGGGCCTGCAAGGACATTCAAAAGTTGACGAGTCATATCGATGTCCTCGTCCATAACGCAGGGGCCCTTCTCAATTCGCGTGAGGTTTCGGGTGAAGGTATTGAACAAACCATTGCGTCACACGTGGTGGGGCCGTACTTGATGACCTCATTGTTGTTGCCAGAACTTCAAGGCGGAAGAGTTGTGACAGTCTCATCGGGAGGCATGTACACAAAGGGAATACCCGACCTGCGTAACGGGGCTTCTCCTGAGATGCCTGCCGACAAGTACAACGGCAGTCAGCAGTATGCGATTGCGAAACGATTACAGGTGACGCTGAATGAAATGTGGGCCGAACGAGTCCCCGAAACTGAGTTTGTCGCGATGCATCCAGGTTGGGCCGATACACCTGGTGTTCAAGAAAGTATTCCCGGATTTCGTCGTGTGACTGCACCAATTTTGCGTTCGGCACGTGAAGGGGCCGACACAATCGCCTGGCTTTCTGCGGTCGACACACTGCCGAGTGCCTCTGGAACCTTTTGGTGCGATCGCGAAACATGGCCGATCCATAAAACATCAGCAACAAGAAAAACCGACACGCCCGAAGTTCGGCAACTGTTGTGGGAATTGTTAGAGCAATACTGTCGTTTGTAGGTCTGTTAGGTTTTCGCCTATGTCTACCAACACTTCAGTTTCGGTTACTCGTGAGATTTCAGTGACACCAGAGAAAATTTGGGCAATGGTGTCCGACCTGCCTCGAATGGGTGAGTGGTCCCCAGAAAATCAGGGAGGCGAGTGGGTTTCTCCAGCGACCGGAGCGGCAGTTGGCGCAACTTTCAAAGGTCGTAATCAGAATGGCAAGAAATCATGGGCAACAAAAGTCAAAGTCAATGCCTGTGAAGCGCCAAAGAAGTTGTCATTCGGTCTCATGGTTGGCGGCAAGAACTGGTGTGACTGGGTCTATGAAATTGAACCAACCGCTACTGGCTGCAGGGTCACCCATAGTTGGATTGACCACCGTAATGCTGTCTCTAACTTTCTTGGCAAACTGGTGAGCGGAGTCGCTGATCGTGGTGCACATAACTTAAAGAACATGGAAGTCACCATGGACAATCTTGTTGTGGCTGCGAGCTAACAAGATTGCTGCTTTGCCAGTTGATACAGAGTTGCCAACATATTTGCGTTATACGGCGACAGTAAATCGTGCATGACACATTTCCCTTCTGAATAGCGATACTGTCCGCCCTAACTGCGAAAGAGGAAATCTGATGTCATTCGTCCAATGTTCTGGTTTGAAAAAGACGTACTCGGTTGGCGGCGAAGAGGTGAAAGCCCTCGACGATGTGTCGCTGAACATTGAACACGGTGATTTTATCGCCATCTGTGGCCCATCAGGATCTGGTAAATCAACGTTGGCCAATGTGATTGGCGGATTAGATCAACCCGATCAAGGAAGCGTGATGGTTGACGGAATAGATCTTGCGAACGCTAAAGATTCAATTCTGAGTGAATACCGCAATAAGAAGATTGGGTTCGTATTCCAGTCATTTAACTTGCAGGCCCATGAAACGACTCTCGAAAATGTCATTGCACCTTTGACGGTGGCTGGTGTTGGCAAGAAGCAAGAACGTCGCGAACGTGGCATGAAAGCCCTCGAACGCGTGGGTCTCAGTGACCGCGCTAAACATAAGCCGACTCAGTTATCTGGTGGTCAGCGTCAG
This sequence comes from Actinomycetes bacterium, assembly GCA_037138315.1. GTDB lineage: Bacteria > Actinomycetota > Acidimicrobiia > Acidimicrobiales > Ilumatobacteraceae > Casp-actino8. Next base: position 4,614 of record JBAXIP010000137.1, read on the forward strand.
CGAGTAGCAATTGCCCGAGCTTTAGTAAATGATCCTCAGCTCATCATCGCCGATGAACCAACTGGAAACCTTGATTCATCGCGTGGTGCTGATGTCATTACTGAACTCAAACGTTTGAATGCCGAGGGAATCACGTTAATCATCATTACTCATGATGCAAGTGTTGCGGCCCAAGCCACGAGGATCATAGAAATCAAAGACGGAAAGATTGTCGAAAGAGCTGGCACAAAATGAAGTTCATTGATCAGTTCCGCACCGGATTACGAAATTTAGCCCGACAAAAATTACGAACCTCTCTAACAATTTTCGCCATTGTTATTGGTGCGGTGAGCGTGACCGTGATGTTGTCATTAGTAACGAGCACTAAGAGCTTCTTAGTGTCTTCTTCGGAAAAAATTGGAATGGATACGCAAGTCATTGTGACGGGCACTTCGGGTCTGAATTACCGAGAGTCTCAGTGGATAGGGCCCGATGGTTCCGGCAAAAAGATTGATGCAGATGTACTCGCCGCCGTTGAAAAATTGAATAATGTTCAGTCAGCCACTCTCTATCTCGCTGGCTCGATGTTTGATAGTTACAAAGTCGATGACCAAGAACTCACAATGAAAAATGTCGGCGTTGAGGGTTATACGCCTAACGGAACAATTAAACACATTTTGATTGCTGGTAGTGAATTGTCTGACAGTTCAAATGGTTCAGGAGTTTTGATAAGTTCAGATTTGGCGAGCGATCTTGGATTTAAGGGAAATGAGACGGCGCTGATTGGCAAAGACGTTTCATTTCACTATCGCAAAGATATGGGACCACCCGATGCACCCAAAGCCGACGAAGTCGGAAAAATTATTGGTGTGACGTCTTCGGATCGCGGAAGTGTCTTAAGTGTTGATCTTGATTGGGCAGTTGAATTCCAGACGTGGCCAAATCCGCAGAACAATCAGAACAATCAGAACAATCAGAACAATCAGAACAATCAGAACAATCAGAACAATC
>JBAXIP010000138.1:0-5519 GCA_037138315.1 Actinomycetes bacterium
ATGCTGGTCCAACTAGTTGATCCATCATTGGTGAAATTGCTACTGAGCGGCGCAGTCGCGGTACCCGCATTAATCAAAATATTTCCACTTAAAGCTGAGGTGGTTGTACCGGCCCATGATGGTGTTGAGATGTTCGTCGTTGTTCCCGAATTCAGCGTGGTGATTGCGCCGTAGCGATTGGCGCCCGAGGTGTAACTCGTGACCGTTGTGCAGGTTGAGTTGACGTTGTATCCATTGAGCGACCAGTTTGCTGAAGGGGCGAAGCAGGCAGCTGGTCCAAAATCGCGTTGCAATGTGATCGCCATTCGAGTTCCGGATTTCACGGCCTCAGCCGCTGAATTCTGCTCGTGCAGAGCTGGGCGCGTATCGAGCAAGACTCGCGTGAAAGTCAGTAGTCCGATAGCGATCACGCTGCCAACGACCATCAAGATGAGCACAAGTAAAAGTGCCGAGCCTTGATCGCTCTCGGAGGGTTCTCGACAGACCACAGTAACTCTTGTCATGATGGTTGTGACACCATTAAGCACGAGACCGCTTCATCAGGAGTCAAGGTGATGGTGACTCCTGGCGAACCATCACTTGGAGTGCGCAAGCGACTAGATGGCAGTGCTGTTCCACCAGACGAACAGTCGGCTCGAACAAAGGTGAAGCCAGATTTCGGAGTCTCAGTGATTTGGACGGTGCGTGATGTCGTCCCACTGGGGAACGTGTAGTCAAATGTGGCTGAAGATGACTGCGAAGTATTGAGGTCGCGCACGCCAACATCGGTCGTGTACGACCAAGTGCCAGTTGCCTCAGAAAGTACTCCCGCTTGTTCAATACGTTTCTGTACCGTGACAGTGCCACCACAAACAGCTGCACTGATTGAACGCAACACGTTTCCGAGTTGAGCAAATGAAGCAGAGTTGGCAGGCAAGAAAAAATCTGCCGCGGCAGCGTTGCCGGGACTTGATGGCCCTGTTCCATTCCAGACCACATTGCCGACTACTGACTTCATGCGATCTTGGTTTGTTGTGATGGCATCGCTACCAACCAAAATGCCGACAATGCGGGCGCCAGTGCCGCGACCATAGTTGGCTGCGGTGACCGCTCGCGAAAGATCAGTAGTGTTAAATCGCGCATCACCGTCATTGAGAGTGTTTGTTCGGTTGCGGTTGGGTTCGCCGTCTGAAATAAAGACCACGAGTTCTGGAAGTTGTGAGAATGCTGTTCCAGATGTAGTTCTAAATGCTTGCCACAATCCGTCTTCCCAGTTTGTGCCTGATCCCCATCGGGCTGCGGTTAAATCTTGATTGTCAACTTTGGTACGCATAGCAGTGAGGTCGGAAGTTGGATTGAGAATGTTGACGTACTGTCCCGCTGTCGTCGGATAATACGAATATGCCGAAACATCGAAACCGACGATCCGTAAATATGTGGGCGTTCCCGAAAAAGCATCGATGAACCCGAGCGCTGCATTGACGAGCGACGTTGCACCACCCTGTGAGGGAATTGAACTTGATGTGTCAAGTACAACGGTGACGGTCCCGCCACAACGCGTTGGGGGAGCAGAGGGATCAATGATCCCTCCGGTGTAATCGGTTGGTAACTGATCTTGTGAAGATAGTCCTGCGCCGCCAGTTGTGAATTTTTCACCACTTTCAAAAACAACTTGGATGTCTTCGCCGATCGGTCGCAGGACGACTTGATTGCGAGAAGTCACGGTGACTGCATGAATGGGGGATTGGGTTGGACTCCAAGTTGATGGAGGAGCGGCGAGTTGATGTGCCACGCCTACTTGAGTGACGACTTGAGTGGTCAATCCCACGTTGCGAATTTCGTAGCGCTGTAACTGCCACTCATCGTTGACCTGAACATAGCGATACGAAACGCTGTAGTCGATGGTGGCGCCACTTTCTGAGATATCGGCACGATTCAAAGTGAGAACGTTGGTGCCCGGCAATTTCTTTGTGGCGGTTGGTTGGTAGAGCGGGTCAATATTGCGACTTGTTGCGGATGCAAGATCATTGGGAATCCACGCTTGAAGAAACGTAATGTCCTTTGATTCTGACAAATGGTCTTTAATGGGTCGTTCGGTCCGAAGAATCACAATCATTGCCGCTGAAAGGCTGGTCATGATAATTCCAAGAATTGTGACGGTAATGAGCAGTTCAACCAAAGTCATACCGCGATCCCGGCAGCCTATTTGCTGGTTGCTCTTACGAAATCGAGCGTGGAAACACATTGCTTTTCACCACCTCTAACGTTTTTGAATAGCCAGAGGGTGATGTCACCATGAACGTGATGCGTTGCAAAGTTCGCGCGGTTGTTAATGAAGCAGTTTCATTGCATTCAGTGCCTGAAAGCCCGTTAGTCGTGAGCCACGTTCCAGTTGATGTAGATGATGGGTTCCAAAAATACATCTGGGTCAACGTGACTGAACTCGTTGGCCAATCAACGGTTCCAGATGCAGCTTGAATGATGGGGAGGTAGCCGCCATTGCTGTTATTGGTCGGGCAAGGAATGTAGGCATAATTTGCTAATCGATCAGCAGCGCTTCCGAGAACTGCTTCAACTTTGGCTTGATCGTCCGAGAAAGACGACATTCGGATGGCGGACCACATGGCACCGAGAACACCAGAGACCACGATGCCCATTAAGGCAACGGCAATGACGACTTCAATGAGGCTTGAGCCTCGGTCGTGTTCTTTCATGGTGGTCCTACTTCAGTGAATGTCGTGTTTTCAACACGTCATTCATCGGCACGAGGACGGTTCTGAACTGTCAGGAAATCGTTAAGAAGTGATCAAACCTTGAGAATCAGATTTAAAAAATGACGCCGGCTGCTCTCAACGCCGCAGCATCAAGCCCAACTTCGGTGACCACTTCGTCGCTGTGTTGTCCTGGGCTCGGGGCGAGACTGCCTGCCTGGGCTGGAGTTGCCGAAAACCGCGCTGCTGGACGAGGCTCGCGAAGTCGACCAGCAACAGGGTGCTCGCGTTCGATGAAGACCTCGTTGTTACGAATTTGGGGCTGTTGTGGCAGATCAGCCAGCGTGACGACAGACGCGGCCGGAACGTCGAATGATTGAGCACGCTTGACAAAATCGTCGGTGGGTTGTTGTGCCGAGAGTTCAGTCATCAAAGGGACCAACTCTGAGGCGTTCATGGTGCGTCCGGCCATTGTTGCAAAACGTTCGTCGTTGGCAAGTTCGGGGCGACCAAATGTTTGGCATAGTCCACGGAATTCACTATCGCTCACAACAGAGACGGCAGCGAATCCGTCTTTGAGTCGCGTGATGCCGTAGTTCTGTCCGATCGTCGGAGTGCGGTTTGCGTCGTCATCAAGCAACACCGCATCCATGCCCGAATCGGGCCACATGAATGAAACCGCGGCATCGAGCATTGCTAAAACAATGTGCTGACCGTCGGCGTTTCCCGCAGCACGGGCGTACAGTGCTGACGAAATTGCTTGAGCCGCGGTGAGCGATGTGACTTTGTCGCACAAGAGAGTTCGAAACAACGATGGCTCGCCATTGCGCGGATCGGTTTGCACACTCGCGAGACCCGATGCTGCTTGGATCACATTGTCATAGACGCGATGTCCACTGTTGGGTCCATCAGGTCCGTAGCCGCTGATACTTACGTAGATCAATTGCGGATTCACTGCCTTGAGATGTTCGTAACCAATTCCGAGTCGCTCAACTGCACCGGGTCGAAAGTTTTGAATGACCACATCGGCAGTTTCGGCGAGCTTTTTGAGAACTGCGACACCTTGTTCACTTTTCAGGTCGACAACGAGTGAACGCTTGCCGCGGTTGTTGTTGACGAAAATGCCAGTCATTCCGCCTTTGGCTGAGCCGATATAGCGCATGAAGTCACCGATACCTGGAGACTCGATTTTGATGACGTCGGCACCCTGGTCGGCGAGCATCATCGCGGCCAGTGGTCCGGAGATCATGACTGACAGGTCAAGAACTTTGATTCCGTGAAGTGGACCGTGTGCACCCGCGTTTTTATTCATAGTAGATATTCGCGCATCACAGAGGAGCGACAAGAGGCCAAGGCCGCTTGCGCTCAATATGTACAGCGATATCAAGGAGCAACTGCTCGGTGAAATGACGTGAAACGACTTGCAGACCGACGGGAAGACCGTCGACGAAGCCAGCGGGAATAGAAATTGCTGGGTTGCCGTGCAAATTGGCGGGGAAGGTCAAACGACCGTTGTTACCTGCTCCTGCACGAACTCCACCAAAGGTTGATGGAAGTGGCCCTTCCGCATCAAATGCGACATCTGGGTTAGAAGCAGTGAGAACCAAGTCGACTCCGGTTGAAGCGTGAAAGATTTCGGCCATACGTTCGTTTAGCGCCACGCGACGCGCTTCAATGCGAGCACGATCTTCAGGTCCGTAGCGATCCATCGTCGCTGTTAAACCCATGCGAATTTCTGGTGTCAATACGTCGGCACAATCTGGCCACAACTCACCGAGTTGCGCATGGATCGACAACATTCCACTGATGCTCCATGCGGCGCCCATACTTGGAAGTGACGTGTCAATGTCAACACGCTTCCATCCGTGTTCGGCGATGAGCAGATCGGCCTCGGCGCTCAAAACTTCCCACATTGCAGGCGACACAACTGCTCCACCCCAATCGGGAACGACTGCGACACGTAAACCGCGAAGTGCTTGAGTGAATGAACCAAGTTCGGGCTCCCATTTGCCGACGTTGGGCAGGCTGAGTTGATCGCGAGAGTCGTGACCTGCGGTGACGTCGAACCATCGGGCAGTGTCACGAACGCTGCGTGTCACGCAACCAGTCACCGTGGTGAGATTTCCAAGCTGTACTTTTGGCGCTCGCGGAATTCGGCCATAGGTCGCCTTGAGGCCAACCAACCCAGTGAAACCCGCGGGAATACGAATTGATCCGCCGCCATCACCAGCAGTTGCCATCGTGATGATTCCACCAGCAACAGCCGAAGCACTCCCGCCTGATGAACCACCTGGTGTGCGACCGTGTTCCCATGGATTATGTGTTGCGCCGTGCATCACGGTGCGAGTGACATTGACACCACCAAATTCACTTGCAGTTGTTTGACCAACTAAAACGGCGCCAGCATCTTCAAGTCGTTGGACCATGACTGATGAGAAATCAGAAACGATATGCGACAACGCAACGCATGCTTCGGTGTCGGGCCATCCAGCAACTTGATCGAGTTCTTTTACGCCGATCGGCACGCCGCCGAACGGCAGGTTGACATTTGCGGTTCGTGCCGCGGCATAGGCCCGATCTTGATCAAGGTGTCCGAAAGCATTGAGGTCGCTTGTATCAATCGCTGCATATGTCGCATCAAGTTCTTCGACGGGGGAGCGTTCGCCAGAGCGGAATGCCTCAACGAGCGAACACGCGTCATCCTGCCAAGTTTGTGGGGAAGATGCTTTTGAACCTGAGTGAGAAGTCACAGCCATAGGTGCTGACGATAGTGCCCGCCTAGAGTTTGAAGCGATGGACAGCCGACAGTTCTTGGGATTACAGCCCACT
>JBAXIP010000139.1:0-5389 GCA_037138315.1 Actinomycetes bacterium
AGGCGTATTCGGAAGCTCGTGCAACTGACATCGCGTGATACGGCGATGATCCCAGTGAGACAATCAGATGATCAACATCATGCGGATACCAGTACCGACCAAGCCCAGTCGCTGAATGACAATCATTCACGGCGATTGAAGTACTAGAAACATCAACGTATTCAATCATTTCGGGCAGTTCATGGTTCTCGTGCCATGCATTTGCCAAGCCAGCGTTATAGGTGCCAATACCCGAAGGCGATCCTGCCGATGGACCCATCAATCCGATTCGATTCGCAACAACTACAGAACTATGAGCACCTGAACTACCACTCAACGCCGCAACAGCATCACGCCCAACATTTTTCCGTGTCCATCGTTGCGCTGCTCGCGCAGCAGCAACTCGAAGTCGCTCGCGATGTTCGTCATCTGTCAAGGCCCATTCAATTGCTCGCGCGATATCAATGACATCACTCGCGTTGAATAATGCGTCGTCATAATTGATCACTTCAGGGAGCGACGAGTTGTTTGAACAAATTGTCGGGCAACCGCATGCTGCAGCCTCAGCAACCGGCAAACCAAAACCTTCTTCAAGCGACGGCATCACCGACAAGCGCGCCGACTGATATAGCGCAACCATTTCGTCGTCGGTCACGGTGTCGGTAAAGACAACATCGTGATCGGTCAGTCCGACCGAATGAGAGACATCGCGCCAACGGTTTTGCACAATGGGTACGGCGGCACAGGCAATAACCAATTGATGCGACTTTCGAAGATCACCAGTAATTGAGCCCCAAGCCCGAATCAAACCAGGGGTATTTTTTCGATCATCGCCGCCAGTGACTGCAACGACCAAACTTCGCGAAGTGTCAACACCTTTATCAATGAGGCGCCTCAATCGCGATGCCGAAACCGACCCTTCGCAAAACTGGGGTTCAACAGCCGCACCAACAACGCGAATACGTGAGCGATCAAACTTGAGAACCGCCGCCCCAGTGTCAGCCGAGAAGGTTGAGTTAGAAACCATCGCATCAAAGGTGCGCACGAGCATTGCCCGAAGTTGTGATTGGCGCAACGCGCTCGGGTCGGTCAAATACTGATCTGGATATCGATACGGAATGACATCATGTAGAACCCCGACAACTCGCAATCCGGCTTCGGTAATCATGCGTGGCACAACATCGAGCGGTATGGGATGCAACATCATTTGTGTACACATGAACCAGGTGTCGGCCGATGCAGTACGCACCGTGCTCGGTTCAAAGGGAGCGACCCTCAATGCTGGAATCGCGTCCAGCCACATCTGCTCATCGGCCAGAGTTGCATTCATCACCGTCACCAAGGCCCCAGATTCATGCATCGCGCGCACCAAACCAATGGTGTAGCGCCCGACTCCTCGCCCACCGGCAGTTGGATGAGATATCACTCGACCGTCGACGAGAACCTGCGGCTGGGCCGTCATCGGTCAGCCCTGGTTCGGCGGAGACATCTGGTTAAGACGTTGTTGAATCTGATCAATCTGACGCTCGATCACTTGCGCCGCGCCAACTGCGGTATCGGCATCAAGGCGAAGACGCTCGGCATATCCCATGAACAATGGGAGCGATCGCTCTGACCCAGAACGAATGTCGTGGTTGAGCGACTGCAAAATATCGCTCATCACCTGAATCTGATTCCGCATATCGGCGACTTCGGCTCGTAAGGCCCGCACATCTCGACCTGTTATGCGCCCCACCAGGGCCCGAAGAATTCGCACATCTCAATCCTAACCGTGTGACACCTGCGAGATCAGGAGTTACCCCCGCCGCGTGCTGCCACCTATTAGCGTGAAGTGCAATGTCCTCCGACCCACAGCAGTCCCTCTCTGAGCGAGTCCGCCAGCTTTTGCGGCCCTTTGCTCGACGAGTTGGCTTGGCATCCGCTGAAGGCGCATGGTGGGAACTCGGCTTCAAGCCATGGGTCAACCCCAAAACGATCAATACGGCCGTCGCGGTGTGCAATATCTGCCACTGGTCTGGCGACGAATTTATTGGGCCCTATCACACCGAAATGGCAACCTGCCCCCGATGTGGCAGCGTGGCGCGCGATCGCTTCTTGTTGTTCTGCTTCTTGTCACGTCGGGGCTATGCCAAAAACCTGCGAGTTCTCGAAACCAGTCCGCGCATGGGCGCTGGCTATCGCTCAATGATGCGTCGCTATTTCAAATACACCGCGAGCGACTACGACTTGTCGGCCCATGAGGGCGACATTCAGATCGATCTGCAAGCTATGGCTCTGCCCGATGCATCGGTTGATATTTTGCTCACACCACATGTTCTCGAACATGTGCCCGACACCGCAAAGGCACTGAGCGAGATTTACCGAGTGCTTGCTCCTGGCGGTCGCATGTACTTGCAAGTCCCTTTGTGTTACGGGACCACTCAAGTTCCATCGACTCCCGAATTTCATGCCGATAACACACCAGTATTTTTTAACTTCGGCTGGGACCTCACCGACCAGTTGCGTAGAGCTGGATTTACAACACATGTTTTAGTGACGCAAGACTTCGCCGACATGCTGAATCATGTCACCGAATGCCCGACCTCAAATGGAGATGGCTTCAACGTTGAAGACCTCGTCGCCATGGGTCGCCCAACAGATTCGTCACCGGTAGCCGACAAACGCATTGCCGAAGTCTTCGGTTTCTTGCCCGCGTATCACTACGCCACCTGGGAATGCATCAAGCCCAACTGACCCATAACTATCGATCGGATATCGATGGTCTGCGGGCGCTCGCAGTTATTTCCGTTGTCATCTTTCACGCCTTTTCATGGATGATTCCAGGTGGCTATGCCGGAGTTGATGTTTTCTTCGTCATTTCCGGCTATCTCATCACTACAAACATCTTGAATGGGTTGAACGAATCAACCTTCACCATTCAGGGTTTTTATCAACGTCGTATTCGACGTATCTTTCCTGCATTGGTCACCATGCTTGCATTCGTTTATGCATTGGGTTGGTTTGTTTTGCTGGCCTCCGAATACCGACAGCTTGGCAAACATGTCGGTTCGGGCGCGTCATTTATTTCGAACATTATTCTTTGGAAAGAATCTGGCTACTTTGACACGTCATCAGCCGTTAAACCCTTAACGCATTTATGGTCACTCGGAATTGAAGAACAGTTTTACATTGTCTGGCCATTGTTGTTGTGGCTCATCTTTAAGATCAGACTGCATGTACTTGTCTCAACAGTTGTTCTCACCATCGCTTCATTTGGTTTTGGTTTGTATGCACTCAACCATGACGTCGTTGGTGCGTATTACTCGCCGTTTAATCGCTTTTGGGAACTACTGATTGGCGCAATTTTGGCGGTCGTCATGCTGCATCGAACGCCATCTGAAAAAGGATCAACACTTCAAAACGCACTTGCAGTTATCGGATTGGCATTGGTTCTGTTCACCATGTTCGGGCTCAACGCACAGAGCAAATTCCCTGGCTGGAATGCACTCGCGCCAACAGTTGGTGCAGCTCTCATGATCGGGGCGGGCGCCCACACATTGACGGCACGTCGCATTTTCTCACTACGACCAATTGTGTGGATTGGGCTCATTAGTTTCCCCCTCTATTTGTGGCATTGGCCATTATTGATATTTGCCCGCATCATTGCCAGCACCGTTCCATCGGCCGGAGTTCGTTTCGGTGCGGTGATGTTGGCCGTGTTGTTGTCGTGGGCAACGTATCGACTCATTGAAAAGCCATTGCGCTTTCATCCCCGCGTCAAGGTCGTGACAGCAGCACTCGTTGCATCAATGACTGTGATCGGCCTTGTTGGCTACGTGACGTTTAGAAATGACGGCATTTCTAGTCGTGAGGTCGCTCAAATGAACCCAGATATCAAGACCGGCGAAGCAGGGGGTGCCAACGGCTGGGTTCAAGACACCTGTGGAATCAACGACGCCAAGGTTGCTGCACTTTTCGATAGTTGCCTCGAGGACAACCGTGATACGCCACGCTTCGCTCTCATTGGTGACAGTAAAGCGCAGGCATTGATCGGTGGCTTCATTCGTACGTCAACCGAAAATGGGCGCTGGCTGTTTATGGGAGGCAACTCTGACAGCGGAGTTCCAGTACCCCTCATCTCCGATGCTCCCGAGTTTGAACGGTTTCAAAAACTTGCCCGCATCGCCATTGATTCAGCAGCTAATAATCCCGATGTAGACGTCGTCGTGCTTGAGGGTGCTGCTCGCGCGATGTTTGGCATTGGAGATGAAACAAGTTTTGTGCAATTACCTGACAGTCCGTACTACGACATCATCAGTGATGGTCTCCGGACGAGCATTCAGATATTGACTGATGCAGGCAAGAAAGTAGTTCTGTACATTGACAATCCCCCTCTGCCAAATCCTGAAGATTGTCTGCAGCGCAAAACCACGATCGAAGTTTTGAACCGACTCTTAGTGAAGCCCAACCCGTTATGTGAGTTGCCGATCCAGACATTTGTAGAGCAAACAGCGAAGTACCGAGCAATGTTTGATCAGTTAAAACAAGAATTTCCTGGTCAAGTTGACATCTTTGACGCCACTGAGATTTTCTGCGGATCTGAAGATCGCATCTGTCGCCATGTGCGCTGGAATCATTTCTTGTACAGCTATACCGATCATCCGTCCGATTACGCCGCTGGAATCATCGGACAAAACCTCAATCCATTCCTCGAATCCCTCGCCCCGTAATTTTTCGAGTCTTAATATCGCCGCACGCGCTCTCGTGATCCATCGACAACAACGATTCCGCCCGAAGTTAAGACTTCTAAATGGTCTGACAGAAGAACCAAAACTCGACTCACAATTGCCTTGACACGATAGTCGCCCATTCTTCTAATCAAGATCAAAGATGGACTACCTGCTGAATCTCGTTCAATCAAAAGCCCGAAATCGGTATCGCGGGAAATCAGAATTCTCTTTTGATTGAAAGCAACTTTGAGGATTTCCTGATCAGGCGACGACCGCAAACCCAACTCAGACACGTGGACTGCATCGTGCCCAGCACCAACTAATTCACTCGCCAATCTCGGTGCGAGGTTCTCGTCAATGAGGAAATTCACGCAATGCGAAGTGGGTTGCCATGTTCCTGCAATACCTCAACGGCATATGACAGGGCCTGGCGAATATCCTCAAGTTCTAAATCAGGATGATCTGCGAGAAGTTCTTCTTGTGACATACCGGATCCGAGCGACGACAAGATCGTCGTGATCGGAAACCTCATTCCGCGTATACACGGAGCGCCAGCCATGATGGCCGGGTCACGGGTTATACGGTCGAAGAACATGAATTCATATTACGGCATTGGTGTTGCAAAGAAAACAGGAAAAATGAGGCGATCTGGTCTGGCGAAGTGGCAGATTTCCTCAGTTATTTGCGACCAGATCGAGAGG
>JBAXIP010000140.1:0-5368 GCA_037138315.1 Actinomycetes bacterium
ACTCCAATCATGGGTTGCACAATTGACGTCTTCTCGGACATCACGTCACCGGGTTTGAGGTAGCGCGCTGATTCAACAATGGTGGATAGTTGTTCGCCGAAATTTGGGTAATCGCTTGGCCATGTTGCACGAAAAGTCACGATGTCATTGACCAGATCAAATGTTGCGACGAAGCCAACCTCGCCACTGTGGCACGTGAAATAACGAATTGAACCAGATTGACCATCGCTTGTTAAGGGCTCAGCTGGGCTCGTCCATTCGTGGGCATCTTCTAATTCATACAAATGAAAATGTGCGCACATCTCGGCGCTGAGGTTGATTGCATCATTGGTGCGCCACCGGCGAACCGACAGGAGTAATTCAGGATTGTCGGGGGCTCGATCATCAAAGTCGACAATCTTGGCGATTAAAGCGAATTCACTTTCATCAAGACTTGGGTAGTAGCCCGAGGGGAGGAAAAGCGAAATTCCGAAATCAGTGAGAGTGTGGTGAAAGTGATTCATCAATGAGTCGGCAGCATTGTTGATTACAGTAAATCGTCAATCGTCGTCTCAGGGTGTGAGTGTTTTGAAGCATCTTCACGACCACGCAAACCCGCGAACCAACCTTTGGTTTGTGCCTTTTCGCGACCTACGTAAGCGAAATCAACGTTGCCCATTCTGCACTGGACCGTTTTCTTATCGACCCGCTTTGGGGCGTGTAGACAAATGATGTTCTTTACAGCCTGGTCAACTATTGACATCTGTATGTCGGCTCCGGCAAAAGGTGCACTTCCATCGTCATGAGAAACCTTTGCGGTTGCAACAAACTTTTTGTAGGGGGCCTTGAGGAGAGCAGTCACGGTTCCGGGCTTCACATCAGTACCGCGAGCAGATTTTTCGGCGAAGTAAGACTTGATAATGGGTGTGACTTCAACAGAGGTGCGCACAACGGTGTCTCCTTCATTGGCAAAATAAGGCGGATCTTCTCCCTTGATTTTCTTTTTCACTGCCTCGTATCCGCTCACTGCCGCATCGCTCACTGCGGACCCTGCACTCGCCATAAGTTCTGCTGCCGCCTCAAAGAAATCCCAAATAAGACCAGGAGTCGCCATAGCGGCATTCCAAAGTGGTGCGAGAATTTTTTCATAACCCGCTTTTGCACCGGCAACCGTCAATCGAGCTATCTGCCTCCCGCTCCAGCAAACGATGTACCAGGCGCCAGTGGCGACAAACGAAATTGCACCCCACGCTTTCTGGGCAGCCTTGATGAGATCTTGCTTGAGGTTCAACGGGTTTGGAGCTTTTCCAACAAATTCGCAAATGATTTTTGCGCCTTTATCGAGCATCGCATCCTTATCTTTGCTGTCTCGATAAGCCTTCAACCAATTAGCGTCAAGACCAAAGCTGGAAAGCAATGTCACCGCGTCACTATCAAATTTTCCTTCAGTGTCGATTGCTCCAGCGCTGTACTTAATGAGTTCGGTCGCGGCGGCGTATGCATCAATGCCCACATTTTCGAGCGACAAGTCTTCAACATCCTTGGTTAACTTCGCTTTTTCTTCCTCATCTAACGCTGGGTCGCCAGGTTCTTTACTCTCGTGTGCCTCTAAAGCGGCTTTAGCTACTGCAAGTTTTGTTCGAGATTCCAAGATCGTTCCGGCAGAGGACCACTCTACGATCTTTGACTGAAGTATTGTGAGCCCAGCCATTGCAGCACCAGTGATGACCAGCACGCCGCCCGCGATTCCACCGACTCCTGTTAAAACAAGTAGTTGCCCCATCATTCCAACGCAATCCGCAGTCATTCTGACAATCGTGCGTTTATCTTCTGATTTAGTGGACTCTAATAACTGCCTCAGTGAAACTAAAAGGACTTTGTCAGCATGAGTCTTGTCCTCTTTTTCCTCGAGTTGTTCAATTTTAAATTTAGACTCGGCGAGGGTTGCGCTGACTTCATCAAATTTGATGCATTGCCACGCAAAGTCGATGACGTTTATTGCAAGACCTAAACCAGGAATGGCTCCAGCAGCGATTGATGCGCCAGCTGTTTGAGCCAAACTCGTGGAGTTTTTAGCAGCGTCTATTCCTGCCTTAACTGCTGCAACAAGTTGATTGCGGGATGATGCGTAAGACTCACTATTCCATTCCGAAATCAATCGCACCATCGCCGAAAACAGAGTGGCAGTGGAGGCGATTAAGCCAAAAGAATCAACAGAATCTCCCGCCGCCTTGGCATCTGCACTTTGCTGACTCGCTACGGTTACGTCTGGGTTTTGCAAATTTGCTTTTGCTGCACCTGCAGGTAATTGACCAAGTCCAATCAGTTGTCCTGCCGTTGAAGCTGTTTGCCTTTTGCCGTCATGCCTCGCTGTCGTGCCAGCAGGAGCATCTGCTTGGGGCGCTTCGTTCTCTACGGTCGCCACGGCCTCTACGTCTTCTTCGTTCTCTTCGTCTTCTTCGGGCGTATCTTTCTTGCCCCACGTAAATGGGTTGTACCACACACGTTGGATGTCGGGCATTGCGCGACGTGAAAGTGTGGGTGCGTTACCTTGTTGAACTACGTGGGTGAGTTCGTGTGCCAGCAGATGGTCGCCACTTGAACTTCCTGGTTTGAAACTACGTGATGAAAAGAAAACGTCATTGCCAGTTGTGAATGCCTCGGCATTGATTGATCGACACAAGTTGTCTGATGTGCCGTCGTTGTGTATTTTGACGCCGCCTAGATCGGCGCCAAAGAATCCTTCAAAGCGGGATCGCACATCGCCACTTAAGGCTTGGCCACCGGCTCGTGCCGACATGATTGCACTTGCGGTGTCGTCGGTTGTCGCGAGACCACCGCTACCTTCAACGAGACCACTATCAGGAACTGATCGAGCCACTGACCCGACCGATGTTGTCGGCGCTGACACTGTTCGTCCGTGAGTACTCTTCACGAATTCGTCGGCCATTGATTCGGCTTCGTGTTCAAACGAGTCGCTCGGTGAACTCACGCTCAATCGAGCTTGGACGAGAAGCTTTAAGCCATCTGTCGAGGCAGTTACTGGCGGCGCGACAGTTGTTTGTGTAACGGCGTCCTGCGGCGCGAGATTGGCGTCCTCGTGAGACTTACGAAGTTGTTTTTGCTTGTCAGATTCCGCTGATTTCATCGCCATGCACCTGCGCCGATGTTAGCCCACATCAGTATCGGTAGATCTAGGCCAACGCGAGCGCACGTGCGAGATCGTTGTGGCCGATAAACCCTGGAAAACAGCAGGTCCGACCTCGTCAATGTTGAGGTCCCGCAGATCGACAACGGTGGCCGACACAGTGCGTTGAAATCCAGGGTGGTGGGCAGTTTTGACCACAGGATCATGGGGCCGAGTAACGAGGCCAGCTCGCATCGGGTCTTCAAGATCGATGTCATAGACCTCGATGATGGTGAGGTCTTCAATGGCCATGGCGCTGGCTACGAAGTGGCTTTCGATGACACAGGTTGTCCCAATAAACGGTGAACCGATCGTGGTTGTTCGCCAGCCGACCCGCTCAAGTTCGGTCATCACCGCTTGATGGCGCGCATCCATGAGGTTGTCCACTCCTGCACTCTAGTAAAGCCATGAGCGAGCAGATACGGTTGAAAAGATGTTCAACAAAGTCGTCCCGGTTAATGCCAAAGTAATGGGGATTGCCAAAAGAAACCAACGCGGAATGTTCGGTGGCCGACGTCGACAACCACCCAAAACCGCACCAACTGATATTCCCGAGTACTCATCGTGGGTTGGCCGTTGGAGCCTGGTTGCTCAAACTGGTTACCGTGAATGGCTGGCTGCCCGAGCAATGGGCGCTGAAGAAATTGACGTTCATATCAAGTCGTTGTTTAACAACACTTGGATAGAAATTAGTGACACCAAAGAGGGTGTCAAAATCACGACTTCGAGCAAAGTTCGTGGCAAGTTGCGGCGTCAAGTCGCATCATTTGAATATGTCTTAGACGGAATGACCGCGCTAACAACGCAATCGCCACTTGGCCCTGTTTCAATGACCGCGTCGATTGATGGTGTTGCATTGGTGCACATCGTCAATACACCTAACGGGATTGAAACGCATCGACGTCAAGCAGTGAAAAGCCCCAAAGGCGATCGCTTGATGCAAACCATGATTGATGCCAAAGGAAATAATTCAACTTTGGAATATCAACGAACCAAGCAATGAAAACTATTCAGTTGAACTGTTTAACAACTTCAGCAATATGCGCCTGAACTCAACGGTGTGACGATCTGAGCGAATGTGCACTTGACCGCGATCAAGTGGAACGCTCTTGTCGGCGAGGAATTCAATGACCTTTAAATCTTCAGTAAAGATTCGATTCTCATAATTGATGGCTGCTTGAAAATCTTCAGGGGTGTGGCAATCATTACGAAGCATCACAATGTGAGCGCGCGTAGTTTCGGCATTGACTGGTTGACACCAAAAGACAATCGCGTTGATCATTCCCGTTGTCGGTATCTCGAGACGCAAGTTGGCAGTAAAGGGGACGCGGTAGTCATAACGCATGAAACGTTCTTGAACTAACGGGTGTTCGCCAGTCGCGACTAGTGGATCTTCGTGATTTTCGATGAGGTGTGGATACTTGACAACGAAACCCCAACCATCTTCACAACGTTCGGTGGTGTAATCGGTGACCAGCAAATCTTTTTCAGAACCAAATGTGCCCGCATGAACAAATGGGAAGTGCGAGAAGTCAAGGAAGTTGTCAACGGCTTGGGCCGCACCAGCGTTGAAATCAACTGGTGGCATCCAGACATGGGCAAGCGATTCATCATCCCATTCGGGAATTTCCAAGATGTCGGTGATGGGTTGAAGTGGAGAAACCCAAATGAGGTCGTACTTTTCTTGCACGAACGGGGCGGTGAGTTGTGCGGGCGGCAATGTCGCATCGGCGCCAAGGGCAGGCACATGTGCACATTTCCCGTTAGCGCCGAATTGCCAACCGTGATACGGGCATTGAATGTTTGAACCGACCACGACACCGTCAGACAAACGTGCGTAACGATGCGGACAGACATCGGCGAATACTTTTACTTGTCCATCAAGCCGAACGACAACATAAGGATCGCCAATTAATTCAATGCGTGTCGGGTTTTCAGAGAATGAATCAATCTTGCCGATCGGATGCCAAACGTGTTTGAGTTCGGGGGAGACGTTCGTAATGGATGTCGTAGATATTGAAGTCATCGCTCTTCTCGCTCATAGGGCACACCGAGTGCAGCGGGTGCGCCTAGTTTGCGATGCGCAAACCGACTTGAGACGAGAACAAGGACCACAATGGTCATAACAAACGGCAGTGCATCAAGAATGTCACCGCTGATATGTACGCCACGGGCTTTCAATGTGCTGCCAAGCGACTGCAA
>JBAXIP010000141.1:0-5336 GCA_037138315.1 Actinomycetes bacterium
CTCGACATGGTGGTGCTGTCAGAACACCACGGCACTGACGATGGTTTTATGCCAGCGCCAATCACCCTGGCGGCGGCGGTGGCAGCATCAACAGAACGTATTGGCATCAATATCTCGGCGGCTCTGGTAATCATGCATGACCCCGTTCGTTTGGCTGAGCAAATCGCCACGGTTGATCTCATTGCTAAAGGTCGCATGAGTGTGATCTGTGGAACTGGTTATCGCCAAGAAGAGTTTGAAATGGCTGGCCTCGAATTCAAGAATCGATTTAGTGCCCTTGAAGAGTCGGTGTCGGTGATGCGCCAAGCATGGACCGGAGAGTATTTCAACTATCGCGGTCGCCAAGTGAAGGTACGTCCTCTTCCACATACCGCGGGTGGACCAATGTTGTTGATGGGTGGTTCAACACCTGTTGCCGCTCGACGGGCCGCACGCTTGCGTTGTTTTTTCTCAGCGGCAACCGACGATCAAGCCGTTGCTGATGCCTACAACGACGAATGTGCCAAAGAAGGTTTCCAAGGCTTCATTATGTTGCCGCAAAAAGCCCCTGGTTTTGTTCATGTTTCTGATGATCCCGAACGTGATTGGGTTCGTCTTGCACGAGGCCCAGTCGTACGGTGAGTGGCAGCGGCCAGGACAATCGTCGGTCGTTCATGTTCACGATGCCGAATCAATTGAAAGTGTGCGGGCGAGTGGCGTCTATGCGATTGTGACGCCGGATGAATGTGTTGCGCTTGCGAAGAAGTTTGGCATGTTGACCATGCATCCATTAATGGGCGGCATCCCGCCCGAGCTGGCCCAAGAAAGTTTGGACCGACTCGAGAGCGATGTGCTACCTATCTTGAAACCCAAGAAATAATGAGCGAGCTAAATCGCTGAAGAGATCACTGAGAGGATTGGCGCCAATCCGATCACACTTGTGGAGAATGCATTGATGTAGGAACTGAGTTGTTCATAGTGGTCTTGCGTCAGATCGGTGACTGCCACGAGTCGATTTCCATCGACGACGACGCGACACCCGGCCGTACCTTCATTGATGGCGTTGAGTTCGCGGTACAACTCGACAGATGGAATGACATCGTCAAGAATTTCGTATGTCGCGCGGTACTTGTACTTCCCGAATCGGGACTCATTGGGTAGCGCTGACAATTCAATGATCCCGTTATCAAGTTCGGGGAACATCAACGAGATTCGACTGCAGTCTTCCCAAATATAAGGAATGTCACCGACAACTTCATCGAGGTCGTGACCCCACTGTTGGACGTTGGGGATAGTGGGAACATATATGGCCCAATTTTCGCCTGACAATTTCATGTGACCGACACCTTCGGGAGCGATATGCATTTTGATTGGTCCAAATTTTTCTGCCGCCATGGGATCGCGAAGAAGTTTCAGTATGGACGAATGAGGAATATTGAATGGTTTGAGTTCAACACCCTCGGGTAGCTTTTCGAATTCTGCGGGCATGCGGTATTCGTGGATGCCCGCATCAACGACAGTCCAGTCGGACTCAAGGACCAATTGCTTGCGAGTGAAATCGCATGTTGTGCGCATCGGGGTATTCATTCCGTTGGCAACGCCGCCAGTTGGCCACACTCGTGCCGATGACAACATGGTCCACAGTGCAGTGGGGTCAACGTTGGCCACTAGGAGTGATTCAACGTGGGGAATCATCGGAGGACATTTCGCGTTGGGGTTTTGCGAAACTGACATGGAGTATGAATTGCTGGTGAGAGTGACCCAATCGTCGCTCAAGGTGACGTTCATCTCGCCCGTCGACACGTCCGACAATGATGCGTCTGACAACGACACGTCTGATAACGACATGGAAAATTTTCCCATCGTGACCAAGACGTGTTCAGGAATGGGGAACGCCCAAGATTCGTCTTGTTCAATTCCGTATCGACCCAGTTCATCCTCACGACTGAATACCACGGTAGTGATTCCTTTTGCTGTTACTAACCATTCGCGCCATCCGCCATGCGAAGTCACCCAAATTGACGCGCCGGTTGATTCGTTGAATTGCATGGGGGCCATGAACGTGGCCAGGAGTTGAAATTCACCAGGTGTGATGGTGAAAGACACGGAGGGTTTGGCGGGTGCAGTGTCAGTGGTCATGTATTCCTAACGATCGAGTGGGGCGAATATGTGCGGACGAGACTCACTTTTGTCAGATCTATTCCATGCGGCTCCGCCAGGCTTGGCTTTGGGCAATCGGCCCAACCGCAGAAGCCTTTAAGACATTGCCATTGGCTGCCTTGGTGAGAGCTTTCACCGCTGACTCGACATCAGAAACTTGATGAATGTGATTGAGCGCGACAATTCGTGCGCATTCTTCGGTGAGATCAGAGTGAACATCGTCCGTCTCGTCAGTGACATGGCCATCACACACCCACAACATGGGTTCGCCCGATTTGCGGCGACGCAGTGCGTAATGCAAAGCCGGACCATCGACTCCGTTGCCACCGTTGCCTGCCGGAACTTCATCAACAACTTGGCCGCGATCGGCGAGCACCCAGAGATTGGGCTTTCCTTCTGAACGAGGTTCGTGGCTGTAGCCAATGATGACGCAGCCGGGTGCAGCTTCGATGATTCGCCAGAGATCGCCATCGGTTAACCGCATCGACCCTGATTGGTCAATCAGTACAACGCCACCTTGTCCGCGCATACGGTGATCGAAGACACGACGTTGGGGATCGGTGAGTAATCGATCGAGGTGACGGGGATGACGACCAACATTGGTGGGACGCTTACGGCGACCGAGACGTCCGTCGACCCGATTGGGACGATTCACCGCCATTTCAATAACTGGTGCAAACCTTCCCGGCACGCCTTGAGTCCCGCCCTTGAGTGAATCGGCATCGGGAGGGACTTCACCTTCTGCTGATTCATTGATGAGAACTCGATGAATGAGGCGAGCGATCTCGACGGTGAAGGCCCAGCCAACTGTTCCTTCATCCCAAGGTTCGGTTGATGCAACATCGTCGGTGCCATGAGCAGTTGCTTCGCGCCACATTTTTCTCATCTGGCGACCGAGTTCGCGCAACGTCGCAACCCATTCGGGTCGTACCGATTTCACTCCGCTGACAAGGCCCGCAAAAGCTTTGGTGCCAACAGTTGCTGCAGTCATTTGAACGAGTGAATTCCAGTCGTCGTTTTGTGCAAGGCGTTCGCCAGTGCGTTTTTCGCTGCCGTCGGCGAGATATTGCATCACGGGAAAACCGGCAGAGCCAACCAACATGTTGACGCGAAATTCTTCGGCGACCGTCATGGTCTCGATTGAAATGTATGCAACATCACCAGGAACCCAGACATGAGTTGGGCTTACTTTGGCGTGCATCATTTCGTGAGCGCGAATACAGCGTGAGGTTTCGTCGGCGCCAACCGGCACTTGCATGCGATGGGCGACTAAGTCGGTGAAAGCTTCACCACGTTGCGCCGCACCTTCGACGACTATCCAAGGTGCGGCGATACGGTCTTCGCGTGACAGCCATTCGGGCATGGCAATGCGCTTGTCAAGAACGACTCGCTGGTTTCTGTTTTTGCGTGCTGTCGAGATGGTGGTCATGATGCCTTCGCAACTGGCCGAGATGCAGAACCCTTGGAAACACCATCAATACGGATGGCATCGAGAATGTCTTTGGAGTGATTGCCGAACACCAAGAATGCCGCTCGCTCAATATCCATGCCCTTGATGCAGAGTTGATCGAAGGCCATGAATGAACGCACGCTGAAGCGTCGAGCCTTGTCGGCATCGACGGCAGCCGAAGCTGGTGCTCGAAGATGAGGTGACAATTGAGCAAGTGCACCTGGGTGCGGTCGATCAATGCGAATGGCAATCGGGAAACGATCTCGCAACGCGGCTGGGAGATCGCGCATATCTTCGATATTGGTGGTCATGACTACCGAGAAATTCTTCAACGGTGTGAAGATTTGCCCGGAGTCGGGGTGTTGCCATGAGGCACTCTCGGGGGAGTCGAACATGTTGAGCAAGAGCGACAGCACGTCGCCAGACGCACGGTCAATTTCATCGGCCACAATACGACCGCCAGTTTGACCGTTGCCTTGCCATGCTTTGAGCACTGCGCCGTCAAGCCACTTCCAGGTTCCATCGGCAGCAGGCATGAAGTGACCAGTCACATCGGCGGCGGTCATGTCTTCGTTGCAGATCAATCGATATGAACCACCGGCAACATCGCCCAAACTGAGACCAGCAAACGTTTTTCCAGTTCCTGGGGGCCCGAACAAAATCAGGCGATCGATTCCGGCGGCGAGAGCGTCATTGACGTCTCTCCAACAAGAGGGGAGGTCGGGTTCGACAAGAGGTGCCGGCTTGATGGATCCGGTTGTAGTGACTTTGCGGGGGCCTTCAGGTTTCAATCTGTTCTCCTTGTTGTCGGTTGATACTTAAACGAATGATCGGGTGATATGTGTGCGAACTGTGTGCGGTCACCTCGCGGACGGGGTGACAGCACACAAACTCTTGCGGTCAGAGCGCGTCAGAGCTCTTCGTCTTCATCATCAATCGAGAAGATGGCATCGCTGACCATGAAGCGCTCTGACATCGGCATGGCCGAGTAGGCACGAACCGAGCGGGACACGCTCATCAGTGCATTGGCCATACCTTCTTCGGATGCATCGAAGTTCATGGTGTTGCCAGCGGCGAATCCGACTTGGCCACCTTCTTCGAATGCGTCTTGGTTTGCGCCAAGGAAGACAAAGACCCAACCTTGGGCTTTGCGCTCGGCGATGAGGGCAAAGATGTCTTCTTTGGTGAACTTGCGGCTGGCGTTTTCGCCACCATCGGTGAAGATCACGACGACTTGTGATTCGGGGTCTTTACCTTTGGCGACACGCTTGGCGATGCGCTGATCGGCCTTCTTGATGACTGCACCGATGGCGTCGTACAACGGCGTCATACCGTTAATGACGTAATCATCGCTGGTGATCTTGCGAGCAGTCTTGACATTGCTCTTGGGCAAGATGGTTTGGATGCCGTCTTCGTCTTTGACTGAAGGAAACTGCACAATGGTGACTTTGGCATCGTTATCGGTAGACGCCTGTTCTGCGATGAAGTCGTTGAGACCTTTGATCACGGTTTCGTGGAGGTGGTCCATTGAACCACTGGCATCGGCCACGATCGAGATGAATGTTGCTTGAGCGGTCTCGGGGGTGGCGGTGGTCGGGGGATTGGTTTGGGCTGTCGTTGTTGTTGTCATGCAACTCAAACGAAAGGTGTTGGGCAAAGTGTGCGCTCGGGGAGTGATTTTTCTAAAACTTGGATTCTGGTGTCGTTTTCGTCGGTATTGCCGACGAAAACGACACCAGAATCCAAG
>JBAXIP010000142.1:0-5307 GCA_037138315.1 Actinomycetes bacterium
GGTCTTGCCATAGGTCACAATCATTCGGTGCATACCAGCATCTTCATTTTGGAAGAGGATGTTGGCATTCCAAGAACGCTGCAAAGTAATTGCCGACAGTGGTCCAGAGAAGCCATCCATCTCGGCATACAGGACACCATCTTTAAGAGTCACAGTTGCCGCAACGCTGCTTTTCGCAGACACCGCACGGCCGGCACTGCCGTCATACTCTTCTGCTTCTTCGCCGCAGGGATGAACTGCGTAGTGATCCTCGGCTGACGCAACTGTCAATTCTTGGCGCTCACCCGACAAGGCAGTAGCAATTCCGACTCCAGATAATGCGACAAGAACAACTCCGCAAAGTCCTCCAACCACACCGCGACTGACGCCACGGCGAATCGACAACACCGAACCGAATAACAAAACAAGCGCACCAAGAATTGCGAAAACAATCGGGCCGGCTTCTGATGACAAGGCCAAGAAGATCCGCGAGAACGACAACACAATCGCCGCGAGCAACAAGGCTCCGCCGATCGGAATTTCAAGAGGGTGCACGACCCAACCACGAACACGTGCGTTGTACCCAACATCTGATGACGCACGATCGCTCCAGTTTTGAATGAGCCATTCGCCGAGCATCGCAAGCAACAATGCAATACCGACTTTGAAAATACCGGGCGAGGTCACGAGACCGACAACCACCATGCCAAGTGACAATGCGGTACCTAAGGGGAACCAACTACGACCAGGTCCGCGCTGTGCTGCTGGCGCCGAGTCGTGCTGTGCGGTATCGGTTGACAAAACGTGACCATCACGAACATACGAAGCAATCGCACCAAGGAAGATCGAGGCGATGGCGATGAACACCAAAGCGACTGCTCCAGATCCGCCATCGTTTGCAATTGTCCAAACAATGGCAGCAGCAACTGATATTGCGCCGAGTCCGTAGAAGAGTTTTGAGCTTGTTGTAATCATGAGTTCTGCCTCGTCACTTCTGCACGTAGATGACGAACCACACTGCGCAGAACGCTGCAGCGAGGAAATACCAATACAGGGCATGAGCCGAAACGAGTTCGACTTCTTTTGTGCGACCACCGAGATACCTGAATGCGGCGACTGCTGTGAACACCAAACCAGATAGCAACAATGCGGTCATCGTTCCGGTTGCTGCGTAGAACATTGAATGGAAGGCACCGTCTTTGGCACCGATTCCCATTTGGGTCCAAATGAAAATTTGAGCATTGATAACCGCCAACGACATCAACGCTGTCACGCCCAGGGCAAGACCCGTGTGAGTGCGATCATTGCGCTTTGCCGAGTAGACGGCCCACTGGGCCATGACGCAAACCACCAAAAGACCGAGCAACATCACGTTGGCTGCAACTTCGGGAACCACAATCTTGGCGGGCATCCAGTCTTTGATGAATCCACGCTTGAGTGATTCACGTACGGGTGCGTCGGCGCGGAACTTCAGCCAAGTGGCCATCATTCCGCCGATCAGCATGAGACCAGCAGCCCCAGCGACAGCAGTGCCAACAAATACTTGACGGTGCGGTGCAGGTTGCGAGGCGGGGGGTAGTGCGAGCATCAGGCAACCTTCCCTGTCGATGAAGCGGACTTCATATCAGCCAACGGAGTTGCCGAATTCACGACAATCACACCAGCAAAATTTTCAGTAGGTGGCGGCGATGACGTCGCCCATTCGAGGCTTGTGCCATCCCATGGATCGTTGCCAGCAGCTTCACCACTCGTGAAGCTCTTCAGTGCAAGACCGACAAAAGCAATTGTTGCCAACAACATGACGACGAATCCTGCACATGTCAGTGCATTCCATAAATCTTGCGGACCGCTATACGTGAAACCGTTGACGAGACCAGTTGGCTGATCAGCAAATCCAGCGACGTAATACGGAATCGAGTCAAGTCCGATCGCAAGAAGTGCCAATAAAGCCAAGGGGGTTGCTGCCTTATCGGGGATTGAACGTCCCCACAATTTTGGTCCCCAGTAGCAAATACCACCGAAGGCAATGGTGATTGCACCAAAGGTAATCGGAACATAGACGCCTGCTTCGTAAATCGAACCGATCAATCCAGCATCTTGAACGAGTCCGACGATATGGGCAGCGGCACCAAGAAGAATGCCGAGCAAACCAATCAGAACAAATGTCAATGGTGCACTGATGACGGGCTTGCTGGATTTGAGTGTCAATAGCGACAAACCAAGAACGCCAAGTAAACCAAGAACTGGAACAACGTTCAGTAACAAGAACGGCAAAAGATCAGCAATCTTGGTGCCAGCATCATCAAGAAACTTTGCACCTTCCCACGGAAGCGTGATGCTTGTTTGAGTAACAGTCGCAAGTGACACAACTGCGACGACTCCTACAGCACCAAACGCCACCGAGCGCTGAGCCAAACGTGTACGCCCAATGGTGGGAACAACATCAAGCACAATGCCAAGTGCCGGAATTGCCAACAACAAACTAAACGGCTGTGACAATGCCCAACCAATCCACTGGTTGACACCAGTGTTTCCACCAAAGCCAGCGCGGGCGTAGCGGTGATCGATATAGACGTACACAGTGGTGCCAATCAAAACCGGCATCGTGAGAATTAAGGCCAACGAACCAACAAGTGATGACCAGGTGAAAAGCGGTGCCCGCAAAATTCCCATACCCGGCGCACGAGTAGTGAGCACACTGACCGCAATCGAAGTTGCTGCCATCAATACACCAAAGCCAAGAACGATTGATCCAGACAGGTACAAATCAACAAGGTTGGAGTTACCGCCATTCGGACCACCGTTACCGATGATCGAGGCGAGGGCGAGGCCAAGTCCAATGAGCCAAGTCCAAAAACCAGCGGCTGCTAACCGCGGAAACGCATTCGAGCGTGCACCTAATTGCAGTGGAACAACGGCGATCGAGAGACCGAGCAAAAGCGGAACGACTGTTCCGAAGGTCAGCAACAAACGCACCGCCGCCAACACTTGCGGAACTGAATTGTCGCTCAAAATTTGATAACTATCGGCGTTGATGCGCTCGAATGTCACCAAGATGGCAAGGACGAGTCCGGCCACAAGACCGACAAAGCTTGTGCCGATAAAGAGGCGACCGACTTTTTTGTGATCAGCAGTAGTCAGCCATGTCGCAATGGTCGGCGATGGAGCAGATACATCAGCAGGTAGATGGGTTTCAATTGATGTCATTCGAGATGGCTCGCTTCACGCGCAACGAGAGGAGTTCGGGGTTCCTCGGGGGTCTCAAAACTATTTCCAATCAACGACATTACCCTGATTGCCCTGCTGAGACCGAAATCCCCGATCAAGTTCGCTCGTGAATTCATTGTCACTGGTACGACAATTCAGATCCCGTACTTGACGAACACATCAACGGCCATAGCGGTGAACAGGACCGTCACATAAGTGATCGAGAATCCGAAAACGCGCATCGCCCGACTCGCCGAGGGATGGCGACCCAGATCAACGGTGCTGGCGATAAATCCCAGCCCCAAAATGACCGCTGAAATCATGTAAATCAGCCCAAGGTTGGCAATGGGACCCAAAATCAGCGTAACGGCGGTCAAAAGGACCGTATAAATGAACATCTGGCGGACCGTCTGCTTCATGGTCGCAACCGACGGCATCATGGGTACCCCAGCGGCTTTGTATTCATCGGCGTGACGAATCGCCAGGGCCCAAAAATGAGGTGGAGTCCACAAAAATATGGCTATGAACAGGATAAATGGCTCCCAGGCCAGCGAATTTTGCACCGCTGCCCAGCCCACTAAGACCGGAACCGCACCAGCTGCGCCACCGATCACGATGTTTTGGCGACTCGTACGCTTGAGCCACAACGAATAGACAAAGACATAAAACAGGGTCGCCGAGAGTGCCAAACAGGCTGCCAGCAGGTTGGCTCCCGCCCAGAGAATCGCAAAAGCGACCGCTTCCAGGGCTACAGCGAAAATCATGGCTTGGCGCGGCTGAATGAGACCGGTCACGAGCGGACGGGTTTTGGTGCGGTCCATCAGGGCGTCGATGTCACGGTCGATCACCATGTTGATGGCGTTTGCTCCGCCGGCGGCCAAAGTGCCACCGATGAGGGTGATGGCGACGAGTCTCCAACTGGGCCAGCCATGTTCGGCCAAAACCATGGTGGGAACCGTGGTGATGAGCAACAGCTCAACGACCCGCAACTTCATCAAGACGATGTAGCCACCGAAAACCGACTTTGGCTCTTTGCGGGCACCGTGTGCGGCGACCCCACCTGGAGACAGGCGAGACGGAACCAAGGGGCGCGAACCAACAGACATCAATCTTGATCGTATGGGGGTGTGAATACCTCAACCAACCGAGACAATGAAGGAGTGAACACAGCAGGCGTGACTCTCGTCGCCGCGGCACCCGCAACTATTGAGCGACCCGAGGTCGAAGAGTCAATATCTCTTGAGCATCCGTGGGTTGTTTTGGTCTGGAACGACCCCATCAACCTCATGAGTTACGTCACTTTTGTTTTCCAAAAATTATTTGGCTACAGCCTTGAAAAAGCCACTGAACTGATGCTCGATGTCCATGAAAAGGGCAAAGCAGTTGTTGCCAGTGGCTCGAAAGAAAAGTCTGAAATGGATGTCTACCGACTTCACGAACATGGACTGTGGGCCACCATGCAACAGGACGCAGTCTGACGTGGCGCGCGCCAAACCACCGTTCGCGATAACCAAAAAGGGAATCGCCATCAATTTGGGTCCTGATGAACGAGGCTTACTTCGAACTCTGATCGGTGAAGTTCGAGAATTGCTCACGACTGCTCCGATCGGCGACCCGAAGTTGGCTCGACTTTTTCCACCCGCCTATTTCGATAACGATGAGGCAGAAACCGAATACCAACGCCTGATGCGCGACGAGTTAGTTGCGAGTCGACTCGACTCCATCGCCACTGTCGACGAGTTCCTCGGTGACGACAAGCTGAAAATAGTCACTTTTGCCCAATTAGATGCATTCTGCGCTGCTCTCAACAGTGTGCGCCTCGTCTTGGGGACCCTGCTTCATGTTGGTGAAATCGATGACTACCTCGATGAGGACGATCCGCGCCACGACGAGCTCGCCCTCTACAACTTCTTGTCGTGGCTTCTCGATAGTGCCATCTCGGCCCTCATGCAAAACCCCCTCGCGTAAAACCCCCACATGTAAAACGCGGAGGGCGCCAATCTTCGGGTGGAGACCGCAGGCAGTCCTGTTAGAGTTGCCACGCTCTCATCGAGACGAGTGCCCAAGCCCCCATCGTCTAGTGGCCTAGGACACCACCCTTTCAAGGTGGCGGCACGGGTT
>JBAXIP010000143.1:0-5258 GCA_037138315.1 Actinomycetes bacterium
GTCGAAAATGGTTCGCAGTCTTTGTACGGTCTCGATTACAAGACAGCCATGTGGCGCGATGACGAACAAAACCCCTTCCATACCGAGGTTGGTTATTGGTTGTGGGATGCAGCAACTGGTGAAGTGTTGCGCGGATTTGCGATACCTCGTGGAATCGTCGTATTGGCTGGAGGCAAGACAACCGCCGATGCGAAAGAGTTCACCATGTCAGCCGAACTTGGTTCGTCAACTTACGCAATTGGTGAAAACACCTACCTTGGTCAGCATGCAAGCACCCGTGCATACACCGTGACAGTCACCGTTAATGGCCCAGATTCGTGGAGCTATACCGAAAACAGCAGTTTGAAGATGGATCAGTTCCCGGACATTTTCCCGCACACAGACAGCGCAACCCTTACTCGCGTGGCCTGAAATGAAACGTTCGTGATTCTGGTGTGGTTTTGTTGCGCTATACGCAACAAAACCACACCAGAATCACCAACTAGTTGCTGGGGTCGCGGGGGAGTCCGAGGATTTTTTCACCGATGATTGATCGTTGAATCTGATCAGTTCCACCAGCGATTGATTGCGCGGGCGTGCTCACTAACACTTCGGCAATCGTTGCATCGTGTGCATGATCTCCGTTCTGCAACATTCCATGCGCACCACTAATCAACGAGTGCACACGATGAGCCATACGTGAAACTTCCGAAGCGGCCAACTTGCCAATCGAACCTTCGGGTCCGGGCGGACGACCAAGCGCACGCGCCGCACGAGCGCGTAAAGCGGTCCACTCATTCATTTTCTGAAAAGACAACAACGCCGCAATGTTCTGGCGAATCACCGGGTCGTTTGAGACTCCAAGGGTTTGGGCTCGTTCAACCACAAGATCAACTCGGCCAGCACGTTGTGGATACCACACATATGTTTTGAAATGTTCTTCGGCCTCATGTTCGGCTTCACGAACCGCACGACTCTCTGTTGCGTGATTCTGGGCGAACTTCGGACGACGCATGGTTGAGAAAGTTCGTTCATGGGCAAGAGTCGCACGAGCAACGCGCCAGCCATCGTCGAGGGTTCCGATAATCATGTTGGCCGGAATGCGAGCATCGGTCATGAAAACTTCGTTAAACGATGAGTGATAGTTCATCTGTTTGATTGGACGTACTTCAATACCAGGCTGATGCATCGGCAAAACGAAATAGGTAATTCCGTGATGCTTTGAACCTTCACGATTCGTTCGTGCCAGCAGCATCCCGTAGTCGGCGTGATGAGCACTCGTATTCCACACCTTCTGCCCGTTGATGACCCACTCATCGCCATCAAGAACTGCCGAAGTCGAGAGGCTTGCCAGATCTGATCCAGCACCTGGTTCGCTAAAGAGTTGGCACCAAGTTTTTTCACCGGTCAATGTTTGACGCAAGATGAGTCTCTTCAATTCGTCAGAACCATGTTCGACGATTGTTGGTGCCGCTAATGACATGCCACTGCCAAGTGGATTGCCAACTGCACCGATGAGTCGCAGTTCATCGGCAACTATTTGGTCGGCCCAAGCAGGCAAGTCAAGTCCGAACCACTCGTGTGACCACGATGGAACTGCCCAGCCTGCGTCAACAAGGCGTTCGCGCCAAACCTGCAGCGATAGTTGCGGGTCCCAATTGGCCCGTAACCAATCCCGAACTTCTTGTTGAACGGACTCACGAGTGACCGCACTCATAACGAAACCTCGTCGGGGTCGGCAAGTTTGCAGGCACGAATCCAAATATCGGTCAATGTTTGTTCGGCGGCGTCATTGTCGTAAGTGTCGCCCCCCACATGAAGCCATTGGGCAAAGCCCGACAACATCGAAACTAAGGCTGCGGCAGTGAGCGACGCATCAAGATCGGGGTCGGCCCAACCTTTGCTTTGCCAACGACGTATCGACGACGCAACGCGGGTGATGTGTTGCTGACGTGAATGCAATCTTTGTTTTTTGATTTCTTCATCATGCGCTGATGCTTCGTCAACTAAGCGATAGAGATCGGCGTTGCGTCGCACCACGGCAAGGTAATTGCGATTCGAAATACGCAAGTTCTCTATGGGATTGCCAGAACGTTTGCGCTCAAAGGCAACCACATCACTTGCAACTTCGCGGTCAATCGTTGCTGTAAGATGCCGGAACACATCAATTTTGGATTCGAAGTAGGTATAGAAGCTTCCGCGTGCCACATTTGCTTTGGTGACGATGTGCTCAATTGTGGTGTTGGTATACCCGTAGCGATCAAACTCGGCTCGTGCAGCCTCAAGAATGATGTGGCGAGTGCGGGTTGCTTTACTTGTTGGCGAGTTTTCTACTGAGGCACGGCGTACTGCTGCAACACCACTTGGTGTGAAACCACCGCGAGTTGTTGAATTTTCACTCATACATCGACCATCACGAATCAATCATTGATACTGAAGCACGGCGGAAGAGGTCGGCTTGTATTTCCATCGCTCGCAAGTAGCCGTCGAGAGTGCGTTGACGAGGTTCGGGAACAAAGTGCGTCACGCCAATCTCGCGATAGTGATCAATTTCAGCCAAGATCAGATCGTTGTCATCTTCGAGTGCATCCCAACGGGTGCGCATCGAAATGGGGAATGATTGTTCGGGACGACCTTCACGCAATTTCTTTACCCGTCGCTCGGTTTGTTCGGGGCTCAAGAATGCCCCGTGCCAGCCATCGCCAACATCAATGGCGCGACGCAGCGCGATATCGGCGTGTCCACCGATCCACAGCGGCACATGACGCAGTGGTTGTGGCTTGGTGCGCATCGACACGAAGTGGGCATCGTGAATTGGGAAGTCGGCAGTGATGTGGTCGTCGGTCCAGACTCGCCGCAAGATTTCAATTGCTTCGTCAGTGCGAGGTCCGCGTTCGGCAAATGGAACTCCGAGTGCATTGAATTCGGCTTCAAGCCATCCGGCAGCGATTCCGAGAATCACGCGACCGTCACTCATGTGATCAAGCGAGGCAACCATTTTGGCAACCGCCAACGGATTGCGCATCGGAAGAACCAACACGGTCGTTCCGAGTCCGACTCGTTTGGTGTACGCGGCTGCCCAGGTCATGGCGATGAACGGTTCAAAGATGTATGCCGATGGGGGATAGTCGGCGCCGGTGGGCACGGCGAGGTGGTCGCTCACCCAGACGTCGGCATAACCCAAATCTTCGGCCAAGACGGCGGCGCGTCGAATGGCTTCAGCTGAAGAAGCTGGACCTGCTTGAGGTAAATGAATGCCCGCAGTTGCTGGGTGAATTTCGGCCATGTCCTTACCGTAGCCGTTTTCGACATCAATGTCGAAACTGTGGCTAAAACGCACTATGGTGAATCTTGTGATCGAACGACATCTCGAAATTCAGACGGCCGAAGGTTCAATGACGACGTACGTTGTGCACCCTGAAGGACCTGGTCCGTTTCCGGTTGTCGTGTTTTTGATGGATGCGCCTGGTAAGCGTCAGTTGCTTCATTCGATGGCGAAACGAATTGCTGAAAACGGTTATTACGTGATGTTGCCTAACTTGTATTACCGAACGACCCCAGCCTTTGAACTTGATTTTTCAAGCAAAGAATCATTTCAACGTATGACTGAATTGATGCGTGGCATCGGCAATCGCATGGTTGTTCGCGATGCGAGCGATTTGCTCTCATTCGCCGAGAAAGAATTAGAGGCGGACGCTTCTGTTGTTGGTTGTGTTGGTTATTGCATGTCTGGTCCATTTGCGTTGTTCATTGCCGCCGAACTGTCGGACCGTGTGAAAGCCGCAGCATCGTTTTATGGAGTTCGATTGGTGACCGATTCTCCAGACTCACCTCATGCTCGACTTGGCGATGTACGCGGTGAGATCTATGTGGGTTGTGCCGAACACGATGATTATGTTCCGCTTGCAATGGTTGACCAGTTTGAAGAAGCAATGAAGGTAACAGGGGTTCAGGGGTCGATTGAACGGTATTGGGGTAATCATCACGGTTTTGCCTTCAACGATCGCCCGGCCTATGACGTCGTTGCCGACGCTCGACATTGGGACGTCTTGCTCGATCTGTTCAAACGCAATTTGATTAAGGGATGACAACTCATGAACACAGTTGATTCCGAACCATATGTTGACATTGAAAAGTTTTGTGACCATGTCTATTCAATTCGTCTGTGTCGTGGCCCGAATAACTTCTTTTCTTTTCTGATGATTTCGGCCGTCGCTGACGCGCTTGAAGAACTTGATAACAATGACGATTGTCGGGTTGTCGTGCTATGCGCTGAAGGCAAGAACTTCTGTGCAGGGGCCGACTTCTCGGGATCTGCACCCGCATATTCAACAGCCGATCTGTACGGGGCAGCCGAGCGTTTGTTCCGAACTCGTAAACCGATCGTTGCTGCTGTGCAGGGCGCAGCAATTGGCGGCGGCCTGGGCTTGGCGATGGCAGCAGACTTTCGAGTGGTGACTACTGAGACTCGGGTGAGTGCAAATTTCTCACGGCTCGGCTTTCACCATGGTTTTGGTTTGTCAGTCACGTTGCCTCGTGCGATAGGTGAGCAACGTGCCGCTGAACTGTTGATGACTGGTCGACGCATTGACGGAGCAGCGGCATACTCCTGTGGTCTTGCCGATCGTTTGGCGAATCCTGGAAACCTGCTGGATGAATCTCTGGAGTTAGCAAAAGAGATTGCGCTTTCGGCTCCTTTGGCGGTTGAGTCAATTCGGGCGACTCTGCGAGGAAATATTGCCGATCAAGTTCATGCCGCAACGCAACACGAGATGGCTGAACAGTTACGACTTCGCCAAACCGATGATTTCGCCGAAGGTGCCAAAGCTATGGCCGAACGCCGTACGCCCAATTTCAAGCGTTCGTAATTCTGACTGATTGATCTCATCACAAGGAGCAAACAATGACAACAACCAACAGGTCCCACGTCGCCGGAATCATGACGGTGGCCGACATGATGCAGCCCAAGGATTTGATTGAGCATGTGCAACGACTTGAATCAACTGGACATAAATCAGCGTGGTTGCCCGATATTTTCGGTCGCGAAATCTATGTGACGGCGGGGTTTATCTTGCATCACACCACCAAGATCAAGGTCGCTTCTGGTATTGCGCATATGTATGGGCGCGATGCGATTTGTAGTTCGCAAGCCGCTCGTACATTGTCAGAACTTTCAGGTGGACGTTTCATTCACGGCCTCGGAGTTTCGAACACGATTGCTTCAGAAATGCGCGGTATCCCGTGGGAAAACCCGGTGCAGAAGACACGCGAGTATGTCA
>JBAXIP010000144.1:0-5134 GCA_037138315.1 Actinomycetes bacterium
CGAAATGGAAGCCATGTTCACGGCGTTATCGAACGCAGGGATTGAACGTTCAACACTCCAACTCGCCTGGGACTTCACAGTTGCCTCAACAGAAAATCTCACCAGCAGAATCTTGGCCGTTCGTGACAACACTCTCGAATGGCTTGACACTCATTCGCCTGAATACACGATCACTTCAATCGTCCCAGCATCACAAGACGATGTCGCCGTCCAAGTTGCCGGAACGTTCAAATTGCCAACTCACCTCACTAGCGACGGATCCGCTGGTCAAAAGTTTGCGTACGACTCAACAACGCCTGGACCCAATGATCTCCCGGTCATCGGAGAAGTCGTTGATGTCCCTTTTATCTGTCAAGTTCCAAAAGTAGCCATTGATGATCCATCAACCGTTCTGCATCCAGGCCTATACGGTCACGGCCTATTAGGTAGCGAATACGAAATTGATTACGGCGGAGACGTGCGAGCACTCGCTCAAGAAGCTGACGTTTTGTTTTGCGCAACAAAGTGGGCCGGAATGAGCGAAGACGACGTCGGCAACGCAGTTGTTTCATTACAAGATCTCTCAAATTTTCCGACAGTTGCCGACCGTTTGCAGCAAGGCATTGTCAACATGATTGCGCTTGGACGTTTGATGAACACCGATGACGGAATCCTTTCTGATCCGGCTTTTGGCGACATCAAAGTTGCAGGCGACTTGGTGTATTACGGAAATAGCCAAGGCGGCATTATGGGCTCTGCCTTAACCGCCGTGTCCCCAGATATTTCACGCGCCGTGCTCGGCGTACCTGCCACCAACTACGGACTCTTGCTGTTGCGTTCTGTTGACTTCGACCAATACGAATCAATTATGGAGCCGGCTTATCCCGCTCGAAGTGATCGAACGATTGCTATTTCCCTGATGCAAATGCTTTGGGATCGTGGAGAAGGCGGCGGATATATCAATCACATCACCCGCGATCCCCTCCCAGGAACTCAGCCCAATAAGGCTGTCCTCATGCACGTTGCATGGGGCGACCACCAAGTCAGTGAACTAGCCGCGTTCAACGAAGCACGTTCACTCGGTGCCAAGATCTATCGACCAGTTGTCGCCGAAGATCGTTCACGCGAAGTGACGCCTGGTTGGGGTCTCGATTCCGTTGCCGATGGAGATACTGGTTCGGTCATCGTTATCTGGGACTCGGGTGCCGAGATGATTCCCGTAGAGCCCACCCCACCTGGAGGCGAACACGACCCTCACGAGGATCCTCGCGACGACAAAGTCGCGAGAAGTCAGATGGCTGAGTTTTTATTCAATGGAGTATTCACCGATGTTTGCGGTGGCAAGCCCTGCACCGCGAAACAGAGTGGTTAACAAAGCTCACAAGCAGATCTATGAACCAATCAGAAGGTTGGCAATCACTGAATCAATCACGACGGCCAATTCTTCTGCCACAACACGCTCTTCAGCCACGTCATTGAGAATCAAACCGAAGGCGTAACCCTGCACAAATAGGGCTAAAGCTTGGGCGTCAAAATGAGGAGAGATCCATCCTCGTTCTTGCCCAACACTGATCACGCGCGTCATTTGATCATTAAGGAGTTTTTGCTCATGGCCGATACGCGCGGCAAATCGCTCTCGACCTTGAGTTGCACTAATGATGCGCGCCCGTTGAATTCGACTCACTGAGCGCTGCGGTTGCAACGCGGTTCGTGTAATCAACGAAATCAGATTGATGAACTTTTCTCGATCTGTCGCCGCGTCAAGCGCCCGTTGAATTGCCGAGATATCGAGTTCGACATATTCAGTAAAAATCCGAACCTGGACACATTCAACGAGATCGACAAAGTCTTCAAAATGGTGATACAGCGAACCTTTTGATATCCCCGAAGTGGTCAATAACTGTTCGACTGTGAAGCCGTACATGCCAAATTCTTTCGCCAACTCGACGCCACAATCAATCAGCGCTCGATGGGTTGCATGTTCAACACCTTTAGTCACGCTTAATAACTATCACAGGCTGGTTGCCCAATACCGAATTATCGCGTCGATGACTTCTGCGTTTCGGCCCAAGTCATACCTTTCAGCACATCGTTATCGTGCGGCAAACCCAGCACGCGTTCAGCAACAATGTTGCGCTGAACTTCGCCAGTTCCTCCACCGATCGTTAGCGAACGCGCAAACATATAGCCATCAAACCAACCTGGATGCTCGAGAGCGCGCAAACCTATACCCCCTCCACCACCTAATCCGTTATGAGCTCCACGTTCACTGTTATCGACGCCACCCCGCAACATTCCTTCTGCGCCAAGTAAGTCGCGGGCAACTTCCATCACGTTTTGCCCATGTTCGTCGGCTAAAACTTTGCGAATACTGGCCTCAGGTCCAGGCTGTTCTCCACGCAATCGAGCCGAAAGAGTTCGCATGCGAATCAGGTCAAGCAAAATGTGTTCTGTATAGATAGTTGCTAAACGTTGTCGCATCACCGGATCGCCGACTGGACCACGCTGACGAACAGCGTCGAGCATTTCAAGAGCAGTGGGACCACTCCCCCACAACACGCCACCAGTCGACAAAGACACCCGCTCATTACCGAGTGTCACCTTGGCCAGTCGCCAACCTTCATCTTGTTCACCAACCAAGTTTGCAGCGGGAATTCGCACATCAGTAAAGAAGACCTCGTTGAATGTGCTCGCCCCCGTCATTTCTTTAATCGGCCGAATTTCAATACCGGGCAAATCCATCGGACAAATGAAGTACGAAACTCCTTTGTGTTTTGCCGCATCAGGATTTGTGCGCGCAATCAAGATTCCGTACTTGGCATGCTGAGCGCCACTTGTCCAAATCTTTTGTCCGTTCACGATGTACTCATCGCCATCTCGAACTGCGCGCGTCCCCAAATTGGCGAGGTCGCTTCCACTGTTCGGTTCACTAAATAACTGACACCAAAAATCTTCACCCGACAACAAGCGCAAGATGTACTTCTGCTTTTGTTCTTCGGTACCCGCAAACATGATTGTTGGTCCAGCCCAACCAATTCCGATGGGGTTCGCTGGACGACGAATTCCGGCCTTGGCTAGTTCGTCATCGATGATGATTTGGTGAATTGGATCAGCCGCTAAACCGAAAGGGGCGGGCCAGTGTGGGGCGACGTAGCCCGCTTCGGCCAAAACTCGACCGGAGGGATTCGGGTGGGCGGTAATCCAGTCCCGAACAACGATTCGGCGGGGGTCATCTACGGCAGGTAACTGGAAGTCCATATCACGACCTTATTCATGTCAATCTGCGCCCGACGAACACGGTGGCTGAACCAAGCAGCGTTTACGATGGCACTCTGTGTCAACTACCGCACCGATATCCAATAAGGCCTGGAATTTTGCCGATGCTTGGGAGTCTGTCGCTCGACAACTTCCTGATGCACTTGCCCAACAATTCAACGATGACGTCTATACCTGGACTGATTTCAACCAGCGTGCAAACGGAATCGCTCAAAGTTTTCTCAATGCCGGCGTTCAGCAACAAGACAAAGTTGCGCAATACATGTACAACTGTCCGCAATACCTTGAAAGTTTGTTCGCCACGTTCAAAGCCGGTCTTGCACCAGTCAATACCAACTTTCGCTACACCGCTGATGAGCTGGTGTACATCTGGGACAATGCCGACGTCGTTGCAGTTGTCTTTCACGGGATCTTTGCTGAAACGATTGAACAATTACGTCATCGCGTGCCGCGAATCGTATTGTGGCTGTGGGTCGATGATCACAGCGGTGCATGTCCGACGTGGGCCACCGATTACGAAACAGCCTCTCGCCTAGGAACATCAACAAACGTCTCAGGACCATCAAATGTTTCTGGACCATCAAATGTTTCGGGACCATGGGGCCGAACTGGTGATGACTTGTTGTTGCTGTACACGGGCGGAACGACCGGCATGCCCAAAGGCGTGATGTGGCGCCAAGAAGATCTCTTTCTGACTCTTGATAGCACCAACAAAAAGCGCCTTCCTCCTGTTCCTGAAGGAGATCCAATCGGTGATCGTTCAACAAAACCTGGGCCGCGCAATTTGCCTGCAGCACCGTTGATGCACGGAACTGGTTTGTTTAATGCGATGAGCAACTTGATGGTTGCCGGATGCATTGTCACTATGCCCGGCCGAAAGTTTGAGCCAACCGAACTTCTTGACACCATCGAGAGATACCAAATCAATTCGATGTCGATCGTTGGTGACGCTTTCGCCAAACCAATCTTGCGCGCACTGGACGCCGAACCGAGTCGTTGGGATATCTCTTCGTTACGCGTCATCGTTTCAAGCGGCGTGATGTTTGCCGCCGAAACTAAAGCCGGTCTGTTGCGTCATAGCGAACGACTCATCATGGTGGATGCACTTGGTTCATCTGAAGCAATTGGCATGGCGCAAAACACGACCTCGTCAGCCGGCGAGTCAAAAACTGCGTCGTTTGAACTGGGACCAAACACCAAGATCCTCACCGAAGATGGCCGAGAGGTGCAGGCCGGAAGCGAAGAGATCGGTCGTGTTGCGCTCAAAGGAAACACTCCAATCGGTTATTACAAAGACCCCGAGAAGTCAGCCAAAACTTTCCAAGTGATTCATGGCGTTCGTTGGTCGATCCCTGGCGACTGGGCGAGCATCGATGCCGATGGAACAGTTCGACTGTTGGGTCGTGGCAGTCAGTGCATTAACACTGGTGGCGAAAAGGTGTACCCCGAAGAAGTTGAAGAAGCCCTCAAACTGCACCCCACAGTGGCTGATGCTGCAGTGGTCGGCGTTCCTGACGAACGCTTTGGGCAAGCTATTACCGCTTTAGTCGAGCCATTACCCGGCCAAACAATTGTCGAGGCCGACCTCATCGCCTTCATCAAGCAGCACCACGCCGCGTACAAAGCCCCGAAGCGCGTCATTTCAATCGCCACTGTTGGGCGCGCCGGTAACGGCAAACTTGATTACAAGGCTTTGACTGAGATCGCCCTGAAGTCTCTCGGGTAGCGTCAGACCTGCAGTTTTATAGAAATCCCCCAATCACCTAGCACATCATTCACCCATCACATCTTTAGGAGTCACAATGTCAGCACTCGGTTACGACGGCAAAGTTGCAATTATCACCGGAGCCGGTGGAGGCCTCGGTCGCCAACACGCTTT
>JBAXIP010000145.1:0-5095 GCA_037138315.1 Actinomycetes bacterium
CTCGTCCCAACCGCTTTGAAGGCGGCGGAGCCCACCAGGTACCCGGACACCTCCGCTCCTCAGAGTAGCCACCGCAAACTCTCGGCACACGCTCACACTTCGCCGTCACAACTAATTATTTGCGGGGTTTCATGTTGATCATTTTGTCGTCACCTAAAGGCGGTTCTGGCACATCGGTTGTTGCTGCCAGTTTGGCCATTGCGAGTTCGTCGTCGACCCCCACACTTCTCGTCGACCTCGCCGAAGATCAAGCCGCCATTATGGGCTTACCCGAACCTCCCGTCGGACTCAGCGACTGGGTCAACGGTATGACGCATCATGATTTTGAAGAGATTCTGATCACCTGCAACGACAATCTTCAGCTCGCACCTTCGGGCAGTTCTGCTATTGAAATTCTCTCGACAACCGCTTGGACCAATCTCGCTCAAGAAGTGATGCAAAAAGAATCAGATGGATACAACATCATCATTGATTTTGGCCAAGCCAATCTTCCCCTGGCCTTCAACAAACTTGCTCACACGCACTACATGGTGACACGCCCCTGCTATTTGTCTCTGCGACGAGCCGTCAATCTTGACCAAAAATTTTCCGGAGTCATTGTTGTTCAAGAACATGATCGAGTTTTGACAACAAGCGATGTCGAGTCAGTTTTAAAACTGAAGTGCGCCGCAGAGGTCCCGTACTCAAGTGATATTTCTCGTCGTGTCGATTCGGGTCTTCTCAAATCACGATTACCAGCACCTCTTCATGCTGCGCTTTCGCCACTCGTAACGCCTGGGGTTGGCCCATGAGACCGCAACTCTTGCCACCACAACTCAGTGAGCACTTCTTAGATGCAACCGTCACTGACATCTTGGTCAATAACGCAACCGAGGTCTGGGTTGAACAATCTGGAGCATTAGTGAGGGTTGACGATCTTCAACCTGGACAAATTGAAATCGCTCTCGAACGTATTCTCACTCCGCTTGGCCGGCGACTCGATCGACTCTCCCCCATAGTTGACGCCCGACTTCCCGATGGCACCAGAGTGTGTGCCGTCATACACCCAATTGCAGTTCACGGAACAACCGCAGCATTTCGACTATTTCGCCAACAGACTTTTCCACTCACCGACTTCTGCGATGACTTTCACCGAGATTCTCTTCAAGAACTACTGCGTGAACTCACTCAGTCGGAACACAATATTTTGATTACTGGCGCAACTGGATCTGGTAAATCATGTTTAGTTTCGTCACTCGTTTCACGTGATGATGAAAATGCACCAACAAACGAACGCATTATCGTTATTGAAGACACTCATGAGCTTGTCATTTCACACCCGCATACCGTACGCCTTGAATCTCGAGTTGCAACCGCCGAAGGTCGAGGTCAAGTCTCACTAGATGACCTTTTACGATCTGCACTTCGCCTGCGTCCCGATCGATTGATTGTCGGAGAAGTACGTGGAGTTGAAGCACTTACGCTGGTTCAAGCAATGAACACTGGCCATTCGCGCTGTTTGGCAACTCTGCATGCGAACTCGGCATTAGACGGTTTGCACCGCCTTGACTTGCTCACGATGCAGGCAGCTCCAGGTTGGACACTGCAAGATGCACGCCACATGGTGAATTCTGCAATTCACATTGTCATTCATATGAGCCGCCGTCCATATGGAAAACGCTGCGTCGCGCATATCGCAAAAATAGTGCCGGACACCAACGTGGGTTCACACCAACCACGCCTTGAATATCTATACCAACATCATGAGGCGTAGTTCACAAGTCCACAGGTTCTTGGCCCGGCGCCAAACCCGTCGGCGCTTGACAAACAATGACATCTACGGAAACAGGAGCCTCATTGATGCATTGTCATCAATGAGTCGCAACACTCGATCAGGTTTATCGCTTGCCACTGCTCTGCAGATTTCTATTTCGCACCATCCCTGCGACTTGTTCGCTCAACTTCACAACTTGATCAGTCGCGGTATGGCACTCAACACCGCGTGTCACAAAATTCTTGATGACATGTCTGAGTCTGTCGAAAATGCCGACTGCATGATGGCCTTACATGTGATTGCTCTTGCGAGCGAAGTCGGTGGAGATATTGCGCAGCAACTTGATTGTCTGATTGACACTCTTCTTGATCGTTCGCAGGCCAAGGTTGAGCGACAAACACAAGCAGCAACGGCTACTGCATCGATACGTCTGATTACGTGGCTACCGGTCGTCTGTGGAGCATGGATTTTGAGTGACAGTCCAGCAGTTCGCCATGTATTACTAGCGACCCCTCTGGGCTGGGCATGTCTCACGATCGGTGTTGGACTGAACTTCGCTGGTCGAACATGGAGCAAACGTATGGTGCGTTCATGATCATCATTTTTGGTCTTGTTGGTCTGCTCATCTTGTGGAAACGGACCAAACAGCGCATCACTGCAAAACAAGAACGAGCAATCACTGAATCTTTCCCCGACTGCATCGACCTCTTCATTGCCGCGCTTCGCGCCGGCTATTCGCCAGCCCAGGGAATCAATTTTTTGGGCCAGCATGCTCCAGGCATTGTTCGCCCAAACTTTATTGCTGCTTCGCAACGTATTGACGAGGGTGAACGATTCATTGACGCGATTCGTTTGCTCCAGAGCGAGATTGGGGCTGTGAGTCAATCAATGTGTGAAGTCCTCATTTCTGGTGACCGGCTAGGTATTCCCGTTGAAAATCTACTTTTCCAACTTGGCAATGAAGCCCGACTCAATCGACGTCGCCGTGCTGAAACTGAAGCTCGACAACTTCCTATTCGACTCTCGCTTCCTCTTGTGATGTGCATTCTGCCTTCTTTCGTCATTTTGATCATCGTGCCAACAATCGCTGGCACCTTGTCGCAACTCCACATTTCTGTGTGAGTGCCTCGCCAACTTCACTTGAAGGATTTTTCATGACTCAACTATGTCAACGTCTATATGTTTTTGTTCTCGCTCTCTCGAACCCGTCCGATTACAAACGAGATTCGGGACAGGCCACATCCGAATACGCACTCGTCATGCTTGCAGCAGCCCTCATCGCTCTATTGGTTATTGCTTGGGCAACTGGCGGTGGTGGGGCTGGAAAGATTGGCCAACTCTTCGATCGCGTCATCGACAGTGTCACCTCAAAACTTCCGTAGTTCTAGGTTTCGCTCTGAGCGTGATCGGGGGCAGGCAACTGTTGAGTTCGTCCTAACCCTGCCCCTGGTCATGCTCGCCGTACTACTGATTGCTCAGTTCTTGGTGATTGTGGTGACCCAAGTACAGGTCGTCAATGCCACCAGAAATGCAGTTCGCAGTGCGGCCGTTTCGCAAAGTCCCAGCGAGACTGCACGCACAGTCGCTCAATTTTCATTTGGACGAGACATAAATATTGAAACCAAAGTGGGCGAAAAATGGGTGACAGTCACATCAACTTATGAACTTGCCACCGATCTGCCGATGGTCGGACGCTTTGTCCCCGATCTAACACTCACATCACATTTTTCAATGCTCCTTGAACCACCGATAGATTAAAGGCGTGAACCTGTTGAGCCACTCCACCCTGATTGACGATATTTACGTCATCGGTTTCACTGGCGACCTTGATATGTCGACACTGCCAACTCTGAGTGACCTACTTACTAAGGCAATCAATCAAACCCCCGTGCATCTTGCCCTCGATTTAGACGGAATCACAGTTCTTGATGATGCTGCTCTCGGGGTATTGCTCGGAACTGCGTCTCGTATCCGCACGAACGGCGGTCAAATGTATGTTGTCTGTTCAAACCCCAAAATTGTTGATTACTTGAAGCGCACTCAACTTGATCGCATTATTCCGCTAGCGAATTCGGTGCACGATATTCCCCGAAATTGACATTTGAGGCACACTAGAGATGTGCTCAATTCAATCCAAGAATCGAAGAAAACAATTTGGATTCTTGGTGATCAACTCAATCGTGAATTCGCGGCGATTACTCAAGCGACTCCACAGAGTCACCGCATTTTGATGGTTGAAAGTTCGGCCAAGGTTCGCTCAAAGAAATGGCATATTCAACGCGCCCACTTTGTGATTACTTCAATGCGACGTTTCGCTATCGAACTCCGTGAAGCGGGATTTGACGTTGATTACCGCAAGGCCACCACCTTGTCTCAAGGCCTGAGAGACCACTGCGCCGAATTTTCACCAATAGGCGTTTCAGTTATGGAGCCCGCGAGTCACGCAGCGCTCACGATGGTTCGACACAACGACTGTGAAGTAGTCCGCAGTAATCAGTTCTTGTGCCACTACGAAGATTTTGCCGGCTGGAAAGAACAACTTCTTGAGCGTCGTAAAACATTCAAGATGGAGGACTTCTACCGCTGGCAGAGGTTACGACTCAATTACTTGATGACACCTGATGGTGAGCCTGAAACCGGAACATGGAACTACGATTCTGAGAATCGATTGCCACCACCTAAAGATGGCAAAAATCAATGGCCTGCTCCGGTGACAAGCGAACTTGATGACATCGACCACCAGGTCATTGACGAACTCCGCGATCATTGTGTCGGCCAATCACCAACCGGTCTTTGGGCAACCAGCCGTCACGACGCCCTGAAGCGACTCAATCACTTCATTGAAAATGTTTTACCCACCTTTGGTCCTCACGAAGACGCCATGTTGATAAGTAGTTGGCACGTAGCCCATTCG
Organism: Actinomycetes bacterium; assembly: GCA_037138315.1. Classification (GTDB taxonomy): domain Bacteria; phylum Actinomycetota; class Acidimicrobiia; order Acidimicrobiales; family Ilumatobacteraceae; genus Casp-actino8. The sequence continues at coordinate 4,668 of JBAXIP010000145.1, forward strand.
CTGTTGTCCCCGTATCTCAACATCGGGTTACTGCGACCATCCGAAGTGTGTGATGCAGTTCAAAATGCTTATCGCCAAGGGAAAGTAGATATTGCTTCAGCCGAAGGTTTCATTCGGCAAGTCATCGGCTGGCGCGAATATGTTTGGGGTCTCTATTGGGCATGGATGCCCGACTACGCCGAGCTCAACAAACTTGGAGCAACTCGCGATCTACCGCCGCTATTTACTGGTGATGCGCAAACGAAGATGCAATGTGTCTCGCAGACTATGTCCGAGATCAATTCACATGCGTACGCACATCACATTCAACGACTCATGATTATCGGCAACTTGTGTCTCATTGCCGGTATCAATCCACAACAACTCACCGACTGGATGTGGGCCAATTTTGTGGATGGTGCCGAATGGGTCATGGTCCCCAATGTTGT
>JBAXIP010000146.1:0-5045 GCA_037138315.1 Actinomycetes bacterium
GCCATCAGTCGGACTCCCAAAATTTTCAGTTCATACGAAACCGGAGTCATGTTGCCCGATCCCGATCCGATGGGCTTATACGCACAACGTTTGATGATGCTCAATATGGACCCGCCCCAACACGACCGATTTAAGTTGTTGGTCTCGCGTGGTTTCACTCCAAAGAATGCACCACTACTTCGTCCACGCATTGAAGAACTCGCCCGCGAAATCTTGGATGCAGCCATGCAAAAAGGTTCGTGCGACTTCATGAGTGAAATTGCTGGACGATTGCCGTCCGGATTAATTGCCGAATTAATGGGTATGCCTCGTGAAGACGGCGAGCGTTTGTACAACCTCACCGAAATCATGCATACCAACGATGATGCAGTTGCTCCTCCCGAAGTCAAAATGGCTGCAGTCGGTGAGATGCTCGCGTACGGACAATCTGTCGCAACGATCAAACGTCAGACACCAGGCGACGACCTCGCAACCATTTTAGTGAATGCCGAAGTAGACGGTGATCGGCTCACCGATGAAGACTTCCAGTGGTTTTTCTTGTTGCTCGTCAACGCTGGCGGAGACACAACTCGCAACTTGCTCGCCGCGGGATTACAACTGTTGTTTGAACATCCCGATCAACGAGACAAGTTGATGTCAAATCTCGATGGTCACCTTGCAACCACAATCGAAGAAATGTTGCGCTTCACTAGCCCGGTTTCACATTTCAAAAGAACCGTCATGGAAGACACAACTATTCGAGGACAACGCATTAAGGCCGGCGAACGTGTCGTGATGTTCTATGGCTCGGCCAATCGCGATGAAGACATTTTCGAAAGTCCAAATACTTTTGACATCACCCGCGATCCCAACCCGCATGTCGCATTTGGTGCTGGTGGCCCACACCTATGTCTTGGGATGCATGTCGCTCGAGTTGAACTTGCAGTGATGTTCAAAGAACTATTAACGCTGATGCCAAATATTAGATCTGACGGCGAATTCGAACGGATGCACAGCAGTTTCATCGCTGGCATTCACAGCATGCCCGTCAAGTACTAGTTCATCACTAAACTCACCGTGTGAACTTTCGCCGCCTCGCACCTGTCGCCGCAGTTCTCATGGGCCTCACGTTGACGGCTTGCGGGAAGGGTAATTTGACCGCCACAACTTCGTCTGATGCTCGAGCGGCGACCACCACCGCTCCAATTGCTGAAACAACGACTTTGCCAGCAGACACCACGACCGTCGTTCCCGCGCCAGTCACCATGAGTCTCGCCTTTGCCGGCGACATCTTGATTCATAGCCAAGTCTGGAAAGCCGCAACGGCCAACGCTGGTGGTTCTGGTTATGACTTCACCCCAATGTTCGCTCGCGTCAAACCGCTCATAGAAGGCGTCGATCTTGCGATCTGTCATTTAGAAGTTCCGTTGGTGGCTCTTGGAGAAAAGCCCACAACCAATCCCCTGTACTCGGCCCCTACCGAAATTGCTTGGGCTATCAAAGCGATGGGTTTTGATCGTTGTTCAAACGCGAGCAACCACACATTTGATAACGGTGTCAAAGGTATTGAGGCAACTCTCAACGAATTTGATGCGCTGGGGCTCGGTCACGCCGGCATGGCACGCACGCCCGAAGAGATTGAGCCGAAAGTATTCGATGTCAAAGGCATCAAGGTCACCCACCTGTCGTACACATTTGGTTTCAATGACATACCTGCGCCCAACGGCGAAACTTGGCGTTCAGCACTCATTGATCCAGCCCGCATTATCGCCGATGCTCAAAAGGCTCGCGACATGGGAGCAAACGTCGTCATCGTCAGCATGCATTGGGGACGCGAAACTCAAACCGATCTGAGTGATTTTCAGTTAAGTAATGCCGATGCAATTACCAAATCTGGACTGATTGATCTAGTGATTGGCCATCATGCTCATGTCGTGCAAAAGATTGAACAAGTGAATGGGGTGTGGACGGTCTTTGGATTAAGCAACCTCATTAGCTATCTGCCAACAACTAATGCATTCACTCCAAACACTCAAGACGGCATGATCGTCACCACCAATATCACGCTTAACCCCGATGGTTCAGTCGTAGTCGACAAACCAGTTGTGTATCCGACTTGGGTTGACAAAAAGAATGGGGTTGTGGTTCGGCCGATCCTGGGCGATCTTGCTGACCCCTCAGTACCTGACGACATTAAGGCCGAACTCAATGTTTCACTTGAGCGAACACGCGCTGTTGTTGGCGACTTCTTTGCTCCTGCACCATAGGAGAAGACGAACAGATGGCTACGACACCGGTTCAACTCGCAGTTCAATCTCACGTCGCATTGTGGAATGCCATCGATCGCGAGTCGTGGATCAAACTGTTTTCTCCGAAGATGGTTTTTGAAGATCCGGTGGGCACGCCCGAGAAAGTCGGAGTCGACGCGGTGTACAAATCATGGGACCGGTCATTCAAACCAGGGCGCCGGTGGACTCTGCACCCCGAATACGTCGTCGCGGCTGGCAACGAGGCTGCTGTCCTCATGCGCAACGAAGGTGATCTCAACGGCCAAAAGGTGACAATTCGCAGTATTGAGATTTTCATTGTCGACGAATCGGGACTTTTGGTCCGTATTCGCTCATTTTTTGATCAACCCTCCGACTTTGCCCTCTCCGATTACTTCACACCCGACCGAACCGAGTGAACTAGTAGAACAATGCAATTAGACACCACTGCCCGCGACATGCTCAATCGCACGATTGCTGTTATCGAAACTGACGGCGAAGATGGCGTACGTGTTGTCGATATTGCCAAACATGTAGGCGTTGCCGTCACAACGCTTTTTCATTTGTTTGGCAACCGCGATTCACTGATTAGAGCTGCACAAATTGAACGTTACGTGCGTGGTCTCGCCACCATGATCGAAGAATTCGATGTTGCGACGGCAATATCTAAAACAAAAGAAGATTTCCGTGCTGTCGTGATTCGCATGGTCAGATCAGAGATTGCTCCCATCAATTCGGCAATCCGCCAAAGTCGTCAAGGAGTTTTTGGGTCGGCGTATGGTCGGCGCGAACTAACGACTGCATTAACCGAGAGCCACAACAGTATGTGCCTTGGTTTTCAGGTTGCCCTCGAGCGAGCTAAAGAAAATAGTTGGGTAGAACCAACTCTCGATACTTTGGCGACGGCATATTGGATACTCGGACTTATCAACAGTCGAGTATTTATAGAAGCAGGCTCTCCCCAATTAGATCGACGAGCATGGGACGACCTCACTCTGAAATCTATTTTGCGCGTTCTATTCGTTGACTAAAGATCGCCACACGTTTGTTGGGCAAATTTCAACAAATACTTCGCTCGCTCCACCGGGTCATTGATGTCTCGCAAAAATTTTGAGCGAACTTCAAAAGACAACGGGACCGCTGGGACCGCTCGCAACAATTCGGCAATTGGTAACGATCCTTCGCCAGGACAAAGTCGACCATTGAGAGCCTCATCAAGCAACCCGCCAAAGTCGGCTGGGCGCTGCGCAGGTGCGTCACAAATCTGAAGATACGGAAAGAGTTCAGTTGGCATTGCCCGAACATCTTCAACCGATGCTCCCGATCGTGATAAGTGCAAATTGTCAATGAGCACTCCCCCGTTTGACGCGGCAGACGATGTGACAATTTCTTTTGCCATTGGCAGAGAGTTCAATGGAAAAATAGGCAAGAACTCACAAACAACTTTGATTCCGTGTGGAAGAGCCATCTCACACACTTGTTGATAACGATCAGTTGTTCTGCCTTGATCCTTCAAACGACTCGTAAACAAAATATGTCGAGCACCGATGATTGCAGCTGCCTCAATCAATTGTTCAGCAAAATCGTTTCCATCTTCTGAAGGAATGATGGGTTCAATATCTAAGGCAACGACTCCAGTGTCATCGAGACGTTGACGAACGTCACGAGACGTTTCATTTGTCCATGTTTTGCCGTCGAACCAAATACCAACTGCGGGCCAACCTGCATCGTGCGCAACTGTCGCCATGTCAACTGGTGCAACATCGAGTTGCACCCCAGCAGCAAGTGAAAGTAACCGAGCCATTAGTGGACGGGCGCAGAACCTGGAGCAGCAGGAGTGCTGCTGACGTACTTCGGTTTAAATGCAAGCAAGAAGAGCAACCCGCCAGCGGCAATACAACTACCGGACACAACCAGTGGGGTTGCCGACGTGATACTGGTGGCGATGTAGCCAACCAATACCGACGCGGGCACTTGGGCCAAGCTCTGCACGCTGCTGTAAATGCCCATTGCTTCACCCTGACGACCCATTTCAGCGGAACGGCTAACCAGACTTCCCATGTTTGCCATCGACAAACCATTAAAGAAAGTGAAAACAGGAATAGTCATGTACAGCCACAACGTGGTGTCGGTTGGGCTTATGAAATAAATGAACATCACCAGACTCGTGCCGAACAAACTGAAACGAAGCACCTTCCAGTCAGCAAGAGTCTTTGCTATCCGACCGACCAAGACTGCTTGCGAGAAAGCAATAAAGAGTCCAACGATTGCGAAGTAGTCGCCAGTCTTTCCTTCGTCGAAGCCGAAGTTGTTACGTAGATATACCCCGAAGAATGTGGTGAAAAATGTGAAACCAGCATTGAACAAAAATGCAGATCCTAAAACGACTCGCAAACGATCTGACTTGAATCCATCAACAACGTTGCTCACTGCTTTACCAAAGTGAAGTCGCCCATTATGAACTTTTTGCTTCAAAGTTTCTGGGAATAAGGCCAAGATCAAGCCACAGTTACACAGTGACAAAATTGTTGCAAACCAAAAAGGTGTTGTTGCGCTGAACCAACTTGGAGTGTGGAATAGTCCGTAGAAACTTTTATTCGGGCCGCTTAATCGACCGCCGATATATGGCCCCAAGATAAATCCAAGACCAAATGCGGCTCCAATCATTCCAAAGTTCTTGGCACGATTTTCGTTAGTGCTCACATCGCCAATTGCTGCTTGAGCAACTGCTTGGTTTCCGCCTGTTATGCCGTCTATTGCGCGACCGATAAACAGAAGAGGAATATTCGCGGTGCTGAT